>NZ_JAIOKW010000048.1:0-42347 GCF_020093335.1 Pseudomonas fluorescens group sp. | reverse complement strand
CAACTCAGCCTTACCGCCGCCCAGTGGCTCAAAGAGCTTGGCCACTTCAGGTTTTTTCAGGTCGTAGATGGATTTGACCCCGTACTTGTCCTGCAAATAACCGGGAATGTAAAACCCTTGTTCGCCCGCATACGGATGAGTGTTCGGCACCAAGGACCGGGTGCCGCCCGTGACGTATTTAGCCCAGGCTGCCGACTGGTTAGGCAGCCAGATATCGGTCAGTACGTCGACCGAACCATCGCCTTTGGCGGCTGCGCTGAACAGCACCGCGACATCCCCGGCCAGATACGACACATCGCCATCCAGTCGGCTTTTGATTACCTCACCAAGGATGTGTTGAATGGCGATAGCCCCCGTCCAGTTCTGCTCGCCAATGACAATTTTGTCCTTGGCGAAGACGGTGGCCGGGAGAATCAAGGATGCCAGCAATGCGGCCGCACCGAAGGTACGCGACAGATGTGTCTTCACGATAAATCTCTCAGTTAGTTGTGCCGGTGGTCTTGCTTGCGCAAGCTCGATTGAATGATTCGGTCAGGGATCAGTGCACACAGGACGATCGCCACGCCGGCGAGCACGCCTTCGCCGCCCTTGATGTTGCGCAGCGCCGTCATCACGTCATAACCCAGGCCGCCGGCGCCGATCAGGGCAGCGACCACCACCATCGACAAGCTCATGACGATGGTCTGGTTGATCCCCAATAACAGCGAGCGGCGAGCCAAGGGCAGTTGCACCTTGATCAGGGTCTGCCAAGGACTGGCACCGTGTGCCACCGCCGCTTCGACAGCATCCTTCGCAACTTCCTGGATACCCAGCGACGTCAGACGAATCATCGGCGCCAGGGCGAAAATCACGGTCGCGATCACGGCGGGGGTCTTGCCGACAGAAAAGAACGCCACGGCAGGAATCAGGTACACAAACGTCGGCAGGGTCTGCATGACGTCCAGCAGGGGCGTAATCACCCGCCGTAAAAGCGGACGCTTCGCCAGCAGGATGCCGGTGGGTACGCCAATGACCAGGGCAATCAGTACCGAAGAACCGACCAGCGCCAGCGTGGCAATGGTTCGCTCCCAAAAGCCAAACAGGCCGATGTACAACAAGGCTGCGCTGCTGGTCAGTGCCAGCGGCAAGCCAGCTGAACGCCACGCCAGAAACACCAGCGTCAGTGCCGAAACCGGCCATGGCAACCAACCTAGGAGGTTTTCAATGCCTTCGATGACGGTGCGAACGGCAACGATCACGCCGACGAATGCACCCTCGAACGTCACCTGCGACCAGCCAATGAATTCATCAATGCTCTGTGCCGCCAGCAGCAAGGCCTGGCGATTGACCGGGAACTGCAGCAACACACCAGTGGCGTCAGGTGTGACGACGCGCCAGATCACCAGTGCCTGACTGACCACCAGCACAGCCAAAGGCAGCCCCCAACCCGATACGTTGCGTAGCACAGGCTGGCGGCTCAACGAGAGCGCTGTGAAACGACTGGCCGCGAACACCATCACCGCCGCCAGAATCGCCAGCCATGATGAAGTGGCAATGCCCTGAGCCAGTGCCGCTAGCGCTGCGAGCTCAACGGCGAAGCCGAGCCAAAACAAACCGCCCTTGCCTCTCGCAGCAAGCGCAGCAGGCCCCAGCAACAATGCCTGCCACCCGCGCAAGCCGGGCTGGACGTGCGGCCCACGAGGAGCGGTTTCTGGGGGCTGAAGGCCAACGCTGTCGACGCTGTGAAGGGGTGTATGGGTTGAATTGAAGTCCCGGAAAAAGTCCGCAACTTCGGCGTCAACCGGATGCTCGAGCAACTGTTTGGGCGTGCCCAATTGCACCAGCCGTCCTCGGCGCAGCACTGCGATGCGGTCAGCAAGGCGTATGGCTTCGGCCGGGTCATGGGTGACCAGCAATGTGCTGATACCGCGCTCATGCACCAGTGCCAGGAAATGACTTTGCAGATCGCGTCGAATGGTCGGATCCAGCGCACTGAACGGCTCGTCCATCAGTAGAATGTCGGGATCAGTCACCAATGCGCGTGCCAGGCCAACCCGTTGCTGCATGCCACCGGACAACTCATGGGGATAATGTTCGCCCCACCCCTCCAGACCTACCGCCCGCAACTGCAGAATAGCCGCAGCATGACGAATCGACTCGGGTTCACCACGCAATTCGAGGGGCAGCGCGACGTTGTCCAGCACCGTACGATGGGGCAACAGGCCAAAATGCTGGAACACCATCCCGATGCGGCGCGATCTCAAGTCGCGCAAAGCTTTGTGGCTCAAACCGCTGATGGTCTGCCCTTCGATCAAGACATCGCCGCTCGAGGGCTCAATCAAGCGATTGATATGCCGCAGCAGCGTGGATTTCCCGCTTCCTGATGTGCCCATCAGGCACAAAACTTCACCGCGCCGCACCTTCAAACTGACATTGCTGACGGCCGGCAGCACTGACGAACCTTTGCGCAGATAGGCTTTGGTGACGTCTCGCAACTCAAGCACAACATCGGCCTCATTGGCGTGATCGCTGGAGGGTTGCGCACGCTGTTGAGATGAGTCGATCCGGGCAGTTGCCAAAGAGGTTTGAATAAGTGTCACAGGAGCTCCGGGCAAGCGACCCCTGGATGCGGGCAACGCGCTCGCCCCAGAGTAGAAAATTGGCTGAGCCTCAGGCCATGATCCGAACACCGTGTCCTGAAGCAAAAAAAGCGCCGCGCAGGGAGCGCAACGCTTTCCACAGACATAAAGCTAATCGATCTTAAAAAGAACAAATAAATATCTTTTTGGAATTAACTTAAGCCTTCTCACGCCGTCTATCTGCGTCTGATTATTAAAATAAAAATAACTAAAAGGTATCAATAAGTAAAAAATATGAATTTATAGTTATAAAAGTGTCGGAGACCGCCTTTCTCGAGCATTGGGCTTTCGAAGGCGTGGCCGTGTTGTCGGCGAGCCGGAGCAAACGCCTGGTCAGCGCCAACGGTGCATTTCTCAGCTGCGCGCTTTATCAACTGAAGCCAGCTCAACCGGACGAACCTGGACGCTGATCAAGTTTTTTCATCAGCCTCTGGAACGCCGCCAGCACCTGCGCAGGCCGCTCCAACATCAATTGATGACCACACCGCTCCAACACCTCAAAGCTACCCGTTGGCAGCTGTCGGGCGAGCGCTTCACCCCCACTGGAGGGCGTCAGCCCGTCGCTGTCTCCCGCTAACACATAAGTCGGCAACGTCAGTCGGGCCAGGGCATCGGCGTCGGGCCATTGGGCGTTTTGCAGTAGAGACTTGAACACATACAGACGATTGCGACGGGTCAGGTTTTCCTCGTAGGCCACCAGCCGGGGATCGGCTGCGGAGTGCCACGCACGCTGACGAAAGCCCTTGGCCAGCAACGGCCGCAGCAGCTCCAACACCCAGGCAGGCAGAGACATCAGACCACCACGGCTCAACGGGCGATGCAGTTGTGTGCCTAGCAACAGGGCGCCATCTATGGTCACCTGCGGCAACCTGCGTGGAAGCTCCAGCAAGGCACTCAACCCCAGTCCGGTACCAAAGGAATGTGCAACCAGGACATTCCGACGTGCAGCGTAGCGGCTCAGTATTTCCAGCTGATCTGCCACCAGTTCCGACCAGGCATAGGCCTGCGGCTGGCGCGGCTTTTCACTATCGCCGTGCCCCAACAGGTCCCACGCCACCAGGCTGTATCCCTGATCGGACAACGACTGCCATAACTCGCGCCATTGATCCTTGTGACCACCACCACCATGCCCGAAGAACAAGACTGTATCTGCCTGATGCGTGCCTGGTTGATAAGCGATGCTCAGGTACCGTCCTGGACGGATTTCCACCCGCTCGCCCCGCACCAGAGGTAAATCAGAAAATGCGTGTAAATCAGCCATGAGTGGGACAAGCCTCTTTGAATTCAAGGTTTTGAGGAGTGACTGTCGAAGGGAGGACGGTTCTGGAGAAACCACGCAATAAGGTCTGGGTATAAGCGTGTTGCGGATGGACCAGTAGCGTTGCCGCTTCCCCCTGCTCCACCACATGCCCGCCCTGCATCACGGCAATGCGATCACACAGTCTGGCGGCCACTCGCAAATCGTGGGTGATGAACACAATGCTCAGCTTGAGCCGACGTTGCAGGTCTTCAAGCAACTCGAGAATCTGTACCTGGATCAGCGCATCCAGAGCGGAAACGCATTCGTCCGCGATGAGTATTTTCGGCTCCACAGCCAAGGCACGGGCGATACCGATACGTTGGCGCTGGCCACCGGAGAACTCATGGGGATAGCGCTCGAACGCCGTGGCGGGTAGCCCAACCAACGCCAAAAATGAGCGCGTGCGCCGCTCGGCCTCGGCCTTTGAGTGCCCCTGTACCAGCGGGCCGGTCATGACGATACGACCGACGGTCTGGCGCGGATTGAGCGAGGCAAACGGGTCCTGGAAAATCATCTGCACATCGCTACGCAATGCTCGCAAACGCCCTTCGGAAAGCGCCGTTACATCCTGACCCAGCCATTGAATTTGACCACTGTCAGCACGTAGCAGCCGAACAAGGCAACGCCCCAGAGTGGATTTCCCCGAGCCTGACTCCCCAACAATGCCGAGGGTTTCACCCTCGCGCAGGGTCAACTGAACCTGCGCCAGGGCCTGGGTGGCACGCTTGCGCCACCAACCGCTGTTGCTGCGAAACACTTTATTGAGTTGCTCGGCCTTGAGCACCACACTCCCGTCCACCGTCGTGCGCGGGGCCCGAGGTTGCGCCCAGACCGCTGCCAGCAGTTGCTGGGTATAAAGCGCCTGAGGCTTGCGCAATACTTGATGGGCGCTGCCCTGCTCCACCAGTTGACCTTTTTCCAGCACCAGCACGCGGTCGGCAATGGCCTCGACCACGGCGAAATCATGGGTGATGAACAACAGCGACATGCCCTTATCCTGTTGAATCTTGCGTAACAGATCGATGATCTGCGCCTGGGTGGTCACATCCAGCGCCGAGGTGGGTTCGTCGGCGATCAGTAACGAGGGATCGAACGCCAACGCCATGGCGATGACCACGCGCTGACGCTGGCCACCGGAGAGCTCAAAGGGATAGACCAGGCGCAGGCGTTCAGGCTCGGGCAGGCCGACATAACCCAGCAACTCCACAACCCGTCGGCGACGCTCCTGGGCCGATTTCACCCCGTGGGCGCGCAGGGTTTCATCGATCTGCTCACCCACGCGCAGCAGCGGGTTCAGCGCGCTCATGGGCTCCTGGAACACCATGCTTATATCTCGCCCGCGCAGCTGGCGCATCGCGGTTTCACTGAGCTTCGCCAGGTCTTCATCACGAAACACCAGTCGCCCGCTTTCCACGCTCAGCGGCGTCGGTAACTGGCGCAACAATGCCTTGGCCAACATCGACTTGCCCGAGCCGGACTCGCCCACTACACATAGGCATTCGCCGCTGCGCAATTGCAGCGACAGGTCATACAGCGCGTGACTGCGGTCGGCACCGGCCGGCAAGGCGATACGCAGGTTTTCCACACTGAGCAACGTCATAGCGACCTCCCCGGTTCAAAGGCCACGCGCAGGCCTTCGCCCACCCGGTTCACGGCCAGCACGCACAGCACAATCGCCACCCCCGGCAAGAAACTCATCCACCAGGCATCCCGCAGCAGCCCACGTGATGCGTTGATCATGTAACCCCAGCTCATGGCCTCAGGGTCGCTCAGGCCGAGAAACGCTAACGCGGCTTCGGTGAGAACTGCAGTGGCCATCACAAAGGTCATGGTCACCAACAACGGCGCCAAGGCATTGGGCAGGATTTGTTGGCTGATGATGCCTAATGGCGATTGCCCCAGCACCCGCGCCGCCTGCACAAACTCACGTTGTCGCAGGGTAAGGAATTCGCTGCGCACTAGCCGCGCGACGCCCGGCCACGCTACCAGCGAAATCGCCAGCACGATGGAACCCAGGGACGGCTCCAGCACCGCCACCAGGATCACCGCCAACACTAGCTGCGGAATGATCTGAAAGAACTCGGCGATCCGCATCAGCGCGCCGTCGAGCCATCCACCAAAATAACCGGCGACAGCGCCGACGAGCAGCCCCACCAGCAAGGTCGCCAGACTGGTCAACACCCCCACGGCCAGGGACACACGGGCGCCGTAGAGCAAGCCGCTGCCGAGGTCGCGGCCAAGCATATCGCTGCCCAGCCAGTGCGCCGAATCGTGGAACGGCGGTAGCATCGGCTGGGTGTTCATTTCCCAGGGCGAGCTACTGGTGAGCCACGGTGCGGCAGTCGCTAGTGCTGCTAACACCAGCAAAAACACCGCGCCGGCCAGCGCCGACGGCTGGTGAATAAAGCGTGTGAGCACCGCCATCAGCCCTGTCCTCCAGCGCCAATACGTGGGTCGAGCAAACGGCAAATCACATCGGTCAACACATTGAAGCCCACCACCAAAATCGAGATCACCAGAAAGCCGCCCATCAACACACCGTAGTCACGCTGGGCCAATGAGTCATACATCAAGCGGCCAATGCCAGGCCAGGAGTACACCACCTCCACCAGTAACGCACCGCTGGCCAGTTGGCCGAGTTGCAAACCAGCGAAAGTCACCACCGGCAGCAGTGCATTGCGCAACACATGTACATACAGAATCCGCCGTGGATACAGGCCTTTGGCGTGGGCAGTGCGTACGTATTCCTGACCAAGAGCATCGAGCACGGCGGCTCGGGTGAGGTGGATATACAGAGCCAGAAACAGCACGCTCAGGGATAGGCACGGCAACAACAGATGCCGCAGGCGATCCAGCAGCGAGAAGTCCCGGCCCACGGTCTCCATACCGAACGCCGGCAACCAATCCAGACTGACGGAGAACAGCAAAATCATCAGCATCGCCAGCCAGAACGGCGGCATCGCGTACAGCAACAAAGCACCATGGGAGATCACGCCGTCCAGCCAATGCCGCTTCTGCCGTGCCCGCGCCGCCAGCACACCTAAGGTCACGCCGAGCACGGAAGAAACTACAAAGGCTGAGCCCATCAATGCCAGCGTCGCCGGCAACCGCTCGGCGATCAGCGACCACACCGAGGTCTGATTTCGGTAGGAATAACCCAGGTCCAGGTGGACGATATTGCCCAGGTATATCAGCAACTGCTGGAGCAACGGTTTATCCAGGCCCATGGTCTGGCGCAGTTGCTCGATAAACTGCACATCGTCCACTCCTGCCTCTCCGGCCAACAGCAATGCAGGATCGCCCGGCGCCAGTCGAATCAGCAGGAAACTCAGCACCAGCACCGCCACCACCATCAGCAACGCCTTGACGAGCCGCCCGCTGAAATACAACACGCCGTTCATGGCGTCAGGGCCTCGAGGTACACGCTCTCGTAGTCCTCATTAAGGCTGGTAGCGGTCTGCAGCAGGTTTTTCACCTGTTTGTGAAACAGCGTCGGGTAACGCATTTCGAAGATCGGTGCGATGGGCAGGTCGGTGTTCAGCAGGTTCTCCAGCTGGCTGTAGAGCTGTTTGCGCTCCGGGCCTTCCGGGGTATCGGCGACTTTCGCCCACAAGGCATCGGCCTCTGCGCTGTTGTAGCCGCTGACGTTGGCGAACGGAGAAGTTTTGAGTATGTAGTCGGAGCGGAACAGATAGGCGCTGGTCAGGTAGGGATCGCCGATCTGGAAGATAAAATTGTAGGTCAGGTCGAAGTCCCAGTCGCTCACGCGCTGGAACCAGGTCGCCGCGTCGGACGTCACCACCTGCACCTTGAAACCCAGGGGCTGCAAGGACTGCTTGGTGTATTCGGCCAGGCGCTCCCAGGCACCACCCTTCTCGCCATTGAGCAGGCGAATGCGCACCGCGCCGGCATCAACGCCGGATTCGGCAATCAGCGCTTTGGCCTTTTTCACATCATAGGCGTACTGCGGCAACTGGGGATCGTGGTAAGGCGAGCTGGACACAAACGGCCCCTGGGCGACCTTGCCCGAGCCGAAGAAGATGTTATCGACGATGAACTGTCGGTTCAGCGCAGACAGGATCGCCTGGCGCACCTTGAGGTTGTTCAACGGTGGCTTGCGCGTGTTGATTTGCAGGAAGGCCAGACCCGAGTACAACTCCCAGCCCTTCTCCGACGACTGCACATCGGGCAAGGCGGTTAGGCGCTTAAGGTCTGAGTAATCCGCATCGCCGCTGCGCAGCACTTGCACGTCGTTACGCTCGAACGCGGCGGCACGCGAAGAGGCATCAGGAATGACATGGAAGATGATGCTGTCGAGGTGCGGCAGGCCCTTTTTCCAGTAGTTGGGGTTCTTAGCCAGTTTGATATAGGCGCCTCGTTTCCACTCGACGAACACAAACGGCCCGGTACCCACCGGTTTTAGGTTATAGGGGTTGTTACGAAAGTCGGTGTTCTCGTAAAGGTGCTTCGGCACCACCGGGCGCAAGCCGCTGCCCAAGGCCGAAAGCAACGGTGCGAAAGGTTTCTTCAGGTGGAAGACCACCTGCAGCGTACCTTTGGCGGTGATGCTCTCGACGTACTCGGTGATGATACCGCCAAGGCGCTTGTCCACCTCGGGGTAGAAGGTCTGGAAGCTGAACACCACGTCATCGGCGGTGAACGCTGGACCGTCGTGCCAGTGCACGCAGTCCTGCAAGTCGAAGGTATAGGTGAGGCCGTCAGGGGAGATAGTCCAGGCTTTGGCCAATACCGGTTTGGGCGCAAGGTGTGTGTCGAAGGTGAGCAGGCCCTGGAGCACCTTGCCGCTCACGTATTGGGTCGACACATGGCTGACTACGCCGTGCATCAGCGAGGGCGGCTCCGGCTGGGCCACCAGGTTGAGCACCCCGCCCTCCTGGGGTTGCGCTTGAGCCTGGCCGGCCAACAACGTGGTGCACAGTGCCACGGACGTGAGGGCACGGCGGAAAGAGAATGAGCGCATGGAGTCTCCTCGAATTGAAAAATATAACGAGGGTTTTGCAAGCGTTGTGCC
This sequence comes from Pseudomonas fluorescens group sp., assembly GCF_020093335.1. Lineage (NCBI taxonomy): Bacteria > Pseudomonadati > Pseudomonadota > Gammaproteobacteria > Pseudomonadales > Pseudomonadaceae > Pseudomonas > Pseudomonas fluorescens group sp. Next base: position 33,397 of record NZ_JAIOKW010000048.1, on the reverse strand, counting down.
ATGGCCGGTTGGGCGGGTATTGCTGGGGTTGGTGGTGATCGCGCTGATGAAAAAACCACAGAGCTGCGCCTGAGTGTGCAAAAAGCAGCAGCAAAGCATTTCAAATGTGGGAGGGGGCTTGCCCCCGATACCGGTCGGTCATCAATGAATGAGCCAACTGACACGCCTCTATCGGGGGCAAGCCCCCTCCCACAGAGGTTCATCGCTGGTCGATGGCACAAGGTTTGCCCCTGTAACCGTCATCTGAATAAACGAGCCTCGCCACTATGTCACTGGATTACCTGGGCAACCCCATCGACACCACCGACCCCACCACCCGCCAAGGGCTGGACGACTTCATAGGCGGCTTCCTCGGCTACCAGCCCCGTGCCGAACGCATCCTTGCCACCGCCGATGCCGATCCCGGCTCCGCGCTGGCCAATGCGTTTGCCGGCTTGCTGCTGATGTTCAGCGAGTCGCCCGAGGGCCCGGCACTGGCGGAAAAATACCACCAACGTGCGGCGCACGCCGCTCACCCGCGCGCTCAGCTGTACCTTGGCGTGCTGCAAGCCTGGATCAAGGACGACCTCGATCAGGTCCTGCATTTGAGCGAAAACCTGCTCGACCGCTACCCCCGCGACCTATTCGCCGCCAAGCTCAACCAGTACCTGGAATTCAACCGCGGCAACTGGCCCGCCCTGTTGCGCATCGGCCTAAAGGCCACCGCTGGCGCACCCGATATTGCCCACAGCCACGGTCTGCTGGCCTTCGCCTACGAGCAATGCCACCTGCTTGAAGACGCCGAAGCCAGCGCGCTGCAAGCCTTGCGCCTGCAACCCTCGGAGCCTTGGGCCCAGCACGCCCTGGCCCATGTGATGCTGACCCAGGGACGTATCGAGGAAGGCACGGTATTCCTGGAAAGCGTGACCCATCACTGGGACGGTTTGAACTCGTTCATGTACACCCACAACTGGTGGCACCTGGCGTTGTTCTACCTGGCGCGGGGCGAGGATCAGCGCGTGCTGGAGATTTACGACCAACACGTGTGGGGCATTCTCCCGGAATACTCCCAGGACCAGGTCGGCGCCGTGTCCTTGCTCGCGCGATTGGAACTGGCCGGCATCGATGTGGGCGAGCGCTGGCAGGCGCTGGCACCGTACCTGCAACGCCGGGTCTGCGATACGGTACAGCCGTTCCTGAGCGTGCAGTACCTGTATGGCTTGGCCCGGGCGGGCAAGCCGGAGGCGGATAGGTTGCTGGCGACGTTGCGCCAGTACAGCTTTGACGCACGGCCGGTGTGGGGCGAAGTGACCCTGCCGTTGGCGAAGGGCTTATTGGCCCATGCACGTGGCGACTGGCAACAGTCGCTGGCGCAACTGACGATCGCCCTTCCCCGGCTGAATGAGATTGGTGGCAGCCACGCACAGCGCGATCTGTTTGCCCTGGTGGAGCTGGATGCACGAGTGAAGGCCGGGGATTGGTTGGGGGCGCAGCAGACACTGGAATTGCGGCGCCGGTATGACGGGTGGGATGTGCCGACGAATCGGAGTTTGGTACGGGTGTATGAGGCGTTGAAGTTGCCGGAGCTGGCGGCAAAGGCACAGACGCGCCTATCACCTTTCACCTGAGCAGCAGGAGCCGGCTTGTCGGCGTTAGCGGTCTGTCAGTTAACACAGGCGCAAGCTAAACCGCCGCCGTCGCCGGCGAGCCGGTTCCTAAAGTGGATAGTGGCTAGCCCCTGGCACTGAACACCCCTCTGGCGATCGCCCGCGCCACGCAATCCGCAGCCGCCGAGCCAATACAACCAATCTCCACCTGCCGCCGTGGGCCATCGGTCAACTCAACCGCCGCCGACGCCAAGGCAAATACAGTGTCCCCATCAAACGGCAAATGCGCCGGACGCACCGCACGGGCAATTCCGTCCTGAGCCATGATCGCCACGCGCTTGCACTCAGCCACAGTGAGCCGAGCGGTACTGGCGACCACCACCAGCGTCGTGTTGGCCCCGGCTTGCAGGCGGCCCATCGAACCCAGGCGTGACAACTCCGGCATCGGGTCGCTGCAGTCCATCTCGGCTTCAGGCCGCCGGCCACCGAATTCCCCCGCGACTTCCCAGGGCCATGCCCAGAACGTTTTACCGTCGGGCATGTACACCGAGCCAATGGGGTTGGCGACGACCAGTGCGGCGACGATCAATCCGTCACCCAGGTCCAGCGAGGCGGTACCCAGCCCGCCTTTCAATACACCGGCCATGGCGCCACGGCCGGCGCCCACCGAGCCCAACTCGAAATCTTCTCCAGCATTGGCCAGCGCTTCAAAGCCCAGGCGTCGGTAAGGCGGGTCCAGGCCCCAGTCCTTGTCGCCGCCGTTGGCCAGGTCGTGCAACACGGCGGCGGGCACTATGGGGATTGCCGGGGCGCCGGGTTTCAAGTGCAGGCCCACCTCGTCCTGAGACAGTTTTGCCGCCACGGCATCCGCCGCGCCCAGGCCGAACACCGAGCCGCCGGCGAAAACCAGAGCGTGGAGTTGGCCGACCATGTTTTCCGGCTCCAAGGCGGCGGTTTCACGCCCGCCAGGGCCACCGCCGCGAATGTCGATGCTGGCAGTCCAGAAACCATTGGGGCGAATCACTGTGACGCCGGTGTCGACGCGCAGGTCCGTGGCGTGGCCGACCGTGAGGCCTGGGATATCGGTGAGGGCATTGCGCGGGCCGGGTCTAGGCATACAGAAATAGCTTCCTTGGGTTCAGGGTGTTGCGTGGGGAGAGCAAGTCGTGTGCCAAGCACAACCACCCAAGCCTTACGGCTCAATACCCGGTTGCCGATGAAAGCCCCTGCACAAAAACCAACACCCTGCCCTTCGGCCTGTTAAAAAAACACCAGCACCCCCGCTTACTACGCAATAAGCCTATGTTTTTAAACATTTTTAACAGATGGCACAGCCCTTGCTCTCCAGCCTTCCCACCAGAGCTTGAACTCAACAAGCCGTCCTCTATCAAGGCCCAACACCTTAAACCACTGGAGTATTTCCCATCATGAATGCATCACGCGCCACAGGTCGCCGACCCAGTAAGGCCTTCGCCCACACGTTGTTGTTTATTGCCCTGTACGAAGCCGCCAGCTACAGCAGCCTGACTCTCGCCGCCGACGCGCCGGCCAGCGATAACCCCTTGGACACCGTTGTGGTGATCGGCAACCGTGGCCAGGCGCGCACCCTGGCCGAGAGCACCGCACCGGTGGATGTGATCTCGTCCAAACAACTGCTCGCTACCGGCCAGGGCGACCTGACCCGCGCCTTGAGCAGAGTGCTGCCGTCCCTCAACCAGCCGGCGTCGTCGGGCTTCGGCTCAACCTCGGTGGTGCGCCCGATCAGCCTGCGTGGCCTCAATGGCGACCAGGTGCTAGTACTGGTCAACGGCAAGCGCCGCCATAACAGCGCGCTGCTCAACAACGGCACCTACCTCAACTCTGGCTCGCAACCAGTCGACCTGGACATGATCCCCACCGCCCTGGTGGATCACGTCGAAGTGCTGCGCGACGGCGCCTCGGCCCAGTACGGTTCGGATGCGATCGGTGGAGTGGTGAACATCGTGCTCAAGCAGACCGACCACGGCGGCAGCCTATCCACCAGCTACGGCCAGAACTATGAGAACGGCGACGGCGAAACCGCGCGGCAAACCGGCAATATCGGCCTGGCGTTGCCCAATGACGGCTTCCTCAACCTCGCCCTGGACGTGAAGAAACAGAAGATCTCCGACCGCTCCGACAACGCGCCGTACACCGACTCCGCCGGCAACACCAGCCTGCAGCACACCTACTACGGCACCGGCCTGCCCGAAGCGCGCAACTTCAGTTTCGGCTACAACGCCGAGCTGCCGGTGGACGATGCCCTCACGCTCTACTCATTCTCCACCTACACCCGCCGCAACTCGGAAAAACCGCTGGCTTTCCACCAGCCCGCCAGTTTCGATGGCATCCGCACCCCCTTCCCCGAAGGCATCGAAGACACCCTGCGTTTTATCGAAAATGACTTCCAGGTAGCGTTTGGCGGCAAGGGCGAACTCGCCGGCTGGGACTATGACCTGTCCAGCACCTATGGCCAGGACCACGCCGAAGCGACCCTGCGTCACACCTACAACCTGAGCTACGGCCCGGACTCGCCGACCTCGGTGGACACCGGCGTCAAGACCTTCAGCCAATGGACCAACAACCTCGATCTGACCCGCGCATTTGAACTCGGCCTGCACAAACCCACGCAGATTTCCTGGGGCCTGGAGCAACGCTACGAGAACTACAAGATCGGCAAGGGTGACCTCGCCTCCTACGCCAGCGGCCCTTTCACCACCGGAGCCAGCGGTGGCCTGATCGCACCGGGCACCATCTCCGGTGCCGGTACCACCCCGCAGGATGCTGCGCAAAAAGGCCGGACCAGCCTCGCCGGGTATGGCGAGATCGGCCAGGACTTCACCGATAAATGGCACGTCGACCTGGCCGGTCGCTACGAGCACTACAACGATGGCTCGGGCACCACGACTAACGGCAAGTTCTCCACCCGCTACCAACTCACACCGATCCTGGCAGTACGCGGCACCTTCAGCACCGGTTTCCGTGCGCCTTCACTGGCCCAGCAGATTTACAGCTCCACCTCGCAAACCAGCGTCAACGGCCAGCTGTTCGACTACCGTAACGTTGCAGTCAACTCCGACGTGGCCAAGGCGCTCGGTGCCGAGACTCTCAAACCTGAGAAGTCCACCAACTTCAGCCTGGGCCTGACTCTGCAACCGACGGATGCCACCAGCATCACCCTTGATGCCTACCAGATCAAAATCAAGGACCGTATCGCGCAAACCGGCTACCTGGGCGGCACGCCTCAGATTAGCGCGATCCTCGCCGCCGCCGGCCTCAACCCGAACCAGGCCGTCACCTACTTCACCAACGCCCTCGACACCACCACCCGCGGCGTCGACCTGGTGGGCGACTACCGCCAGAGCATCGGTGCTTACGGCAACCTGCGCTATACCCTGGGCTTCAACTGGAACACCACGCAGATCGACGACATCCACGCCTCCAGCGTGGCCCAGCAAGCCCTCGGCCCAACCGGTGGTTATGACCGCCAGCGCCAGGGCAACCTCAAGTACGGCCTGCCGCAATCCAAATTGCTGCTGGGCACCACCTGGACCTACGAAAAACTCGAACTGGGCCTGAACCTGACCCGCTACGGCGAATACACCCAGTACGGCACCGCCGAAGCCTTCGACCGCACCTTCTCGCCGGCGTGGATCACTGACCTGAACATCGACTACCACCTGACCCCGGCAATCACCCTGAATGCCGGTGCCAACAACCTGTTCAACCAGTACCCGGAGCGCACAAAGCTGGCCAGCAGCTCCGGCGCGTTCCCCTACGGCAACTTCTCGCCGTACGGCACCACCGGCGGCTATTGGTACACCGGCGTGACCTACAACTTCTGATCCCGCTCCACGGGCCGGTTCGCCGGCCCCTTGCCTGACTCAAATGGGAGCCTGTCCATGACCCGCCGTACCGATCAACTCAAACTGGGGGCCTTCCTCGCCAACAGCGGCCATCACGTCGCCGCCTGGCGCCACCCACTGGCCCAGGCCGATGCGAGCCTGGATTTCGAGCACTTCAAGCACATCGCCCAAACCGCCGAACGCGGCAAGTTCGACGCCCTGTTCATCGCCGACGTGGTTGCGCTGTGGGGGCATCATCACGACGCGCTCAGCCGTACCGCCCGTGCCGAGCACTTCGAACCGCTGACCTTGATGTCGGCCTTGGCGGCCGTCACACACAAGATCGGCCTGATCGCCACCGCGACCACCACCTACAACGAGCCGTACCATATCGCGCGCAAGTTCGCCTCCCTGGACCACCTGTCCAAAGGCCGCGCCGCCTGGAACCTGGTGACCTCGGTCGTCTCCGATGAAGCCTGGAATTTCGGCCGCGAACACCATGTGGACCACGGCGACCGCTACCAGCGCGCCGAAGAGTTCCACGACGTGGTCAAGGGCCTGTGGGACAGCTGGGACGACGACGCCTTCACCCGCGACAAGGCCAGCGGCGAGTATTTCGACCCGACCAAACTGCACACCCTCAACCACCGCGGCGAGCATTTCTCCGTGCGCGGCCCACTGAATGTGGCGCGCCCGCCCCAGGGCCACCCGGTGCTGGTGCAGGCCGGTGCATCGGAGCCGGGCAAACAGCTCGCCGCCCGTGTGGCCGAGCTGATTTTTGCCCACGCCCATCATCAGCAAGACGCCCAGGTGTTCTACCAGGACATCAAGGCCCGTGCCGCCGCCCTGGGTCGTAACCCGGACCACGTCAAGATCCTGCCCGGCGTCACGCCATTTATCGCCGACACCCGCGAACAGGCCCAGGCGTTGTTCAAGGAATTCCAGGCCCTGATCGACCCAGTGCTGGGCCTGCGCCTGCTAGCCGATACCCTCGGCGATGACATCGACCTGTCCGGCCATGACCTTGACGGCCCGTTGCCGGATACACCGGTGGGCCAACGTGGCAGCCGTCGCGACAAGGTGCTGGAACTGGCGCGCACGGAAAACCTCAGCATCCGCCAACTGTACCTGCGCCTGGCGGGCGGCAACCCGGTGATAGGCACCGCCGAGGACGTGGCCGATCACTTCGAGACATGGTTCCAGGCACGCGCCTGCGATGGCTTCAATGTGTTCTTCCCCTACTTCCCTGGCGCCATCGACGTGTTCGTCGATCAGGTGATTCCGTTGCTGCAGGCGCGTGGGCTGTTTCGCCAGGAATACGAGGGCACCACCCTGCGCGAAAACCTCGGCCTGCCGCGCCCGGACAACCGCTTTACGGGAGAGAGGGCATGAAACGCAGCACCTGGATGCTCGCCTTCGCCTGCTTGATCGCCCCCAAAGCCTTCGCCTTGAACATCTTGCTGAGCAATGACGACGGCTATCAGCATCCGAACATTCGCGCACTCTACACCCAGCTGAAAGCCCAGGGGCACACCGTGAAGATTGCCGCGCCGCAAAGTGACCAGAGTGCACGCGGCGGCGCGTTCTTTTTCGGACGCGAAGTCACGGTCGGCCACGACACCGACCCAGCCTACCCCGACAGCTACTACATCAGCACCTCCGATAAAGGCGTGTGCCAGAGTCCCGAATGCGCCGGCAAAGAGGTCCAGATCGAAATCAGCGGCACGCCGGTGATGGCCCTGCTGATGGGCCTGGACAAGGTGCTGCCCCACCCCGACCTGGTGATCGTCGGCCCCAACCCCGGCAATAATCTTGGGGCGATCAATATGGCTTCCGGCACCTTCAATGCGGCCAGCGTGGCGTTGCAATCGGGTATTCCGGCATTGGCGGTGAGCACCGACCTGAAGGAGCAAGACCCACAGCGCGCCGCCCAATTGGTGGCAAAACTGGTCGACACCCTCGACCGGCATCGCCAACCCGACGGAGCCCTGCTACCGCCGGGACTGGGCTTGAATATGAACCTGCCCAAGGGCACGCAGATCAAGGGCGTGAAACTCACCCGTGTGGGCAGTTACGTGGGCTTCGAAGCGCGCTACAGCGATGACCTCAAGCAATTCAACCTGCCGGGCAAACCGGGCATCGGCTTCCAATACAGCCCCGCCGCGACTGCCGCGCAGCAAAACGATGAGGCGGTGTGGCTGAACAAGGGCTACCTGACCATCAGCCCGTTCAGTGGCCTGCCGGAATCCATCAACGCCGGACCCGCGTTGCAAAAGCAATTGGCCCGTGAGGTGAAGCCATGAGTGGCGGTTTTTCCCTGGGCTTTTTGAGCCGGGTCTACAGCCCGCAATTTGATCCGAGGGTATATCGCGACACCCTGGAACTGTTCAGAGTCGCTGAAGAACTGGGTTTCGACAGCGGCTGGGTGGCGCAGCACCACTTCGCCAGTGAACACGGGCGCCTGCCCGCGCCGCTGGTGTTATTGGCCGCCATTGCCCAGCGCACGCGACATATCAGCCTGGGCACCGGGATTGTCGTACTGCCCCAGGAAGTGCCGCTGCGCCTGGCCGAAGATGCGGCCGTGCTGGATGTGTTGAGCAATGGCCGGCTGGAACTGGGCCTTGGCGCGGGTTTCGATCCCGAGACATTCCTGGCGTTTGGCCGCGAACATGAGGCGCGCCATCGTGACTACGAACAGCACCTGCAACAACTGCGCAACGCCCTGGGCAATATGCCGCTGACCGACAGCGGCTCACGCCTGTTGCCACGCGCCAACGGCTTGAGACATCGCCTGTGGGAAGCCACTTCGCGGGTAGAACAGGTCGCCGAACGTGGCCACGGCCTGATCATGGCACCCAATCCGCATTTGCCTGCCCAAGCCGGTGTTGAACTGGTGAACCGCTACCGCAGCGCCTGGACCGGCGACAACGGCACGCCCGCCCGCGTCGCACGGGTGCAGGCGTTGCTCGCCGCACCGGACGACGCCACACGCCGTGATATCCAGGCCTATGTGCAACGCCAGCAAAGCATCGGCGTACTCAAGGGCACGCTGGACGCTGACTTCGACACCACCCTCAAGCGTCTCGGTGTGTTGCACGGCCCGGTGGAGCAGATCATCGAGCAATTGCAGCAAGGCCCGCCATTGACAGCCCACGACCAACTGATCCTGCAAGTCCAAACCACCAGCACGCCGTTGCGCGAGGCGATCCGTGCGCTGGAGATCATCCGCCAACACATCGCACCAGCACTGGGCTGGCAGCCCACAGGAGCCCCCTCATGACGTTCAAATTGGGTTTCCTCAGCCACGCTTTTGGTGATGACCCCCGGCAGGTCTACCGCGACCTGATCGAACAATTCGAAGTGGCTGAAGCCCTTGGCTTCGACGGTGGTTGGATTGCCCAGCACCACTTGAGCAATGGCTTTGGTCGTCTTCCTTCACCCTTGGTGCTGCTGGCGGCCGTTGCCGAACGCACGCGGCATATCGAACTGGGCACCGGGGTGATTGTGTTGCCATTCGAGGACCCGATCCGCCTGGCCGAAGACGCTAGTGTGCTGGACGCTCTGAGCAGCGGGCGCTTGCAATTGGGCCTGGGCAGTGGTGGCGCCAACCTCGATAACTTCAGCGCTTTTGATCGCGACCCAAGCAGGCGCCAGGCGGATTTTGCTGAGCGCCAGCAACGTTTGCAGCGCCTGCTGGAAGGTAAACCGCTGACCGGCGAATTAACGTTGCAACCGCCTGCAATCGGTCTGGGCGAACGCCTTTGGCATTCCCACGGCAGCACTGACGGCGCGGTCTATACCGCCCGACAAGGCAATGGACTGCTGCTGGGCACAGCTACCCATGATCCGCTCACCGTGCAAAAGCCTTTGGCGGATGCCTACCTGCAAGCCTGGTCGCGCACTGACCGCGCACCGCGTATCGGCGTGGTTCGTGCCATTTTCCCTGCCATCGACCGCGCCAGCGCCCAGGCCGAACTGTCGGTGGATATCGAGCGGCATATCCCGCGCCTGCAACGTGAGGGCCTGATCGACGAAGCCTTGGATTTGCAGGAACACCTGCGCTTGATGAACGTGCACTACGGCCATCCCGATGAAGTGATCGAAAGCTTGCAACAGGACCCGTCGCTGCTGCCTTATGCTGACTACATGATTGCTGTGGTTCAGGCCGAAAGCTCGACCCAGGCACAAATTCTCAAACGTTTGGAAATCCTGGCCCAGGACATCGCCCCCGGCCTTGGGTTGGAAAAAACGATGAATAATGGAGCTTATGCATGCCCCTGGAATTCAGCTGGTTGATACCCTTGTGTACCCCAGACTGGGCGGCGCGGCCGGGACAATGGGTTCAATTGGCCCAGGCTGTGGAATACGCCGGGCTCGATGGCCTTTGGATTCCCGGCGGCGTGTTATGTGCCGACAGCCTGGGCGTGGCGGCAGCCTTGTGTGCGCATACACGCAGCGTGCAGTTGTCGGTGAGTGTGCCGCCGGAAGTGATGCTTCCAGCCGCGCTGGCCACTACCCTGCAAAGCCTGCAGTCGATCAGCGGCCACCGTGTGCGGCTACATTTACCCAATAGCGAACACAGTGCCTTTGGGGAGTGGCTCAACCGCGACCAACGCAGCGAACGCATTGGCGAATATCTGGAACTGTTGCAACGACTGCTGGCTTCCAACACCGGCGGGTTCGACTATCAGGGCCGTTATTTCCAACTGGAGAACGCCGGCTTCACCCGCCGCGAAATACCCGCCCCATCGTTGCTACTGGACGACACCCAGAGCCATGCGCTGGTGGCGGCACATGCCCAGACCTGCCTGTTAGCGCCTGGCCATCCACAACGACTGGCCCAGGAGATACAGCACTGGCGACAGGTCCAACCTACGCTCGACTTTGCCTGCACGTTTGGGTTGATCCTCGGCGACAGCGAAGACCTCGCCTGGGAGACCGCCGCCGCTTTATTATCGGCTCCTCAATTGCCCGAAGAACCCCTGGCCACCCTGCCCCGTGCACGCCACCCGCTGCGCCAGTGGGAAGTGCATCCCAACCTGCTGCAAAGGGAAGCCGGCCAACCGCTGATCCTGGTGGGCACCCCGCAACAAGTCGCTACACGCCTGCAAGAACTGCACGGAATTGGCTTGAATCACCTGATCCTGGAGGGCGGGCCGTCAGTCAGCGAAGTGCTGCGCTTTGGCGAACAGGTTTTACCGTTGCTTTTCCAACAGGGTTTGCGCAAGGAGCGCCTGCACCATGACTGATGATTTACGCCCACCGATCCAACTGGACTGGTTTTTACCCACCAATGGCGATGGCCGTCACCTCACCAGCAGCGGCTTGCCAAAGGTCGGATTGTTCCAGCAAGGCGAGCGTGCACCGACGCTGAACTACCTGCGCCAGATCGTACGCGCCACCGAGCAGGCCGGCTTCGACGGCATCATGGTGCCCACCGCTGCCGGGTTTGAAGACCCATGGCTGATCACTGCGGTGCTGGCCCAGGAAGTGCGCCGCCTGAAATTCCTCCTGACGCTGCGACCGGGCACCGAGCTTCCAGCCTATACCGCCCACCGCGCGGCGACGTTGCAACTGCTCAGCGAGAATCGTCTGGCGTTGCATGTGGTGACCGGCTCCAGCCGTTTTGAACAGCGCTCCCTCGGGGATTTTCTCGAACACGATGAACGTTACGCACGCACCGCAGAATTTCTGCAGGTGTTCCAGTCCGTGTGGGCAGCCCAACCGCCCGCGCATCAGGGACGTTACTACCGCAGTGGCATTCAAACGCCGATTGCGCCAGGCGCACACGTACCGCCAATTTACTTTGGCGGCGCCTCCGAAGCCGCCGAGCGTGTCGGTGCGGCCCATGGGCAAACATATCTGATGTGGTGCGAACCGCCGGTCATGATCGCCGAACGCATCCAACGCATGCGTGACCTGGCTGCCGCCCAAGGCCGTACTCTGCGCTTCGGTCTACGTCTGCACGTGTTCGCCGCTGTCACTGACGACGCGGCGTGGGCCCACGTGGAACGGCTGCTGGAAGAAATCCCAACGGATACCATTGACCATGCACAACGGCAGATGGCGGCATATGAGTCGGTGGGGCAAAGCAGGCAGACGCAGTTGATGCAGGGCCGTGGGCGCGGCGCTCGGGAACTTGAGGTGTCAGCCAATCTTTGGGCCGGGGTAGGCTTGGTACGCGGCGGCGCAGGAACAGCGTTGGTCGGCAGTTATGCGCAGGTGGCAGAGCGAATCGAGGAGTACCACCAGTTGGGGGTGGACAGTTTTATTCTGTCGGGTTTTCCCCATTTGGAGGAAGCGATTCACCTGGGCGCGCAGTTGCTGCCTCAGCTACGCCGTATAGGTAACCCACCCAGCCAGGTCAAACAAGATTGAACGCAGATCAGGGTTTTGCTCGACCTTTGAGCATGCCGTGATTGACCAGTAAGGTGCGCATGGCGTTGCGGGTAATACCCAGCAGTTGCGCGGTGCGTAACTGGTTGAAATCGCAGTAGGCAAAAGCCTCGCGAACCATCAGCTCCTCAATATCGTGCAAGAGCGAATCACCTGGAACGTCGAACAATCGCAAAAACTGTTCGCGAAGCACTTCCTGAGGAAGTTTTTGCACCCCGTTGGAACTTGCGTCTTGCAATGCACTAAGGCCTGCCGAGAACTTCAAGTGCTCGGGGCGGACCGGTCTGTCGCCGGCCACCAGTAAAGCCAAGTGAACAACGTTCTCGAGCTCTCGGATATTCCCCGGCCAGGGATAATCGAGCAGCGCCTGAGTAGCCGACTCCGAAAGCATAGGCTCATTGATTTTAAGGCGGGCGCTGTAGAGTTTCCTGAAGTGTTCCACCAACGGCAGAATGTCCAAGGGACGTGCCCTTAACGGCAGAACTTCCACTTGGGCGACGTTTATTCGATAGAACAGATCGAGCCGAAAATTGCCAGCTTCAATGGCCTGTTCCAAATTGACGTTGGTAGCCGTCACCAATCGGATGTTGATCTTGATCGGTTTGCGCGAGCCGACCCGAACCACTTCCTGTTCCTGTAGGACACGCAGCAATTTAACTTGCAAAGGCAGCGGCAGATCACCAATCTCATCGAGAAACAGTGTCCCTCCATCTGCCTCCTCGAACCAGCCGGCTCGCCGACCGACAGCTCCGGAAAACGAACCGGCCTCATGGCCAAAAAACTCGCTTTCAGCCAGGGTCTCACTGATCGCACCGCAATTGACCGCAATAAAAGCGCCAGTGCGGCCACTGCTCGAATGGATGTAGCGCGCCACCAACTCCTTACCGGTGCCCGTCTCTCCATTGATCAACACTGGCGCGTCACTGGGCGCCACCCGCTGCAGATACTCCAGCAACTGCCGAGACCGGGGGTCGGCAAATACCAGCGCTTTCGCTCGGATTGAAAGAGGATCTTTATCGCCCTGAGGCAATGTCAAAATCGGGCTGGGGTGTCCGCGCGGGATGTTCATAGACAATTTCCAATGGCGGCCATGAAGGAATTAACAGTACTTTACTGCTCGCGCCATATAACAAGAAATATTAAAAAAACATGAGGATATAACCTTGCAACCAGAACACTATTCGACCTGCCATACGCCAATCGCTTACATGGGCGAATGATAAGAAAGGATCCAGGGGGCTTAATTGCAGGCCGGGCCTTCTGATCCCCTACGCGTGAAAAGACGAGCATAACCTTAGCTGTCGATATTCTTATTCCTCCCGCCCGGCCATGGGTAGATTGGTAGCCACTTACCCCATTGGAGGATGTGGCGCATCGCTGAATCAGTGGTGTGGATTGCCGGGGTCGGCGCGGTTGCCGGGCTGGGTGCAGCCTTAGCACGGCGTTTTGCCCGCGAGGACTACCGCGTAGCGGTCAGCGGCAGGAGCCAGGACAAGTTGCAGACGGTGGTGGCTGATATAGAAGCGAACGGCGGCAAAGCCAATGCAATCGTGGTCGACTTGGGTATCGAAGCCGACGTGCTCGCCGCCATCGCCCAGGTCAATGAGCTCGGCACACTCAGGGCGGCGATCTTCAACGTGGGCAATTCGGTGTCCAAGCCGGCGCTCGAGTTGAGCGCCGAGTTGTTCGAGCAAACCTGGCGCGCCTCGACATTGGGGGGCTTTTTATTCGCCCGCGAAGCCACCCGCACCTTGCTCGCCAATGGTGGCGGCAGCCTGTTATTTACCGGCGCCACCGCCTCACTGCGCGGCAAGCCGCCGTACACCGCGTTTGCGGCAGGCAAGGCCGGGCTGCGCTCGGTAAGCCAGTCGTTTGCGCGGGAATTCGGCCCACAGAATGTGCATGTCGCCCATGTGGTCATCGACGGTTCCATCGATGGCGAGCGCGTGAAAAGCCGTGCGCCCGACTACCTGACCAAGCTGGGCGAGGACGGCGCATTGCGGCTCGAAGACATCGCCGACGCCTATTGGTATCTGCACACCCAACCGCGCAGCGCCTGGACCCAGGAGCTGGACTTGCGGCCATTCAAGGAACCGTTCTGACACCGGGAGATGGTTATGGGAACCCATCAGACACAACTCGCGCCCGCCTCCGTGCTCGGCGTGCTCAATTACCTGAAAGACACCGGCGAGCGCCCGGTGAACTACACCTACCCGCCACCCGATGGCGCGGCCCAGCGCAGCGGCGTACTTGACCCTACCCAGGTGACCATCCATAACGCGCGGTTGCTGGATACATCTGCGAGCCTGCAGCGTGAGGGCTTCGAGAAGGTCGAGCACGCCAGCGCAGTGGTCAACCTGGAGGATGACGAACAGGTGCGCCTGCATTACTACCCGGAAACCGAAGCCCTGCTCAAACAGCAGACTGGTGCGATAAAGGTGGTGATTTTCGACCATACGATTCGCGTCGATGACCCTGGCCGTGAGGCGCGTGGCCTGCGCGAGCCGGTGCGCTACGTGCACAACGACCAGACCGAACGCTCGGCGATTCGCCGTGTGCGCGACCACCTCGACCCAGACGAAGCCGAACAGCGCCTGCTCAAACGCTTTGCGATCATCAATGTGTGGCGGCCCATCGGCGCGACAGTGCTGAGCACGCCCCTTGCCTTGTGCGATGCGCGTAGCATGGTCGATAGCGATTTGTTGCCCAGCGACCTGGTGTATCGCGACAAGGTCGGCGAAACGTTTTCGGTCAAGGCTAACCCGGCTCACCGCTGGTTTTACTATCCGCAGTTGCGACCAGACGAGGCCTTGCTGTTGAAGATCCACGATTCGCGGCGGGATGTAGCCAGGCTGAGTGCACACACCGCATTTGATGACCCCACCACGCCAAAGGACGCGCCGCCACGGCGCAGCATCGAATTGCGCGCACTGGTGTTCTTCGACACGTAAATCAAGGCTTCACCCAGCAACGGATCGCGGCTAACCTTGGTCACCGGCCAAGCCTGCGATCCGCGCTTGCCGAACAAAATGATTTCGGAAGCCGCTGCCACCATGGATATTTCTTCAGCTCCTCCCCCGCCCACCAGCAGTAAGGAAAACGCCGGTGGGCGCGTTCAGGTTATCGACCGTTCGATCGTACTGTTGCGCACCCTGTCGGGCCTCAAGCATGGCGCCAGCGCGCTGGACCTGGCGCGACTGACCGGTATAGACCGCACCACCATTCATCGCCTGCTCAAGACCCTGACCCACTGGAGCCTGATCGAATCCCAGGGCGGCACCTATCGCATCGGCCCGGAATGCCTGATCTACTCGGCGGCGTACCTGAACCGCCTGAACCTGCGCAAGATCGCCCTGCCCTACGCCATCGAGTTGCAACGGGTGATCGGCGAGCGCCAGGCGATTGTGTCGTTGTCGGTGCCGGTGGGTGACCAAGTGGTGTTGATCGAGCGGATGTGGACACCGACCACGCCGCTCAACGTGATTGTCGACCTGGCCGACCAATTCCCCATCGACGGCAGCCCCAGCGGGCGTGCGGTACTCGCCACCTACAGCGAGACGGCCGCACAGGCAATCCTCGGCGAAGCGCGTTACGCCAAAGCCCTGCCGGCACTGGAGCAAATTCGCAGCCAGCAGGACTTCGCCTTCGGCCACGGCGAGTTCAAGCCGGGCCTGTCTTCGGTGGCGTTTCCGATTCGCGTGGAAGCCGGGCAAGCCATTGGCGCGGTCGTCGTTGCCGGGCTTGAGATGGAAGACGAAACCCACCCCGGCTCTTCCCTGGCCAGCCACGTGCGCCGCGCCTGTGAAGGTATCGCGGCGCAGTTGGGCAACCTTTAGGGCTTGAGGCCCAGTGCGGCGAGCAGGCGGTTTTTCTGCACCTTGCCGTAGTGGGAGCGCGGTAGTTCGTCGATGAAGTAAATGCGGCGCGGCACCTTGTAGCGCGACAAACCGGCGCGGCAGTGGTCCATCAACTGCTGTGCCGATAGCTCTCGCGAACCCTCCAATACCACGGCTGCGCATACTTGCTCGCCCCACTCCAGGTCCTCCAGGCCAAACACGTGGGCGTCCTGCACGCCGGGATGGCTCAGCAGGTTCTGTTCGACTTCACCGGGCTGCACGGATTTGCCGCCGCTGCGGATGATGTCCTTGCAACGCCCCAGCACTCGCAGCAGCCCATCGGCGCCAATGCGCCCTAGGTCACCGCTGCGCAGCCAGCCGTTGTCCAGGGTCTTAGCACTGAGCGCTTCAAGTTGCCAGTAGCCACTCATCAATTGCGGGCCGCCGAGCAGAATCTCGCCCACACCGTTTGCGTCCGGTTGATCGATACGGATCGCGGCGCTGAACAACGGTCGGCCCACCACACCTTCGCCACTGTCGCCGGCCGCGCGCACCGCCGACATTTGCGCGGGCGAGAGGTAGCAACTCCAGGGCGCTTCGGTCATGCCGTAGAGCACGCCGATGCGTTCACTGAACAAACTGCATGAGCCTTCCAGCACGTCGCCGGTCAACGCGGCAGCGCCGATATCGAGGCTCTTGAATACCGGAAGATCGGCCGCTGCAGGGCCAGTTTCGCGCAACAGACGCAGTAATTGCGTAGGCACAAGAGAGCTGAACGCCACATGGTACTCAGTAAGCTGAGCGATGAATGCCTTGCCGTCGAAGCGACCACCCAACACCACTCGGCCGCCGCTGAGCAAATGGGCCAGCACCGCCACCGCTGCAATCGGCCATAGCGGGCGGACGTTGAGCAGTACATCGCCGACCACGGCGCCGCGGCCCATGACGATGTTCTGCAACACCGCGCACAAGCTGGCATGCCGATGCATCACCGCCTTGGGCGTGCCGGTGGTGCCGCCGGTGTAGTTGAGCGAGGCCAGCGCCTGGGGTGATTGCGCCGGGCGTGGAAGGATGTCGACGGGGTTGGAGTCGGTCACGGCTTGCAGCGGCAGGCAACGGATGCCCAAGCCTTGCGCCACACCGGCGTACTGCTCGGAAAACAGCAGCAAGGCAGCGCCCGCGTCCTGTAGCTGAGCAAGCAATTCATCAAGCGCCAGGGCCGGATCCAGCGGCACGCGCACACGGCCGCTGGCCATGCAGCCATAGTCGGCCAGCAGGTAGTCGAGGCTGGCGTCGGCCAGTAAGGCCACCCGCGCACCCACCGGGATTTGCAACCGATCCAACGCTTGTCCGACGCCACTGAGGGCGCGGTCCAATTCGTCAAACGTGAGGGTGCGAGCACTGGCCGGTTCGTGCAGTGCGATGTGGTCGGGCCATTTAAAGGCCGCCTGGCTGAGCAGCGTACTGATGTCCATGCTTACCACCCGCTCAACACAATGCGCCCATTGACCTGACGCGATTCCAGCAGCGCGTGGGCCTCGGCCACTTGGTGAAACGGCAGCACACGGTCAATCAACGGCTTGACCTGCCCGCCCTTGATCAATGCCAGCGCCAGGCGCACTTCTTCGAGGGTGGCGCTGCCGGAGCCTTGTACCCGCAGGCGTCGGCCGATCAACAGCCCTGGGTTGATCGGCACACTGACGGGCGTCACATTGCCCAATACCACCACGCGCCCTCCGAGGGCCATGCTGCGCAGAGTGTCTTCAAGGGTGCTGCCGAGGTTTTCCATGGCCACGTCCACGCCGCGTTTGCCGGTTAGTTTCCAGACCTCGGCACTGTAGCTGCCGCTGCTCACAATCACGTCATCGGCGCCCAGGCTGTGGAGAAAATCACGCTTGTCCGCACTGCCTGTGACGGCGATGACCCGCGCGCCTACCGCCTTGGCCAATTGGATCTGATGGGCGCCCAGGCCACCGCTGGCGCCATTGATCAACACGCTTTCGCCGGGTTTGAGCGCGGCCTCGCCGTGCAACGCGCGCACGCTGGTGCCGATCGGGCAGGACGCCAAGGCGGCCGGGATGTAGTCCAGACCGTCGGGCAGTTCGATGGCGGAGATCGCGGGTACTCGCAGGTATTCGGCATAGGCGCCTTCCGTGTCCACCGATGGCAGGCCCAGGGCCCGGCACAGATCCTGGCGACCGCGCAGGCAGTCACGACACTGACCGCAAAAGCGTCGCTGGTAAACCACCACCCGGGCGCCGACCGTCAAATGGTGCACACCCGCGCCCACCTCAACCACTTCACCCGCCACTTCATGGCCCAGTACCACGCCGGTATGGGCTCCCGGTAACCGCCCGGCACGATGCAAAAGGTCATGATGGCAAACCCCGGCTGCCGCGACCTGGACCAGCACTTCACCCGCGCCAACCTGCGGGGTCGGCACCTCCTCGACCTGCAATTGCTCCGGCCCGCCGAAGGCTTTTAGAACTATGGCTTTCATTTTTTATAACCGTTTTTGACCCGATAAGAATATGTTCATATAACAAACATCTTGTTTGCATTGTGCACATCAATTAAGTTTTCCTCACTTTGGCGCTGACCTCAAGGGGTAATCGCGTCTTTCTTTCACACCGGATAAAAAGCACCCCATGACAGTCGAGTATCAAAATATTGGCGAAGGAATCCTGGTGGTCACCCTCAACCGCCAGGAGCGCCTCAACGCACTGGACAGCCAGGCCAAGCACGCGCTGGCCGAGGTTTGGCAGCGCGCGCAGCAAGACACCGCCGTGCGCGCCATCGTGCTGCGCGGTGCCGGCGAGCGGGCGTTTTGCGCCGGCTCCGACCTCAAGGAGATCGACGCCACCGGCGAGACCGTCAGCAGCGAAGTCCTGGCCCGTGCCCTGCCCGGTGTCGGCAACGATTTGAGCAAGCCGGTGATTGCCGCGTTGCACGGCCACACCCTGGGCCTGGGCATCAGCCTGGCGATTCATTGCGATTTCCGTATTGCGCGGCACGACACGCGCTTTCACTTCCCCGAAGTGCAGCACGGCATGTTGTCCGGCTTCAGTGCGATCACCCTGCCCAGCCTGATAGGCGAAGCAGCGGCCCTGGACATCATGCTCAGCGCGCGCAAATTCGATGCCCAAGAGGCTTTGGCCATCGGCCTGGTCAACCAAGTGGTGGACGACGCCTACGCCAGCGCGCTGGAACTGGCCGCACGCCTGGCCAGCCATTCCTCTAAGGCCGTGGAATGGACCAAGACCTTGCTGCTGGCCGAACGCAAAGCCCGACTGACGCGGCAGATGGCACTGGTCGACCAGGCCCGCCAGGACGTGATGCTGGGGCGTTGACCTCAACCCATAACTAGAAACAGCCAACACATAAGCCTCCCCAGTACTGTCAGGAACTCCCACCACCAGGAATGGAAAGCGGCACCTAACCATCGGAGCCTCACCATGTCTCGCCCATACACTCGCTTTCGTCCCAGGTTCAGCCTGCTGACCGCCGGCATCCTCGGGCTGTGCGCCCAGCCGGCAGCCCACGCTGAAGAGAACCCGTCACGTCCGTCGGCGGCCAGTGACACCGCCCTGCAAACCGTGGTGGTCACCGGTGCCCGGGACAGCGGTCGCACCGTCGCCAAGAGCCTGGCGCCGATCGATGTGATCAGCGCCGACGACCTCGCCCGCTCCGGTAAACAGAACCTACGCGACGCCCTGGCCGCCAGTGTGCCGTCCTACACCAACGCCGCAGGCTTTACCGGCGGCACCGGGTTGTCGGTCAAGTCCGCGACTTTGCGCGGTCTGGGCGGTAACCATGTGCTGGTGCTGGTCAACGGCAAGCGCCGCCACAATACGTCGCTGATCTTTGTGCAGACCGCAGCCACCTCAAGCGGCCAGTCGCCCGCCGACCTCGACCTGATCCCCATCGCCGCGGTGGACCACGTGGAAGTGCTGCGCGACGGCGCGGCGGCGCAATACGGTTCGGACGCGATTGCCGGGGTGATCAACATCATCCTCAAGACCAACCGCTCCGGCGGCAGCGGCAGCGCCCTCTATGGGCAGTACGCCAACCGTGTGGGCGGCAAGGGTAATTTCGGTGCGCGGGGCCAGGGTCAGATCAACCAGGGCTTCGAGCTGCCCAATGACGGCTTTTTCAGCCTCAGCGCCGATATCGGCCTCCAGGAAAGCTCCAACGTGGCCGGCGCCGTGCCGGATCGCACCAGCATCTATTTCCGCCAGAACGGCCAGCCCGACCCGCGCGAAACCAGCGAAAGCCGCTACCGCCAGCAACTGGGCCAACCTCGTTCGCAAACCTATAACTTCGGCTACAACGCCGAACTGCCGCTGAACGAGGACTACACGCTGTACTCGTTCTCCACCCTCAGCCACCGCAACTCCACCAGTTGGGGCACTTACCGCACCGCCAACTCGCCGCAGAACATTGTCTCGGTGTACCCGGACGGTTTCTCGCCGCGTTTCGTCGTGGAAGAAGACGACTTCCAAAGCGTGTTCGGCGTGCGCAACGACGACCTGCTGGGCTGGGCTTGGGACCTGAGCAGCAGCTACGGCTACAACAACGCCAACACCCGCAACGAACGTTCGCTGAACCCGTCCCTGGGACCAAACAGCCCTCAGGATATGGACGGCGGCAACCTGATCGCCAGCCAATGGACCAATAACCTCGACCTGACCCGTGCGTTCGATACCGGGCTGTTTGCCAAGCCGCTGAACGTGTCGACCGGCCTTGAATTCCGCCGCGATGGGTTCGAGATCCAGGCCGGCGAATACGCCTCTTATGCCGATGGCGGCTACGTGTTCCCCACCGGCAGCCCACTCGCCGGCCAGCGCCCCAACCCCGGCGCGCCAGGGTTGGTGGGTTTCACCCCGGCCGACGCGCACAATTACTCACGCACCAACACCGCAGGCTACGTCGACTTCAGCCAAAGCCTGACCGATCAATGGGATGTGAGCCTGGCCGGGCGCTTCGAGCACTACAGTGATTTCGGCGACACCGGCAGTGGCAAGTTCTCCACGCGTTACGCGTTCACCCCGCAATTCGCCGTGCGCGGCACCGTGAGCAACGGCTTCCGCGCGCCGTCCCTGCAACAGCAGTTCTATTCGTCGTCGCTGACCGCCTGGCGCACCAGCCCGCTCACCGGGCAACTGGAGCAGGCCACCACGCGCTACGTCACCGTCAACGACGCCGCCGGCCAGGCCCTGGGCGCCAAGGAGCTCAAGCCTGAACGCTCGATGAACTACAGCCTCGGCTTTGTCGCCACACCGACCGAGAACCTGGACATTACGGTCGACCTGTACCAGATCGACATCAAGGACCGCATCCTGCAGACCAGTAACCTGCAAGGCACGGCGGTCTCCAACGTGCTGGCCGCCCAGGGCCTGAACCCGAACCAGATCGTCTCCTACTTCGGCAACCTGGCCGACACCCGCACCCGTGGCATCGACCTGGTAGCCGACTATCGCTATGACCTGGGCCGCTACGGCAAGACCAAATGGACCTTGCTCAGCAACCAGAGCCTGCAAACCATCGAGAAGATCAAGGAGCCCGCAGCGCTGGCCGGCACCGGCGTCAGCGTGATGGGCCGTGACCGCCAGGGCAACCTGACCTCGGCCTACCCGAAAAACACCACGTCGCTGAATGCCGCCTGGCAACTGGGGGATTTTGAGGTGAATCTCAAGGAAACCCGCTATTCCAAGGTCACCGGGCGTAACCAGATTTCGGCCAGTCGCGATGAAAAAATTCGCCCGGCATTCATCACCGACCTGAGCGTGGGCTACTGGCTGAGCGACGCGGTGAAAGTCACCGTCGGCGGCGAAAACATCTTCGACCGTCGCCCCCAGCAACTGAATGACGAGGCCAAGCGCTTCTACTTCTTCCCCACCGACAACCCGACCTATAGCTGGTACTCGCCCTACGGCCTGGAAGGTGCTTATTACTTCGCTAAAGTCGACGTGAGCTGGTGATGACGAACTTCGAACGCCCGCAGGCGACCTTCGACCAACGCCTGTACCGCAAACTGGCGTGGCGGATCATGCCGTTCCTGTTCCTGTGCTTCGTGCTCAACTGGCTGGACCGGGTCAACATCAGTTTCGCGCACTTGCAGTTCAAGACCGACCTGAACATCAGCGACGCCACGTTCGGCATCATCGTCGGCGTGTTCTCCATCGGTTACCTGCTGTTCGAGATCCCGAGCAACCTGCTGCTGGAAAAGATCGGCGCGAAAAAAACCATGATGCGCATCATGGTGCTGTGGGGGCTGGTGACCATCGCCACCGCGTTTGCCCAGACCCCGGCGCAGTTCTATGTGCTGCGGGTGTTGCTGGGCGCCGCCGAAGCCGGGTTCTTTCCGGGGGTGATCCTGTACCTCACCTACTGGTTCCCGGCCAGCCACCGCGCGCGTATCACCTCGCGTTTCATCATGGCGATTGCGGTGTGCGGGATCATCGGCGGGCCGCTGTCGACTTCGATCATGGCGCACTTCGCCGGTATCGGCGGGTTTACCGGCTGGCAATGGCTGTTCGTGATCACCGGCATACCGCCGGTGCTCGCCGGGCTGTTCGCTTGGTACTGGCTGGACGACAAACCGGCCTCGGCCAAGTGGCTGAGCGACGATGAAAAACACGCCATCGAGCAAGCCCTGGCGCGTGAACGGCTACAGCGCAAACCCGGCGGGCATACGCGCTTCGTCGAGGCATTGAAGGACCGCAAGGTGTGGTTTATCACCCTGGCCTACTGCCTGACCATCATGTGCACCGGCAACGTCACCAATATCTGGGCACCGTCGATCATTCGCGATTCGGGCGTGAGCAACCTTGGGCAACTGGGCTTGCTCTCGGCTTTGCCCTATGTGGTCGGCGTGTGCGTGATGCTGTGGGCGTGCCGCCATTCGGATGTGAATCAGGAGCGGCGCTGGCACTTCGCGCTGGGCGGCCTCACGGCGGCGCTGGCAATGCTGGTGCTGCCCAACTTTCTGTTCAGCCCGTACTCGGCAATCGCCGTACTGACCCTGATGACCAGCGGCTACCTGGTGGCCACGGCGATTTTCTGGACCATCCCCACGTATTACCTGTCGGACCACGCCAAGGCCGCCGGCCTGGCGCTGGTCAACTGCTGCGGGCAGATCAGCAGCCTGCTGACGCCCATCATGATCGGTGCGATCAAGACCTCCACCGGCAGCATCAGCCTGGCGCTTTATATCGTGGCGGCGCTGGTGGCCTGCGGCACCTTGATCCTGTTGCTCGGCGTACCGCGTAGTGCTCTGCGCGACGCTTCCTGACCTCTTTGATGGACCTTTCCATGACCGATTACCTTGCCCTCGCCCACCAACTCGCCGCGCAGATCCAACCCGGTGCCGCCGACCGCGACGCCGGCAGAATCCTGCCTTATGCGCAGCTCGACCTGATCCGCGAATCCGGCCTGGGCGCCGCCCGGGTCCCCACTGAGCTGGGCGGCGGCGACGTCAGCCAACTGCAGGTGGCACAGATTTTCATCACCCTGGCCAAGGCCGATCCGAGTGTGGCCCAGGCGCTGTTTCCGCATTTCGCCACGGTCGAGCACCTGCGCCTGATCGCCAACCCCGAACAGCAGCGTGAGTACCTCGGTGCCTTTGCCGAGCGCCAGTTGTCATCTGGCGCGATTGCCGAACGCAGCGGCACCTTTCGCGGTGAAATCCACACGCGCCTGGAGCGTCGCGGCGATCAACTGGTGCTCAATGGCAGCAAGTTCTACAGCACCGGTTGCCTGTTTGCCGACCTGCTGAAGATCCAGGCCGTGGACGAGGCCGGCAACGCGATCTACGTGATGCTGCCCGCCGACACTGCGGGCATTACGCTGCTGGATGATTGGGACGGCATGGGCCAGCGCGTCACCGCCAGCGGCAGTACCCTGCTGGAAAATGTGCCGGTACGCCCTGGGCAAGTGATCCCGTTGGCGCAGTGGTATCAACGCCGCAACTATGTCGGCGCCAGTGCGCAATTGATCCACTGTGCCCTCGATGTCGGCATCGGCCTGGCGGCCTTGGATGACGCGGTAGCGTGGGCGCGCACGGGCTCGCGACCGGTGCGCGAAAGTGGCGTGGACCAGGCACGCCACGACCCGTACATCCTGCACACCCTCGGTGATCTGGCCGCGCGCATCCATGGCGCCGAAGCGCTGGTGGAGAAAGCCGCCGGGGCGGTCGACCTGGCCGCGCGCACGCAGTTGCAGGGGTTGGCGCAGGGTGAGGAATTGGAAGCTATTTTGGTCAAGTCTTCGATTGCCGTGGCCGAAGCCAAAATCGCCTCAACCCGCGCCGCCCTCTTCGTGTGCGAACGCCTGTATGAAGTCGGCGGCGCAGCCACCACCCAGTCGCGCTACAACTTCGACCGTCACTGGCGTAACGCACGCACCCACACCACCCATGACGCCCTGGCGTACAAGTACAAGGCAATTGGCGATTATTTGCTGAACGCGAAAGCACCGCCGATTGCGTTTACTTATTGAGCCCTGGATATGTTGAAGCTACCGATTTCCCTGCTGCTTCTGTCCGGTTCCGTGTCGGCCGCCGAGCCTTGGGACGACCTGGACGCGCAGATCAGCCAGGCATTGCCCGGCGTGATAGAGCTGCGTCACGCGATTCACCAACAACCCGAGCTGGGCAATCGCGAGTTCCACACCGCCGAGCGCATCGCCCAACGCCTACGGGAACTGGGGCTAGAGGTGCAGACCGGCATCGCGCATACCGGTGTCATCGGCATTTTGCGTGGCGGCAAACCTGGCCCGGTGGTCGCGATTCGCGCCGAACTGGACGCGCTGCCGCTCACCGAGCAAACCGGCCTGCCGTTTGCGTCGACCGTGCGCAGCAAAGATGAAGGCGCAGACTTTCGCAGCAGAGGCAAGGACGTCGGCGTGATGCACGCCTGTGGTCATGATGCACATATGGCGATGGCGCTGGGGGTTGCCGAGGTCTTGGCGGCCCATCGCGAGCAATTGCCGGGCACGCTCAAGCTGATTTTCCAGCCGGCCGAGGAAGGGCCGCCGCTGGGCGAACAAGGTGGCGCGCAATTGATGATCAAGGAAGGCGCGCTGCAAAATCCAGCGCCAGCGGTCATTTTCGGCATCCACGTAACGGCGGGCACGGCGGGGACTTTCACGCTCAGCCGGCAACGCACCACGGCGGCGGCCGACACCTTTGTCGCGCGCATCATCGGCCGCCAGACCCATGCGGCCTTCCCCTGGACCGGCATCGACCCTGTGCCCGTCGCCGCCCAGGTGATCCTGGCCTGGCAGACCATTCCCAGTCGCCAATCCAACCTCAGCCTGTTGCCGGCGCCGGTGATTTCCGTAGGGCGTATCGAGGCCGGTGACCGCCACAACATCATCCCCGCCGAAGTGCGCCTGGAAGGTTCGATTCGCACCGTCAGCGATGAACAGCGTGAGGACGTGTTGCAGCGCATGACCCGCACCGCCGAGCACATCGCTGAAGCCTCGGGGGCCACCACCAAGGTGGACTACCTGCCGGGGAATTACCGCGCTGGCTACAACAACACTGCATTGGTTGACCAGTTGATGCCGGTGCTGCAACAGGTGTCGACCACGCCGGTGCGGATCGACAACGGTACCTACGGTGCCGATGACTTCGCTGAATACGCCCGCCAGGTTCCGGGAGTTTTCATGCGTATGGGCGTGACACCCCCCGCGCTGGAGGGCAAAACCGTGTGGCCTACCCATTCGCCGGGCTTCCAGGTGGATGACCCGAGCCTGGCAGTGGGGATCCGGGCGCTGAGTCGGATGACGTTGAGCTACATGATTGACGCTCCTCGGTCCTAGTGAAAAAACGGATCAACCCCACTTCACAACCACGCCGACCTCTACCGACTCGGCACCTCGCTGCTCAAGCGAAAGCGACAGCAGCGCAGTGACTGTACCGATTTGCACCCTCTGCGACAGGCGCCGACAGGGTATTTATATTGGTGAGGGCATATCCGCCTCATTGACCTAAGGTGTCGGCGGTGGCAGGCATGCCTATCATCGCGACCATCCAAAAATGGGTCATAAGCATATGAATTTATAATTAGTGGTTCATTCCTAAATTGCTGCTAGTTTAATTAGCGAAAGACGTCATTGTTCCTGCTGGCCAACAGAGCGGGTCATGTTTCACGGGATGAAAGTTGCACGCGGACTTCAAGGGATTAAAGTCTTCTCAGCATTCGCTACATGGCCACTGGGAAATCGCTATATCTGTTGTAAGTCCATTGACATGGATTGATAAACGGTACCTGACATGACGGCTACGCTGAATTACTCGTTTTCAAAAATTGCGCCTACGGCGCCACAGCCCCTGGATATATTCGAGCTTAAAGAATCTAACGTTCGCTCTTATTGCCGGGACTTCACCGCCACCTTCCATACCGCCGAAGGCTCAACCTTGACCAGTGAGCAAGGCCAGGTATTCATTGATTTTTTCAGTGGTGCAGGAGCCTTGAACTACGGGCATAACAACCCGGTCTTGAAGGCAGCACTGCTCGATTACATCGGTAACAATGGCATCACCCATGGCTTGGATTTCAAGACCACGGCCAAGAAAGCCTTCCTCACAACGTTCGAAGAGCAGATCCTGGCACCGCGTAACCTGCACTACAAAGTGCAGTTTCCCGGCCCCACTGGCACCAACGCGGTGGAGGCCGCCATCAAACTGGCCCGCAAGTACACCGGGCGCCAGAATGTCGTGGCGTTCACAAACGCGTTCCATGGCATGTCCCTGGGCAGCCTCGCCCTGACCAGCAACCCGCGTAAACGCGCAGGGGCCGGCGTCAGTTTGAACAACGTGACGTTCATGCCCTATGACCGGTACTTCGGCGACGGTGTGGACACCTCGTTGTACCTGGCCAACATGCTGCGCAGCGGCAGCGGGGTCGACAAACCGGCGGCTATCGTACTAGAGACGGTGCAGGGCGAAGGCGGCGTGAACAGCGCTTCCGCCGCCTGGGTACGAGCCGTGCAAGCCATCGCCCATGAGCATAACGTTCTGCTGATCATTGACGATATCCAGGCCGGCTGTGGTCGCACCGGCGAGTTCTTCAGCTTCGAAGCACTGGGTGTCACCCCGGATATCGTGACCTTATCCAAATCGATCAGCGGTTATGGCTTGCCCATGTCCCTCGTCTTGTTGGCTCCCCATCTGGATGTCTGGGAGCCGGGAGAGCACAACGGCACATTTCGCGGCAACAACCTGGCATTCGTCACGGGCAAGGCGGTGATCGATCACTACTGGAGCAACGCGGGTTTTACCCAGGTGCTCAGGGACAAGGCAGAACAGTTGCATCAGGGGTTGCAGGAGTTATCCCTGGGCTTTGCCGCCAAGGCACCTAACCGTCTCAAAGGGAGGGGGTTCTTCAGGGGCATAGAGTTTGACGACTCGGCCCTAGCGCAAAAAATTGCAGCGCAGGCCTATGCTGGCGGGCTCATCATTGAAACCTCCGGCATCGACAATCAGGTACTCAAGTTCCTCCCGGCGTTAACGATCACTCCCGTGCAGATCACCCAAGGCTTGCACATACTCAAGCAAGCCTTTGCCGAGGTGACCGCGCCATGAGCGATCCGATCATCACCCGGCACGCGTCCCTAGACGACGCCGCGGTCATCGCGCCGTTGCTGGACAAATACCGCGAGTTCTATGGCGAAGCACCCGACTTGGCCCGCTCCCTGGCATTTATTCAACAGCGCTTCTTTCTGGGCGAGTCAATAATCATCGTGGCGCAAGTTAACAATGAAGTCATTGGGTTTACGCAACTCTTCCCCAGCTTTTCAAGTGTCACACTGGAGCGTCTGTGGATACTAAATGACTTATATGTCGAAGCCTCCAAACGCAGTACGGGGGTGGGCCTAGCGTTATTGAATGCTGCAAAAGCGTTCGCCCAGACAACCGGGGCCAAACAGTTATTTATTGAAGGCGCGGACGACAACCCTAAGGCACGCAACTTATACACGCGCTTCGGGTTTATCGAAAACACCGCGTACCACTATTACCATCTTCCATTGAAGCCAATCCAGGGATAGGAGCTTTTCCATGTCAGACACTGTTTTCGATATCGTGGGTATTGGTTTCGGCCCCTCAAACCTGGCGCTGGCTATAGGATTGGAAGAGTCAGCTTCTGCGCTGACCTATCGCTTTCTGGACGCCAAGCCAACGCCGGACTGGCAGGATGAAATGCTGCTCAGCGGCTCGGACATCCAGAACAACCCGTTGCGGGACCTGGTCACGCCGCGCAACCCGCGCAGCCGCTATGGCTTCGTCAATTACCTGAAAGAAACTGGCCGCCTGTTCGACTACCTCAACCTACCGCTGACATACCCGCTACGGCGCGAGTATGCGCAATACATCAAATGGGTTGCCGGGCATTTTCTCGGCAGTGTCGAATCCTCGGCGTTCGCCCAACGTGTCGAGCCGTTGCTGTTACAGGGCGAGCATGTATGGAAGGTCACCTATAACAATCAGCGGGTCATTTACGGGCGCAGCCTGGTATTGGGTACCGGGCGCACGGCGAATATCCCGGCGGTTTTCGACGGCCTGTCCAGCCCGCAGGTGTTCCACCTTAATCACTACCTTGAACGCATCAATAGGTTGCCATCGAACGTGCAGCGCATCGGTGTAGTCGGCTCCAGCCAAAGCGCCGTGGAGATTGTGCTCGACCTGACCGCCAGGTTTCCGGACAAGGAAATCTACTCGCTGCACCGCAGCTTCAGTTTCCGACTCAAGGACACCAGCCCGTTCAGCGACAAGGTGTATTTCCCGGAGTTCATCGACTACTACTTCAACCTGCCGCCAGAGGCCAAGGCGCGGGTGGATAAGCAATTGCGAGGCACCAACTACAGCTCGGCTGATGAAGATGTGATCAATGCGCTGTACGTGCGCATCCATGAGGAAAAGTTGCAGGGTAAGCAGCGCATCCACATCCTCAACAATATTGCCATCGAGCAGGCGCAGGTTAATGCCTCAGGGCATGTGCAGTTGGCGCTCAAGGAGGTCAATCAACTCACGCACTCGACCCTTGAGCTGGATGCACTGGTGCTTGCCACCGGGTTCAAGGACATTGCCGCCAAGGAAAATGGCGAGTTGTATCCGCCGTTACTGGCGCCTTATCACCGTCGGTTTCGCGCCGATGCGCACGGCGCGCTCGTGGTGAATCGCGATTACAGCCTGACCTCTTTGGATGATCTGCCCACGGTGTTCCTCAACGGTCTATGCGAAAGCTCCCATGGCCTGGGGGACGCCGGTTCATTCAGCCTGATTTCGTTGCGGGTGGAACACATTCTCTCGGCCCTGGAGGCACAGTTGGCGCAGGTCGAGGCTCCGGCGCACGCATTGGCCTGAATCAGCCCCGGTAGCAGCCCCGCGGGCTGCTGCTTCACACAAGGAGGTCACATGTTTACAGCAGCATTGATTTACATACTGGCGGTGATAAGTCCCGGGCCGAATTTCATCATCGTCAGCCGGTTCTCTTCATTAGGGTCGGTCACTACCGGCCTTGGTGCAACCTTGGGGATCTGCACCGTAGGCGTATTCTTCTCGACCATTTCCTTGCTGGGCCTGGCGGCATTGCTGCATCAGTACCCGGCCTTTTCCAAGGTCGCCACCCTGTGTGGTTCAGCGTACCTGCTGTACATCGCCTACAGCATCATCAAAAGCGTGCTGGCAAAAAACACCGGTACTGCCGAAAGCACCACACCTGGCGTCACCAGCTTCGCCAAGGCGTATCGCGTGGGGGTCATCACTAACATCAGCAACATGAAAACCATCGCCTTCATGATCAGCATCTACGCCGGCTTTCTTTCTTCGCCACGTACCGACCTCGAAAAGGTACTGGTGGTAATGTTGTGCTCTACCTTGGAAGTCATCTGGTACTCCCTGGTCTCGCTGCTCTTCGGCCAAGGCCCGATCAAGGCGCTGTTTCTCAAATACACCCGCCAGATCGATGTGGGATTGGCTGTATTTCTGGTGGCGTTCTCCCTCAACAACGCGATTCCCGTGTTGATTGCCAGTCGATGAGGCCGTGTCATGGAATGGAACGATCTGCTCAAGGACGTGAGCGCGCGCTTCAAATACCGCAGTTGGCTGCTGATCGACCTACCCCGCGATCGCTTACCACTGAACTGCCCAATACCGAACTTGTCGAGCAATTGCGAAGCCACCTTGATCCTCGACTGCGGCCTTGAAGATATCTTCCCCATCATCGATGCTTTGGGCCTGGGGGTAAGCTACGCAGCCTCGTTACAAGCGACAAGGCGCCGGATTGAAGCTTTAGTGGCAGCGCCACCGGAGGCGATGGCTTTTCACGATTTCAGATGGGCGTGTTGATACCGGTCCACGAAAAAGCCCCAGGTCAGCGAAAAGCCGGAATCGCCGGTCATTCCGGTAGGACTAAATCCAGCATAGCGGGATGTCGCCAAACAGCTGATTCCCGGGCGGCTGGTCCAAACGCTAAAGCGGCCAATTTTCAGGATAAAACGTGTACGTAAAACGAGGTTTCCACACCTGCCTAGTGGCTATCAAGGACGAAAGATAAAACCAGTTCGTTCACCGAGCGTCGTCGGGCAGCGACGGTACTGGCTGCTGGGCAAGCGTATTTAACAGGCATTGAGTAGAGCTTGCTGTTCAGTTTTAAGCGCTCCGTACCAGACTCGTCAAAACAGCCCCAAGCGGTTTGGAGTTGATACAGTTCCCACGTTTAACGCTGAGATGGATCTCATGTATTTATACCTCATACGGCACGGGGAAACCTGGGCCAATGCCGAACAACGCTACCTCGGTTCGCTTGATCCAGGGCTGATCGAGCTGGGGCGGCAGCAGGCTGAAGCTCTCAGTCGAGATAATGGCGTGTTTCCGAGAACGGGATGTCGGGGTTTTTGAGGGTTTGACTCAAGCTGAGGCAAGAGCGTTGGTTAACTAGGATGAGATCTAATCAAATATGCCTAACACTCTCTCCAATACCGATTTCATGCAGCTTGCTCTTGCCCAAGGGCGTTTAGCCTTACCTGAATGCCTTCCAAACCCGCCAGTAGGTTGCGTACTGGTACAGGACAACATGGTGATTAGCCAAGGCTATACGCAGGCACCGGGGTTCCATCACGCGGAAGCGATGGCGTTAAGCCGATTAACGAATGAATGCTCCGCAGTGACTGCTTTTGTCACGCTTGAGCCATGCTCCTTTCATGGTCGAACGCCGTCATGTGCTCTGGCACTGATAAACAGCGGAGTCGAGACAGTGTTTGTTGGGTTGCTTGATCCCGATCCGAGAAACTCGGGAGCAGGCATAAGGATGCTGCGCGATGCAGGCATTACAGTCATTGTCGGCTTATTGGCGGAGGAAACTGCTGAGGACTTAGCTGATTTTTTGGTAAGCAAACCGCTTGGATCGTCGGATCGCAATGATCAGTAAATCGTTGACCCAAGTGCCGATCTAAAATTGCCCCACTTTACTTCGGCTTCAGCTTCTTGGCGCGCCTGCTTTCGGTGCGCGCAAGGGTTGATATTTTCGGCCAATAGCTCGCGCGCTTCGTCACGACGCTCACGTGCGTGTTTCAGGCTAACGTCAGGATACGCCCCAAAGGACATGCGTTGCTGGCGCCCTTCCCAATAGTAGCGGAACAGCCACAGCTTACCGCCCGCTTTGGTCACCCAGAGGGATAGACCGTCGAAGTCGCCGAGGGTGTAGTTTTTACCAATAGTTCGAGCATGCCGAGTGGTGAATTCTAAGAGAGGCATGGCGAGCTCCTGTTGGAGAGCCAACACCCGATGCTCGTCTGGAGGCCCGAGGGAGCGAGTTACAATACGGACTCGAACGGGCCCGTCTGTTGTACTTAATCCTGTCCTTGTTCGTACCGGATTACCCTGGTTCCCAGTGGTTTTCCGCAGAAACGAAAAAAGACGCCTAAGCGTCTATTTCGTGGACCCCAGCGTCCAGTGGACATCTGTGGATCAAATTTTGGAGCGGGAAACGAGACTCGAACTCGCGACCCCGACCTTGGCAAGGTCGTGCTCTACCAACTGAGCTATTCCCGCGTCTTGGTGATGCGCATTCTATAGAATTATCAGAACCCGTCAACCCCTTGATTCAAAAAAGTTTTATTTCTTTTCAACGGTGGTACGCAGATGCGGCCAGGCGGCGCGCAGATACTGGAGCATGGACCACAAGGTCAGGCCGGCGGCGATGAGCAGCAAGGCGTAGCCCAGCAGGACCCAGAAGGTGAAGTCCGACGGGTTGGCCAGCAGGATGACCAGCGCGAGCATCTGCGCGGCGGTTTTCCATTTGCCCATGTTGGAGACGGCGACGTGGGCGCGGGCGCCGATTTCGGCCATCCATTCGCGCAGGGCCGACACCACTATCTCACGGCCGATGATCACGGCGGCCGGCAGGGTCAGCCACAGGTTGCCGTGTTCCTGCACCAACAGGACCAGCGCAACGGCCACCATGAGTTTGTCGGCCACCGGGTCGAGGAACGCGCCGAAGGGCGTGCTCTGTTCCAGGCGGCGGGCCAGGTAGCCGTCGAGCCAGTCGGTGGCGGCCGCAAACGCGAACACCGAACTGGAAGCCATATAGCTCCATTCGTACGGCAAATAAAACAACAGAATAAAAATCGGAATAAGCAGGACGCGTAGAACGGTGATCAGATTAGGGATATTCATCGGCACAACTGGCTACGAGGTGGAAAGGCATTCTATTCGCTATGCAGATTCGCATAAATCAACTCAGCGAGCTTTTTACTGATACCGGGTGCTTTGGCTATTTCGTCAATGCTGGCACGGGATAGCTCCTGCAAGCCACCAAAATGTTTAAGCAAGTCGCGACGCCGTGTCGGCCCAACGCCCGCCACCCCTTCCAGGGTTGAGGTTCGCCGGGTTTTGCCGCGCCGGGCACGGTGGCCGGTAATTGCGAAACGGTGGGCTTCATCGCGGATCTGTTGGATCAGGTGCAGCGCCGGTGAGTCGCCCTTCAAGGTGAACTCATGGGCGGAATCATTCAAGTACAACGTCTCGAAACCGGCCTTGCGCGTGGCACCCTTGGCCACGCCGAGCAGGATCAGATCGGGCACCGCCAGTTCGTTGAGTACGTCGCGGGCCATGGACAACTGGCCCTTGCCGCCGTCCACCAACAGGATATCCGGCAACTTGCCTTCGCCGTCCTTCAGCTTGCTGAAGCGCCGCGTCAGGGCCTGGTGCATGGCGGCATAGTCATCGCCGGCAGTGACGCCTTCGATGTTATAGCGCCGGTAATCGGATTTGATCGGCCCTTCCGGCCCGAACACCACGCAGGACGCCACGGTGGCCTCGCCGCTGGAGTGACTGATGTCGTAGCACTCCAGGCGCTGGGGCGGTTCGTCCAGGTTGAGGACTTCGGCCAGGGCGTCAAAGCGTGCGGCGACGTGCTGTCGATTGGCCAGACGTGCGCCCAGGGCCTGTTCGGCATTGGTCACGGCCAGTTGCTGCCAACGCGCGCGGGTGCCGCGTACGCGGTGGCTGATGTCCAGCTCGCGGCCGCGCAGCTCGTGGATCGCCTCGATCAGCGTGGGAAAGTCTTCATGCACCACGTTGACGATCAGTTCCGACGGCAAGTCGCGCTCGGGGCTGCTGACGTAATACTGGCCGAGGAAGGCGGCCATGACTTCGGCCACTTCTTCGTCAATACCGGTCTGCGGAAAGAAATTCTTGCTGCCCAACACC
>NZ_JAIOKW010000047.1:0-43926 GCF_020093335.1 Pseudomonas fluorescens group sp. | reverse complement strand
CCCCGATAGCGGTGTATCAGTAACAGCTGAGCTGGCTGACACTCCGCTATCGGGAGCAAGCCCCCTCCCACATGGGTTCTCTGCCAGCCTTCAACCCCTTTAATCGTTCCTGTGGCGACTGGCCAGCCTTTGTCTACACTCCAAGCAACTACGGAGAGTAAGCGCTAAGGAGTGCCTGATGTCTCCCCGACTTCGTTCCAGGCAGCGCGGTGCGATTGGCTTGATGGCAGCGGGCACCCTGGCGGTGGCGCTGGTCTTCATGCTACTGGTGGTGGACAGCGGCCGCCTGTACATGGAAAAGCGCAAGTTGCAGTCCATCGCCGACACTTCGGCCCTGGAAGCCGCCGGTCGTGGCGGCCTGTGCAGCCCCACCACCACCGCGAACGACTACGCCAAGGAAAACGCCACGCGCAATGGCTTCACCGTGGTCGCCGGCGACAACAGTCGTGGCCTGGTCGTGACCTGCGGCCTATTAACGACCAATGCCAACAGCGTGCGTGTGTTTACCCCTGACGCGACCAAAAACGATGCCGTACGCGTGGTTGCCACGCGCAGCGTGATGACCAGCATTGCCACGGGTATCTGGAGCATGTTCAGCGGCGCCCCGGTTTCCAGCCAGATGATGCTGAGTGCGACCGCCGTGGCCGCGTATGCGCCGCCAGTGGCGCAGCTGACGATTCGCAGCAGCCTGGCGGCAGTGAACTCCGCCAACTCCCCTCTGCTGAACGTGGTCATCGGTAATTTGTTGGGCGGTAGTCTGTCCCTGACGGCTGCGGGGTGGAATGGTCTGCTTGGGACGAACGTGAACCTGCTCGGCTACTTGGACCAGTTGGCGATTCAATTGAACGTCAAGGCGGGGGACTATGATGCGCTGCTGAGCACCGCCGTATCCGCCAGCCAGTTGATCGACGCAGCAGTGAAGGTCCTGCAAAAAAATGGTGCGGTCGCCACGGCGGTCATCAACGATGTGATTACATTGAAAGCCATCGCTGCGAATACGCAGTTGTTGACGGTTGGAGATCTGCTGAAGGTCGCCACCGGCACTCCGGCCGCCGCCTTGAATACTAATGTGCAGTTGTTTCAATTGCTGCAGACCGTGGCGCAACTGTCCAGTAGCAAGAGTGCGGTGAGTGCAGCCGCTCAGTTGAGCATTCCATTGATAGGAAACGTGACGGTCCAGACCAAAGTGATTGCCCCCCCACAAATGTCGGCTATTGGTAATCCTGCAAAGGCCAAAGCGGGTTTGTTGAAGACCCCACAGGCGGATCAGATTTTTGTGCGTACGGCGCAAGTCCGTACGCTGGTGTCTATTCAGTTGCCCGTGCTCAATGGGCTGAATGATTTGACGTCTGCGGTTTCCGCCTTGACTACTCCGGTAACCGGGGTGGTCAATAACCTTTTGCACCTGAATCTTGTGGGCCTGCTGGATCCACTTCTGTGCCTGGTATTGAAGCCTTGTGATCATACGGATGTGCAGTTGCTGAGCGGTTTGGACATCAACATTGAAGTGGCCAGCGCGAAGGCTTATGTCTCTGATTTCAGTTGTGCAAGCAGCGCAACGAAATCTCTCACCGTTCAGGCGAGTACAGCGCTGGTGGATGTGTCGGTCGGAAAAGTCGATCCGGTGCAGGCATTCACCTCGGCAGTGGCGACCACTGTTCAGCCAGTCGCTCTCGTTGATATTGGCGTACAGACATGCACGGGGATTTTCGGGTGTGCCCCGCGCAAGGCCGGGGTCGGTGGCAGCTTATTGTTATCGGTTGTACACGCGACGGTCGGGGGTAACACTCAAAGCATGACTTTTTTACCGGTCAACGAAATGAATCTGGCACCCACCTATCAATCAGTGGCTCCCGCATCAAACGTGGTTGGAAGTCTAGTCAACACATTGGGCGGCATTCAGGTGACGTACGTTCCTCCTCCTGGAAATCCAGCGAGCGGGCCATTGTCTGGCGTCTCAAGTTTGCTCGCGACCATTACCAATACATTGATAACGGCGGTCAAAAACGTTCTGTCGCCGGTGCTGGACCCGATTGTGAACGGATTACTGGGGGCGCTCGGTATCACTGCTGGCAACGCCGAAGTCGGCGCCAACCTCAGCTGCCATATGGGTCGCGCCTACCTGGTGATCTGATCCACCGGCAGCTCCACACAAAAGCGTGCCCCTGCCGGCCCATTGACGACGCTCAAGCGTCCGCCCATGTTCTCCACAATCCCGTAACTCACCGACAACCCCAACCCCGTGCCCACGCCGATCGGTTTGGTGGTGAAGAAAGGCTCGAAAATCCGCTCGATCAACCGGGGGTCGATCCCGCCGCCGTTGTCTTCCACCCAGAGCCGCACATGTCGGCTGTCATGTTCGCAATGCAGTGCGATCCACGGGCGGAACGCCGGGTCCTTTTCGTGTTTGCTCAACAACGCGTCACGGGCATTGACCATCAGGTTGATCAGCACCTGCTCAAGCTGGTCGACATGACCTTTGACCTGCACCGTAAAGTCCGCCGGGGTGACGCGCACGTCCACACCTTTACCGCGCAGCCCTTCGCCCAGCAGCGACAGCGTGCCTTCCACCGCCTGTGACGGGTCGAAGGGCTGTTGTTCGATTTCCGAGCGGCGGCCAAACACGCGCATATGGTCCACCACCCGCGCCGCCCGCTGTACCTGGGCGTCGATGCGCTGCAGTTTTTCGGTGAGGTAGTCGGTCTGCGCATCACCGTTGCCCAGGCGCTTGAGCACATTGACGATGGCCATGCGCATCACGTTGAGTGGCTGGTTGATTTCATGGGCCAGGCCCGTGGCCATTTCGCCCAAGGTGGCCATCTTGGCGCTCTGGGTCAGTTGCTGCTGGGAGCGACGCACTTCGGTGTTGTCGCGGCCCACCGCTTGCACTTCCACCAGCACGCCTTGTTCGTCAAATACGCCACGGTCCGACCACACCCACCAGGCATGTTCGCGGCCGGGCAATTCCAGGCTGATCTCGGCGGTGCTGACCGGGAATTCCGGGGTCAACTGGCTGATGCGCTGCACAAAGGCCTGGCGCTGTTCATCCGACAGCCAATGGCCCAGGTTCAACCCCGGCAGTTGTGCAGGCAGGCACTCCAGGTAGTTGGCCAGCGGCGTGTTGCCGAAGGTCAGGGTCAGGTCCGGGCGATAGCGGCAGATCATCGCCGGCGAGTCTTCAACCAAGATGCGGTAGCGCTCTTCGCTCTGCTTGATCTGCTCGGCGGCCAGGGTCGCCTCGGTGACATCCAGCCACAGGCCGACGGCTTCTAGCGGCAACCCGAGGTCGTCGCGCAGTAATTTGGCTTCATCCAGCAGCCAATGGTAGTGGCCCTGTTTGTCGCGCAGGCGGTAGCGGCTGCGCACGGCGCCTTCGCGCAGGAGTCGGCGGGTACGTTCAAAGTAAAGGTCGCGGTCTTCGGGGTGGATCAATGATGCCAGGCTGTCGTGGTTGCAGTCGTCCAGCGTCCAGCCCAACAGCGGCAGCAGGCTGTCACTGAAAAACGCCGGGTGCAGGGCGCCGCTGACATAGCGCTGCACATAGATCACCGCCGGTGAACTGGCGATGAGGTTATCCAGGCGCGCATGGGCGGCAGCGGCTTGCAGTTGCTGGTTTTTGATGTCGCTGATGTCGAGCATGAAACCGACCCAGCGTCGCTGATCGCCCATCCCCAGCACGTGGCCCTGCAGGCGGTACCAGAGGGGGTTGTGCTCGGTGTCGGTGCGTTGCAGGCGCACGCTGGTCAGCAGTGGTTTGTCGAGGGTTTGCAGGTCGTGCAGGCGGCTGGTGAGTGCCTGGCGATCGGCGGGGTGAATCTGTTCCAGCCATACACCCAGCGCCTGGCGAGTCGGGCCGTCCTCCAGGCTGAGGCTGTGCTGTAGCTGCGGGGCCAGCTGGATTTCCTGGGTGGCGGGCAGCAGTTCCCACCAGCCGGTGCCGAGCAGGCCTTGCAGGGCGTCCATGCGGTCGAGCTGTTGGTGATCGCGTTGCTCGCGCAAGCGGCTCAGCAGCGGGGCGGCGAGGGCGGCAGTCAGGTTCAGCCATTCCCGGTCGCGGGTGTGTTGCTGGCCATTGTAGAGGCCGCAGAGCAACCAGGCGGCGACGCCCTGACTATCGCGATAGGGCACCAGGAACCCGTCGGCGTTGCCGAAAATACCGTTCAGGCTTGGGTGTTCGCGGCGCGCCTGGGCCAGGCTCAATGGCGCGCTGCCATTGGCGCTGTCCAGCAGGGTGCCCAGGTGCTGGCCGGTCTGCCACAAGGCGGGCGCGTCGTGGGCGGTGTAGTGGCTGTAGATCCGCCAGCCTTGGTCTTCTGCATCGAACAACGCCAGGGCCACACAGGGGATCTGCCAGTGCTGGGCCAGGTTGCGCAGGTGCTCGTTGAACACCTCGGGCAAGCGACTGAGGCTGCACAGCTGCAGTTGCTCGCTCATCCGGCTGATGAGTTGATGGTTCTGCTCGCGGTGCTGGGCCAATTGCCGGTCGGCGAGCAAGTCTCCCACGTCGAGCAGGCGCAGGCTCCAGCCATCACCTTCGGGTTCGACCCAGCCACGGGTGTGCAGCACCTGGCCGGTCGTGCTCTGGAAGTCCAGGTCCAGGCTCTGGTGTTGCCAGTCTGCGGGGCGGCCTTCGACACTCAAGGCGCTGCCGGCACACAGCAGTTCACGCAGCAGCGGCGGGGTCTCACCCATCCCGGGCGTCGCGAGCTGTGGGCGCAGGGTACCGCTGATACTCAGCACGTGGCCTTGAGGGTCCAGTTGCAGGTGCAGCCCTGGCACGGACACGCCGGGTGTGTCGAGGGGCGGGGCGCCGGTGCGGCCGAGCAGGCGCCCGAACAGGTTATCCCCCGAGGTCAAAACTGAAGACTCGAACGCGCGGACAGGTTGGCCGGCAGATTCGGCACTGTGCCGATGCCCGGCACCACCAGTACCGGGAACACGGAATAGAGGAGGTTGGTGGGGTAGCTGATCGTGACGTTCAGTGTGGTGCCGGTGTAAGTCGCGCTGACGAAATCACGTGAAAATTGAAAACTGGTGGGGATCCAGTCCAACTGGGTCATGACCGTGTCTTTGGCGCGCTCGGTGACTTTCGTAGGATAGGTGTCTGCGGCGGCCACCGGGTCCACCGCCATGGCCTGACGCACGGCCTCCAATGCCGCTTGGTTGAAGGACTGCATCAGCAGCAACGGCAGGGTATAGCTGATCAACCCATAGAACACTGCAAAAAAGATCCCGAAGACCAGGGCGAACTCTATCGCCGCAGCTCCTTTTTGTTTTCTGGGGAGGCTTGTTTTCATGACTGCGTCTACCCTGACGGCTACTACTTGATATCAGCATAGAATCATTCAGCGGAAAGGGATGTTTTTTACGTGATCCATGGCGTGGTGATAGTGCTCTGGCTGGGGCTCTGTGCGTTGCAGGATGGGCGTCAACGGCAAATCTCCAACGGCTTGACGCTGGGTGTGGCGCTGCTGGCGTTGCTCTACTTGGCGTGGATGGGCACTACCTGGTTGGGTGCGCCCGCCAGCGAAGGAGGCTGGGCCTTTGCCGTGGCGCTGCTGCTGACGTTGCCCGGTTATGCGCTGGGCCGTTTTGGCGCGGGGGACGTGAAGCTGTTGGCCGCCTTGGCCCTGGCCAGCACGCTGGATGCGGTGTTGTGGTCGCTGATCGGTGCCGCGCTGTTCCTGGGCGGCTGGGGGCTTATCAGTCAAAGGCTTAGCGCGCGTCGGCTAACCCCGGTTACTGAAGCGTCAAAAAAACAGCCGTTTGCTCCGTTTGTACTGACAGGGTTTGCGCTGTACTGGTTTTGGATCCACTAATCGCACAAGGCCTCTATCGATGTGTACAGAGTCGAAAAGTAGGTCTACGTTTATTGAATGAGAGTCTAGGATTCTTCGTCAAAAGGGATCGGTCAATCTTTTGGCTTGCCAGGCATGGAGTAGCGCGTGAACAAGCTAACCTCAGCGGTAAAGGTGCTCGTGGTCGACGATCAGCCGTTGATCGTGGAAGAGCTCTGCGAATTTCTCGAAAGCAGTGGTTACCGTTGCGTGCCGTGTGAGTCCAGCCGACATGCGTTGCAGCGCTTCAGCGAAGAGGCCGAGATCGGCCTGGTGCTGTGCGACCTGCACATGCCGGACATGGATGGCATCGAGTTGGTGCAGGCCATGCAAAAAGTCGCCGGCAAGCAGCGGGCGTTCGAGGCGATCATGCTCACTGGTCGTTCCGACAAACAGGACGTGATCAAGGCCCTGCGCGCGGGGATCTCGGATTACTACCAGAAACCGATCAACCTTGATGAATTGCTCGAAGGCGTGCAGCGCCAGGAAGCGGCGTTGGAAGAGCGGCAAAAAGAGCTGCAGCTGGGGCACCTGAACCTGAAGCTGCAATACCTCTCAGAATCCATCAATGACCTGTACCAGGACCTCGACAAAGTGCGCCGTAGCCCCGGCGCCGGCGTGGCGGATGAGGGCGAGCCGGTTTCCGAAGACGCCGGGCCGATGGAGATCCCGACCATTTTCAACCAGCTG
Source organism: Pseudomonas fluorescens group sp. (assembly GCF_020093335.1). Lineage (NCBI taxonomy): Bacteria > Pseudomonadati > Pseudomonadota > Gammaproteobacteria > Pseudomonadales > Pseudomonadaceae > Pseudomonas > Pseudomonas fluorescens group sp. Next base: position 37,399 of record NZ_JAIOKW010000047.1, on the reverse strand, counting down.
TCGCCGCGCCAGCTGGACGTTGCGCGCCTGGTGGGCAAGGGCCAGACCAACTACCAGATCGCCTGTGAACTGGGGATCACCGAAAACACGGTCAAGCTCTACGTGTCCCAGGTGTTGCGCCTGACCCATATGCATAACCGCACGCAGTTGGCACTGGCGCTGTCGCCGAATACCTCGGCGATGCGCCAACGGGTGACGGCGCACTGACGCGCCAGGGTGTTATTGACTGTTCCCACCTTTAGACGACCCACCGGACGGCGATTCAAAAAACTCCGGGATCGGATGTTTGTGACTGTCCAGCCAGCGCTGCAAGGCCTGCTCGCGTTCTGCGGGCGTGGTCCTTTGCGGCGTGGGTGAAGCGGCACGGCCATTGATCTGCAAGGCCATCCAGTTTTCAGTTTCCGCTTGCTGCGGTGACGACGGGCCCGGTTCGATGGCCAGTGCGCTCAGCGGGAGCAGCGCCAGGCCGACAAGGTAATGTACTTTCATCGATCACTCCTCACTTGATAGCCACCGTATGGCATCGCTGACCACGGCGATTTTGCGCGCCGGCGCACTGGGGCTTGGGCTTGGGCTGGGGCTTGGACCCTTGAGTTTTTCCGCGCGGGCCTGGGCATCGGTGACCTGCTCGGGGCTCAGGCCCAATTGGCTGGCCACCTTTGCCGCTTGCCCCCAGTTGTCCTGATAAATCAGCAAGGTCACCAGGTTGACGGCCGCCAGCGGGTCGCTTTGCTTGAGCTCGATGGCGGTCATGAATTCAAAGCGCGCGTCTTCCATGCGCAACTGGTTGAGGTACACCACGCCCAGGTCATTGCGGATTTTTTCGTCGGTGGGCGCCAACTGCGCCGCCCGTTGCATATGCGCCATGGCCTGGCCGTTGTCGCCCCTGGCTGCCGCCAATTGCCCCAGGCCGTGCTCGCCTTCGGCGTTCATGCAGGTACCGAGCAGGCTGCGGTACAACGGCTCGGCCTCGCTGCGCCCGAGCAGGCGGTAGTTGCGGGCCTTGCGCTGGCGCACCTGGGGAAAGGCCTCGGGCAGGCTTTGCAGGTTGGCCAGGCTGGCGTGCAGCTTGCCTTCGTTGGCCAGGTCATCGGACAGGTTGAGTGCCAGTTCCTGGTCCGAACTCGGCTTGGTGCAACTGTTGGATGAGGTCAACGCCGCCCAGGGTGATTGGCCATTGGTGGCGCAGCCGCCGAGCATCAGCAGGGCCAGGCCGGCAATCAGTGCTTTCATCAACGACTCCTTAAAAGTGACTCAACGCGCGGGCGATGCCGATAAAGGCCGGGCCGCCGAGCACGATCAGCAAAGCAGGGAACAAGAACACCATCATCACCACCGACATTTTTGCCGACATCTTCGAAATGTATTCCTGCAGGCGGGTCAGGCGTCGGTCGTCGAGCAGTTGCTTGAGGGCCAGCAGGGACTTCATCGCGCCGCCGCCCTGCTGGATCAATTGCTGGAGGATGATGCAGGTGTCGGTGAACTCATCCACCTCCAGCACGTGGACGGTCTTGCCCAGTTCCTCACCCAGCTCCAGGCCGGAATCGACCCGCGCCAGGATCAGGCGCAGTTCGTGCGTGAGGTGGGGGAGTAAACGCTGGGCCTCGTTGCCCAATACACGCAGCGATTGCTCAACCGCCATGCCTGACTCGAACAGAATGCGCAGCAGCGGAATGAAGGTGGAAATTTCTTTGGCGATGGCTTGCTGGCGATGTTTGGCGGCCGCCGCAAGCACGCGTTTTGGCAGCAGGTAGCCGATGCCCAGGGCAAACATCGGGGCAATCCAGGCGGGGTCCGCATGCGGGAACAACAGTTGCTGGCCGAGGAGGGTCAAGCCCAATAACACGATGGGCGTACCGATCTGGAAGGCTGCAAACAGCGAGCGTTGGCTGGACTTGCGCCAGCCAACCCGATTGAGCAGGGCCTGGGTCTCGTTGTCCAGGCTGACCGAGCGCTGGGCCAGCGAGCTTGCGCCCAGTTGGCGGATGAGCGTGCCGAGTCTGTTATCGCTGACCATCTTGCCTTGCAAGCGCTCAGCGACCCGCCGTTCGCGGCGGCGATGCTCGAGCAATTGCCCGCCCACCAATACCGCTGCGGCGAGCAACAACAAAGCGCAGGCCAGAAGCGCCATCTCAGACACTCCTCAGCATGCGCCACATGATAAAGGTGCCGCCGAGGTCCATTGCCAGCGCGCCGAAGAGCATGATGCGCCCCGTGCCGTCGTGCCACATGTTCATCAAGTAGCCGGGGTTGACCACCAGGAAGTAGCCCACGATCAGCACCGGCAGACCGCCCAGCACATAGGCGGTCATGCGTGTTTCGCCGGTCATGGCCTTGAGTTGACGGGCACCCTGTTCCCGCTCGCGAATCATTTTGATCAGGTTTTCCAGCAGCTCGCTGGCGTTGCCGCCGTAGCGGTGGTTGACCTTCAGGCCAAGGGCGAACAGGCGGAACTCGTCCTGTTCGTAGAACTCGGCGAAGTCGCTGACCGAATCCGGCAGGCTGACGCCCATGCGCACATTGCGTTGCACGCGGCCCATGGCGTCCCTGAGTGGGTTTTCAATGCTCTCGACCCCGCCCAGTACGGCGTCTGCCAGGGTTCTGCCGGACTTGAGGCTGCGCACGCTATGGTCCAACAACTGCGGCAGTTGCTCGACCATGCGCTGCACGCGTTGTTGATAACGCCAGGCGATAAACACGCGCAATGCCAGGGGCGGCCCCACGATCATGGCGATCAGGCCCAGCCCGTCGGCGAGCAGCCAACCCAGCAGCGCACCGATCACCCAGGCGCTCGCCCACAGGCCCAGGCGGTCTGTGGGTTTGCCCAGCCCGGCACGCTGGAACATGCGCTCGAGGCCCGTCCATGTGGTCGTGGTTTCCTGTGCCTCGGGCTGGCCGTTGCCGAGGCGCTCCAGCACACGGGCCGTCTGGGCCTTGCGCAGGCCATGGTGAAACTGCCAGAACGACAGACCAATCAGCAGCAGGCAGATAAGCAACAACACAGGTCCTGTCATCAAGCGCCCCCTATGACTGCAACGCCGATTCGCGACGCAGCTTGTCGCCGGCCGGGTTGAGCGCTTCGCGCAGGAAACCGAAGCCGGTGCGCCGATCCAGACGGAACAGCGTATTGGTGACATACACGTCATCGCGCACGCCGACCACTTCCACCACCTCGCTTACGCAGCGGCGGCCATCGGGCATACGCGTCAGTTGAATAATCACGTCCAGCGCGGCGCAAATCATCTGGCGCAGGGTTTTTTCCGCGATCACACGGCCGGTCAGGCCGACCAGGGTTTCCAGGCGCAGCAACGCATCCTGGGCATTGTTGGCGTGCACGGTGCTCATGGAGCCGTCGTGGCCAGTGTTCATCGCCGTCATCACATCGAGCACTTCCACGCCACGGATTTCGCCGAGGATGATGCGGTCCGGGCGCATCCGCAGGGCGTTGCGGATCAGGTCGCTGGACCTGACCTCGCCGTGACCTTCGGCATTCGGCGGGCGGGTTTCCAGGCGGACCACGTGGGGGTGGCCCAATTGCAACTCGGCGACGTCTTCGATGGTCACCAAGCGCTCGTGGGGGTTGATCAGTTGGCTGAGGATATTCAGCAACGTGGTCTTGCCGGTACCCGTGCCGCCGCTGATCAGGATATTGCAGCGCTTGCCCACGGCCTCCTGGAAGAACTCGAAAATGCTCTGGTCGATGGTCTGCATGGCGACCAGGTCGCTGCTCTTGAGCATGTCCTTGCGGAATTTTCGAATCGACAGGCATGGCCCGTCGAGGGCAATCGGCGGGATGATCGCGTTGACCCGGCTGCCGTCGGGCAGCCGTGCATCCACCATCGGCGACGACTCATCCAGACGGCGGCCCAGCGGCGCGAGGATGCGCTGCATCACGCGTTCCACGTGATGGTCGTCGATGAAGCGCAGGTCACTTTGGTGCAGCAGGCCGTCGCGCTCGATAAACACCCGGTGCGGCCCGTTGACCAGGATCTCAGTCACAGAAGGGTCACGCAGCAGCACTTCCAGCGGGCCGAACCCGGTGAGTTCGTCGACGATCTCTTCGGCCAGGCGCTCCATTTCATAGCGCGAGATCGCCAGGCGCATGCGCGTGATGTACTCGGAGACCTTGTCGATGACAAATTGCGCCAGAGACTGGCGTGTGCCTTCGAGCAGGTTCTTACCCGACTCCTCGATGGCGTCGATGATGTAGCGATGCAGCACCAGTTTCAGGCCATCGTGATCGCTGTTGCCTCCGGCGCTGCGGGCCGGGCCGCCAAACAGTTTTTCGCCGTTCATCGTCCCGACCCCAGGATGCGTTCAAACCAGCGCATGGAAGGTTTTGCCAGGCCCTCGGAGCGTTTTGCCAGGCGCTCGCCCAAGGCGCGCACGGCTTGGGTCAAGGGCTCACGGGGGGCCAGGACGAACAAGGTCTGGCCCTGATTCTTTACGTTCAGGCGCAGTTCGGCACTCAGGGGCAGCACGGCGACGCATTCGAGGCCGAAGCTTTTTTCCAGGGCCTCGGTGTCCGGGGCACAGGCCTTGATGTAGCGGTCCACCACCAGTTTGGCGTGGTCGAGTTTCATGCCTTTATCGCGCCAGCGACTGAGCACCGCAAGGTTGCGGCGACAGTCCAGCACGTTCTGGTCGGTGCACCACAGCAGTTTGTCGCAGTGGCTGACAAAGGTGCGCAGCGCTTCGCTGTCCGGCTGCCCGGTGATGTTCACGACGATGTGCTGGAAGTGTTGGCGCAGTGCGCTGAGCAACATGAACAACTCGGCGGCGCTGGTCAGTTTGAGCGGCTCGTCACCGGTGGCGTACGCCAGGATGCGCAGGCCATCCAGCGCCGTGGTGAAGGCGCTGTTGATCAACGTGGTATCGAGGCGACGCAGATGCCGCAACGCATCGCCGAAATTGAACGTGCTCTCCAGGCCCAGCAAGGCCAGGCTATCACTGCGCGGCAGGCCCAGGTCGAGCAGCAGGGTTTGCTGCCCGCTTTTCTGCACCACCAGTGCCAAGTGCGTCGCCAGCATGGCGCCATCGGCGTTGCTCTGGGTGCCAAACAGCACGGTCAGACCGCCCAGCTGCGCATTGTGGGCGACGGTTGGCAGGCGCTTGCTCAGGCGGCGCACCAGGCCCGCCACTTCGCTGGAGCGTGAGCCGTAGGCCACGAAGTCGCGGGCGCCGGCCCGCATGGCGTTCAGGACAAGCTGGTTGTCCATGCCATCGCCGAGGGCGACCACCGCGAGCATCGGTTTGGCCTCCAGGGCACCTTCGATCAGCGCGCTCTGGGTGACCACGTTTTCCCGGTCGAGGCCGACAAACACCAGGCTGGCGAACGTCACGTCCACCAGCGCCAGCAACTCGTCCAGGCTGCCGGTGCCGACGCTGACGACCTGGCCAAGGGGCGCCAGGGCGCCCTGCAGCCACTCCAGGTCGGTGGCGTTGCGGGTGATGGCGAGGAAGGTCTGGCTCAGGCTATCGCTCATTGGGAAAGTCCACTGCGACGGTCGAAATTACCGTTTTCCAAGAAGAACAGCCGGAACCAGTTCGGGTCGTAACTGCGCAGTTTCTCGCCGGGCAACGAGGGCAGTTGGGCGTTGGCGGCCAACGGCTGCACCAGGTGCGGCGTGACGATCATCAGCAGTTCTTTCTCTTCGCGGCTGATATTGGAATCGCGGAAAAACGCCCCCAGGATCGGGATATCGCCCAGCCCTGGAAACTTGCTGATCGTGGAGCGGTTGTTGGTGCTGATCAGGCCGCTGATCACAAAACTTTCGCCATCGGCCAGGGACACGCTAGTGTCGGTGCGGCGCACGGTGAGTGCCGGCACCTGGATGCCCTGGATGATGACGGCGTTGCTGTAGTCCAGCTCGCTGACTTCCGGCGCCACCTTGAGGGTGATGCGGTTGCGGTCAATCACCGTGGGGGTCAGGGTCAGGCGAATGCCGAACTCCTTGTACTCAATGGAGATGGTGTCGCTGCCGGCGCTGGGCACCGGGACGGGCACCTCGCCGCCGGCCAGGAAGGAGGCACTCTGGCCGCTCATGGCCACCAGGCTGGGGCGCGCCAGGGTGTAGGCAAAGCCGCTGCGTTCCAACGCGTTGATCATGGCCGAGACCCGGCCGCCGCCAAAACCGACGTTGAAGCTGTCAGTGCTCACCGGCAATTTGAAGACCCCCTCCGAGGGTGACAGCAGGTTGGGGCTGCCGAGGAAAAAGTTTTTGCCGGTGCCTAACAGTCGGGTGCTCGCCTCCTTGAGCTTGGTGCGGCTGACTTCCACAAAGCGGATGTCGGTCTGCACCTGGCTGGGCAGCAGGGGATCTTCCGACGGCGACAGCGACAGGCTGGTCAGCGCCGAAGTGGCCCTGCCCTTGACGAACACCATGCTTTGACGCGGCGTGCTCGCGCAGGCGGTCCATACCATCAGGCTGGTGGCGCCGGACGCGACCCCGGTGAGCAGGAAATGACGGTCGCCGTTGACCCGCACGTCGGCGATTTTAGGGTCACCGATGGCCAGGCGGGTGATTGCCACCGGCGATTGCAGCTCCTGTTGCAAGCCTTCTCCCACCTCGACCACGGCCGGCAACTGGCCCAGGGCGCTGCAGTTGCCCGGTGCAGCCAGGGCCATGCCGACGGGCAGGCTCGAGAGCATCAGGGCCCAAGCCATGTGCATGAACAGGGGTGCGTAGCGCTGGCTCATTCAAGGCATCCTTGCTCGATCACGGAGTTTGTGGCGCCCCTTGGGCACCGCGAATCACTTCAATGCCTCGGCGCACGCTCGGTTCGCCACCGGCTGGCGCGATGCGTTTGGGCGGGCCGGTCAGGGCCAGCTGGGTGAATTGGTAGAGATCGCGGTTGGCGCTTTCCATCTTCTGCGGTGCTTCGCTCTCGCCGGCCCAGTAGCGGCTGAGCAGGTGTTCCTCGGCGCTGCGTACGGCCAGGCGCAGGGTGCCGGCTTGAGCCGCGAGCATCAGGCGGCTTAACAGTGGCTCCGGTACGGCGAGCACCACGGTACGTGCGGCGGCTCGACGTTGGGCGGCCTGGGCGCGTTCTTCAACCGTGACCGGTGGTGGCACCGCGGGCAGGCCATCGTTGGCCAAGCCCATCTGGTCGCCGACGCTGAGCAGGCGCATGGCCGGAAGCACGATCTGGGCCGACTGTTCGGCATTACTGGCATCCTGGCGCAGGAACAACAGCACATCCACGTAATCGCCGGGGGTCAATTGGCCGGCGGCGCCGATCACTTCATCCACGGCCACCGCCAGTGCACGCTCGTCGGGGCGAATCATGCGAGCGAGCGGGCCGCCGCCGGTAAAGCTGTCTTCGGTGAGCCAGGTGCCTGCGCCAAGCGCGCGCAGCGGCATGCGGCCGATGGCCTGGTCGAGCTGAGTGAGGCTGCCGACGGGCACGGTGCGCAGTCTTTCCACGACCAGGTCGGCAGCGGTCAGCGCACGGTAGGCAGGCACGTCATGCACCAGGACCACCACCGGTTGGCGGGTCTGGTCTTCGGCGGCAGCGATGGTTTTTTCAACGGAAACGACAGGTGCGGCAGGGACTGCGACAGGCTCTGGTGCGCGGCTCAACACTAAACCCCAGTACCCGGCGATCAATGCCCCGATCAGCAACAAGCCGGCCAGGACCATGCTGATGCGACTGTTCATGACGGCTCTCCCTTTCCCGTTGCACTGCACGCCCGTGTAATCCCAACGGGTTAATCCGCAACCTGGCTGTGATGAACATCTAACGATTTGGCTATTTGAAGGTAGCTCAGCTAGGACGAAATGCCATTACCCCGGGAAAAATTTATCGAAACTATAATCCGGACTCTAAAAGTGCCCCTTTAAATGGCGGGATGCCTGGCGTCGACTTTTCGACTAATACTTTGTGATTAATCCGTTCTTACAGTTGTGAGGCTGAGGTTTGTTGACAATGCTCTAGTGGCACGCCGCGGACATCGTGCTAGAGCCGTACCGGCTCTTAGTGGCGTTTTAGGGAGAAGTCTTATGTTCCTTGACCTGATGTTGAAGCTTTATGTTCAGACACAACTATTCTTTCAGCGCAAAGAGGGGGCGTCTGGGATCGAGTACGCGATTATCGTAGCGATGGTTGCACTGGTGATCGTCGGTGCCGGCTCAGGGCTTGGAACTAAGATCAAATCCATTTTCGATAGCGTTGCGACCAAAATGACAACTTGATAGTCCGCTGAAAAATGTGGAAACCCCTAATCAAAGTTTCTCCAGTTCAGGTACTGCCATGAGCGTTTATCCGCCTTCCCGCCAACAAATTCTTTTGGTGGACGACGAAGAGGACGCGCTGATCGAACTCGCCGAATCCCTCGAACACGAGGGATTTGTCTGTTTTACCGCCACCTCCGTCACCTTCGCGCTGCAAGAATTGACACTCCATCCTGATATTGCCCTGGTCATCACCGACCTGCGCATGCCCGAGGAAAGCGGCATCTCCTTGATCAAGCGCTTGCGCGAACACACCTCGCGTTCTCACCTGCCGGTGATTGTGATGTCCGGCCATGCCGAAATGGATGACGTAAGCGACATGCTGCGCCTGCAGGTGCTGGACCTGTTTCGCAAGCCGATCTACCTGGTACGGCTCATCGACACCTTGAACAGCCTGTTTCCCCTCTCCACCCCCACCCTTAAGCGAACTCTGTAGTGAGCGGGCTTGTCCCGCGCTGGGTGGCGAAGCCGCCCCAAACCCAGGCGACTCAGTTCTAACCAAGGAGAACACAGTGCTCCAGGAGATGGGGCGGCGAAGCCGCCCTAAGACCAGGCGACTCAATTCTAACCAAGGAGACCCAGTGCTCCAGGAGATGGGGTGGCTTCGCCGCCCAGCGCGGGCGGTGCGACGATTCGACAAGCCCGCTCACTACACATCAGAGTTGGTAGCTGAAACTCAATGAGTACCGTGGCCGTCGATCGAAGCTGTCCAGTGCCACGTCCGACATCGGCTTGGCGACTTCCAGCGCGACGTTGTAGTACTTGGCATCGCCAAAGCGCAGCCCCACCGCCGCCGATGACATGTCGTTGCCCTTGACCGGCAGGTCGTTGAACCAGGTCTTGGCGCGGTCGAGCACCACGTAGGGTTGCAGGATCCTCACCCAATCGCCCGCGCGGTTGTAGCTGTAGTTGACCTCGTAGGCCGCGCCCCAGCCTTTGTCGCCCGTGCCCTGGTCATCGGGGTAGCCGCGCCCGAAGCTTTGCCCGCCGAAGGTCGCGCGCTCGCTGTCGGGCAGGTTGTCGTTGCTCCAGTAGAGCGCGCCGGACAGCACGCCTTGCCAGTTATCGAAGAGTTTGTTGCTCTGCACGCCGGACAGGCGCAGGCGGAAGAAGTCGAGGTCGGGCTTTAGGCCACCGAAGTCCGTATGGGTCTTGGCGCCCATGCCATTGATGCCTTGGTACACGCCGCCGCTGATGATGCGCAGTTGGGTGGTGTCAGCTTTACGCCAGTCCCCTTCGAAGGCCAGGGCGCGCAGGTTGGTTTGCAGCTCAAAGCGCTGGGGGAAACCTTCCAGTGTGTAACGGTTGGTCTGGTCGACGGCGTAGAGGCGCGTACCGAGGCTCAGCGACTCGCTGGGCGAGGCGATAAAGGGGTGGCTGACGCCTATGGAGTAACGGTCGATCTGCTGGTGCGGCTTGAGTTCAAGGCCGTCGCCTAACTGCAGGCGGGTGCTTGGGTCCGCGCGGTAGCGTTCCCCCGAGAGTGCAAGCTGGGTGCCTTCAGCGTTGATGAACTGGCTGTAGGAGGCGCGGTAGTAATGTTCTTTGTCCTCACCCGGCGGGAACAGGCCGCTGACGCTCAGTTGTTCGCCCATCGACGTCCACGAGTTGCTGGTGCCGGTCAGCAAGGCCTGGGTACCGCCACGGCTCGCCTCGTTGAGGCTCATGCTGGTGGTGAAGGGCTTGCGGCTGGCACTGATCTGCATGTGGGTGCCGCCATCGGTGGTGCTCGGAGGCGGCACCTGGGCTTGCACGGTCACGCCTGGGATGGCGCTCATCAGCGTGGTGTAGCGCTCGAACGTCTTGCGCGTGAGCGGGCGTTCGGCCTTGAGTTTTTCCGCCAGTTTGTCGACGTAGGACGAGACCGAACCGATGTCGCCTTGCAGTTGGTAATCACGGATGTAACCCTCCACCAGCACCACATGCACCAGGCCGCCTTCGAACCGTTGTTCCGGCAGGAAGGCGTAGGACAGCAGGTAGCCGTCTTCCTGATAGCGCCGGGTGATGCTGCGGGTGGCTTCGATCAATTGCGCCAGATTGGTTTCATGACCAATCAAGGGTTCGAATACCTGGGCGACTTCTTTGAGCGGGTACACCGTGCCGCCGTCGATCTGCAGTTTACGGATGGTCACTTTGGTGTCCATCAGCAAGGGCTGCTCGGCCGTCGCCGCAGGCACCGGCACCTGGGTAGGCGTGGCGGCCGGTCGGTAGGCGTCGGCGGGCAGGTTGGGCACCGGCAGGTTGCGGATCGTGTCGTTGCTATTGAGGAAGCTGGGCAGGGTATCGGCGTGGGCGTAAGCACTGAGGGTGAGCAATAACAACGGCGTCAAAGCGCGCATAGGACACTCCATGGTCAATACTGCAGCGGCGTTTCGCAGATGCCCGCCGGGCTCTGGGGGCGCGGTTCGGAGGCTTTTACGGATCGATCATTGATCCATAAAAAAAGACGAGAGACTTAGTGGGTCTCTCGTCTCAACCAAGCGTAGGCGCTGTAGGTGAGGCCGTCTAATCGGCCAGGTGCAATTCTATTTTTTGCCGCCCAGGCCACCCAACAGCCCGCCCAGAAGACCACCGCTTGCGCTTGCGCCAGCACCGGCAGAGGCGCCAGCGCCTACATTCAGGCCACCCGCGAGCAAACCGCCGCCGGTATTGGTGCCGCCAGTGACCAGGCCGCCGATCGACGCCACGGTGCCACCCACGGCGGTCACGGTACCGCCCAGGGCGTTGGTGACCGGGTTGGCGTTGGTGCCGCTGATGTTGCCGCCCAGGTTGCTGACCGCACCGCCGACACGGGTGACCAGGCCGTTGGCCGGAGCACCGAGGCCAGTGGCACCGCCGATGTTTTGAGTCAGGCTCTGTACGCCGCTGGTGACAGGGTTGAGTGCATTGCCGATCGGGCCGGTCAGCCCGGCGACCGGAATGCTGGTTTTAGTGCTGGGTGTGCCGCCACCGAGGGCCGCCACGGTGGTGCCCGCCTTGACGCCGGTAACGCCCGCCGCGCTGATCACGCCATTGGTGCTGCCCGCATCCAGGCCGCTGCCGGCTCCGGCGATCACGCCACCGATGAGTTCGGCCAGGCCGAGTTTGCCGAGGCCGCCGCCGGTACCACCGCCATTGCCGCCGCCACTGCTATCCGCATCCCGGTCGACATAACCGCTGGCCTTGCCGACCGCGGTGCCGACACCATTGAGCACATTGCCCACCGCGTCGGTCACCGGGTTGCCGGTGCCGCCGGCGTCGGCGACTTTATCACCCAGGCCGTCGACGGTATCGCCGACTTTTTTCAGCAAGCCGCCCACGGGCGAGTCAAGACCGGTCGCGGTGCCGACTTTGCCGGTGGTGTTTTCCACCAGGGACACCACAGGCACCAAGACTTTTGCGCCGACGGTGTGGGTGACCGACCCCAGTGGGCCGGTGGTGCTGGCGGTGCTTAAGGTGTCGCCGAGCATAGTCACGGCATTGCCAACCTTGCCCACCACGTTGCCGACCACGGGGGAGGCGCCGCTGACCACTGGCACTTTCCCCAGCAATGTGGCGACGTTGGCACCGGTAACGGTCACGCCATCACCCAGGTCGGAAACACCGTTGGCCACGCCGGCAACGGTTTTGCCCAGGGCGTTGCTGTCAGTGCCCAGTGAACCCAGGCCATCCGAAAGGCCGTTGCCGATGCTGTCGACGGCGTTGCCTGCCGCAGTCACCAAGTCGCCAGCCGTTTCGCCCACGATCGGCAGGCTGCCGAGGGTGGTGCCCAGACTACGGACGGTGCGGCTGAGGCGGGTCACGGTATTGCCGGCGGTGTCGACCACGGTGGCGGTGACCAGCGGCGAGGCGGTGCCGCCGGGGTTGGTGCCAGGGTCAGTGCCGCCTCCCCCCGTGCCACCGCCAGCGCCAGCATCCGAGGAGCCACCACTGTGATGCCCGCCACCCCCGCTGCTGCAGCCGCCGAGTGCCAGTGTGACTGCCAGGGCCAGCGCGGTACTTGTTTTCCAAAACACGACGTGAGTATTCATGATTGAGTTCCTCGCACCTGTACAACCTTGGTTGTCTTCAAACGCTCACTATTTCTTGGGCTAGCGATGCGTTTGTCCGTGTGGCTATAACAGTCCCGGAGGTGCGTTCTCTCAATGCTCTAGTTGGTATTAACGATTTATATAGAACCGGGATGTACCGTTTAAGTGACTAATGCCAACGGTATAAGGTGAGGATGTATCAAGATGTATATCTGTTTTTTTACAATGACTTAGAAGAAAAAAGCGGACTTCAAAAAGTCCGCTATTACCTAGGGTGTATATATACAATTCATCAGTCTTATTTCAGGCAATCGGCTGCCACTTGCCTACCATATGTTCAATCTCGCCCGCGCCTTTTAGCCACAACGCTCCGCTGGAACCGGCGGCACTCGCTAATAACGTCACTTCACTGGGCAGGCGCACGGGTTTCCTGAACTCGACGTGTATCTCCATATTGGCGGCGGGCAGGTGTTCGCCGAGGGCGGCGAGGGTGTGCGCCTTGTTCCACAGCCCGTGGGCGATGGCCTGGGGAAAGCCGAACAGCTTGGCGGTCAGGGCGCTGAGGTGGATCGGGTTGTAGTCGCCGGAGACCCGCGCATAACGGCGGCCGATATCGGCGGGCGCCTTCCTGCGGGACAGTTCGCTGACCTGGGCGGGGGAGGGTTGGGCGATATCCTCTGCCTCACCTTCCAATTTCACCCCACGGCAGAGCATGCGGCTCTCGGCTTCCCACAGCAGGCCCAGGGAATCTTCGACCGTGGTCACCAGGTCAAAGGTCGCACCCTTGGGATGAGGCTTGAGGTTCTGCGTGTGTACGCCGACAGACAATTCGCTGACACCACCGAGCGGGCGATGGACGCGGATGCGGTTACTCAGGTGAATCAGCCCCAGCAGCGGGAAGGGAAAGCTTTTATCGGTGAGTAACTGCATCTGCAGGCCGAACGCCAGGACGTGCGGATAAGTCGCCGGCAAGAGAGGGCTGTCGGCAAAACCGCAGACCTTGCGATAGGCCGCCACCTGCTTGGGGTTGATGCTCACCCGGCAGCGCAATCCGTGTTCAGGCAAGGTGCTGCCGGTGATCTTGCGTTTGAGCGCCGCGCGCCAATACAGCGGCGGCAGAAATGGCGTAGTGCCCAGCGTCTTCCATTGCATGCTTACGCTCCCAAGAGACTTTGCCCACATACCCGCAGCGCTTGCCCGCTGACCGCACCGGAACCCGGTTGGCCCAGCCACGCCACCGCTTCGGCGACGTCCTGCGGCAGGCCGCCCTGGCCCAGCGAACTCATGCGTCGCCCGGCTTCACGCAAGGCGAACGGAATATGTGCGGTCATCTGGGTTTCGATAAAACCCGGCGCCACGGCGTTGATGGTGATGCCGCGCTCTTTAAGCAGCGGCGCCCAAGCCTGTGCGAGGCCGATCAACCCCGCCTTGCTCGCCGCATAGTTGGTCTGCCCACGGTTACCGGCGATGCCGCTGATCGACGCCAGCAATACCACGCGGGCGTTGTCGTGCAGGGTGCCGCTGTCGAGCAGCGCCTGGGTCAGTACCTGTGGCGCATTGAGGTTGACCGCGAGCACCGCGTCCCAGTACTCCGGGGTCATGTTCGCCAGGGTTTTGTCACGGGTGATACCGGCGTTGTGCACCAGGATGTCCAGCCCATCGGGGAGGTGCTCGATCAATTGACGGGCGGCGTCTTCAGCACAGATATCCAGCGTGACGGTGCGTGCACCCAGGCGCGCGGCCAGGGCTTCGAGGTCGGCCTTGGCCTGAGACACGTCGAGCAGGATCACGTCGGCGCCGTCGCGGGCCAGGGTTTCAGCGATGGATGCACCAATGCCTCGTGCGGCACCGGTGACCAGCGCCTTGCGCCCGGCCAGGGGGCGCGTCCAGTCTTCGACCGGCGTGGCGCAGGCCTCCAGGCGAATCACCTGGCCAGAGATGTAGGCGCTTTTCGGTGAGAGGAAAAAGCGCAGTGCGCCTTCCAATTGGTCCTCGGCACCGTCGCCGACGTAGAGCAATTGCAACACGTCGCCATTGCGCAGCTCTTTCGCCAGAGAGCGGCTGAAACCCTCCAGGGCGCGCTGGGCGCTGGCGGCGAAGGGGTCGCTGAGGCTTTCCGGCGCACGGCCGAGGATCACCAGGTGCGCGCTGTTATCCAGGTTTTTCAGCAGCGGTTGGAAGAATTCGCGCAGCTGTTTGAGTTGATCAGTGTGTTGCAACTCGCTGGCGTCGAACACGACCGCCTTGAGTGTGGGGCCATGGCCGGGAATCCACGTCGACGTCTCGGCGCCGTAGGTGTAAATGGCGTCGGTGAGCCGGTTGGCAAATGCCTGTACCTGAGTGGCCAGCGCACCGCCGCCCAGCAGCAATGCGCCCTCCACCGGACGCAGGCGCCCGGCCTGCCAGCGTTCCAGGCGTACCGGTGACGGCAGGCCAATGGCGGCGACCAGGCGATGGCCGAGGCTTGAGTTGGCGAAGTCGATATAACGGTCAGACATGGAACGCTCTCCGAAGGCTGGGGTTCAAAGGGTGGACCACCCCGGGGTGGCAGTCGTTCGATTGAGCCTAGGCTAGGCTTGGTGATTCCACCTACAACCATCAGGGAGCTTTTCATGACTCAATTGCGCCGTGTAGCGATCATTGGCGGTAACCGCATTCCTTTCGCCCGCTCCAATGGCCCCTATGCCACGGCGAGCAACCAGGCGATGCTGACCGCCGCCCTGGAAGGCCTGATCGAGCGCTACAACCTGCACGGCCTGCGCATGGGCGAAGTGGCTGCCGGTGCGGTGCTCAAGCATTCGCGGGACTTCAACCTCACCCGTGAATGTGTGCTGGGCTCGCGTCTGTCGCCGCAAACCCCGGCCTATGATATTCAGCAGGCATGCGGCACCGGCCTGGAAGCCGCGTTGCTGGTGGCCAACAAGATCGCCCTGGGGCAGATTGAGTGCGGGATTGCCGGTGGGGTGGACACCACCTCCGACGCGCCGATCGGTGTAAATGAAGGCCTGCGCAAGCTTCTGCTGCACGCCAACCGCAGCAAGTCCATGGCGGATAAATTAAAACTGCTGTTACAACTTCGTCCCCATCACCTCAAGCCGGAACTGCCGCGTAACGGCGAACCCCGTACCGGTTTGTCCATGGGCCAGCACTGCGAGTTGATGGCGCAGACCTGGCAGATCCCCCGCGCCGAGCAGGACCAGTTGGCTCTCGAAAGCCATCAGAAAATGGCCGCGGCCTACGCCGAAGGCTGGCACAACGATTTGCTCACACCGTTTCTGGGCCTGACCCGCGACAACAACTTGCGGCCCGACCTGACCCTGGAAAAACTCGCCGCGCTCAAGCCCGCCTTCGAGCGCAGCGAAAAGGGCACGCTCACCGCCGGCAATTCCACGCCGCTCACCGATGGCGCGTCGTTGGTGCTGCTGGGCAGTGAGGCCTGGGCCCAGGCGCGTGGTTTGCCGATCCTCGCGTATTTGCGTGATGGCGAGGCGGCGGCGGTGGACTTCGTCAACGGTGCCGAAGGCCTGCTGATGGCGCCGGTGTACGCGGTGCCGCGACTGCTGGCGAGAAATGGCCTGACGCTGCAGGACTTCGATTACTACGAGATCCACGAAGCGTTCGCTGCCCAAGTTTTGTGCACGCTCAAGGCCTGGGAAGATGCGGACTACTGCAAGACGCGCCTTGGGCTGGACGCACCCTTGGGGTCCATCGACCGCAGCCGGCTGAATGTGAAGGGCAGCTCCCTGGCCGCCGGGCACCCGTTTGCCGCCACGGGTGGGCGTATCGTCGCCAACCTGGCCAAGTTGCTGGATGCGGCGGGCAAGGGCCGTGGCCTGATTTCGATCTGCGCGGCGGGTGGCCAGGGTGTTACGGCGATCATTGAGCGTTGATTGCGGCGAAAATTGGCATATTGGATGCATTCTTGAGCGGTCAGAGGTCGGTAGCCTCTCCCACCGGCGAGCCGATTGCCGTATAACGAGTGCCATACGCGTATTTGGTAATAAAGGACCCACAATAAAAGCTGATGAAGACTCCTAAACGCATTGAACCCCTGATCGAAGACGGTCTGGTCGACGAAGTGCTGCGCCCACTCATGAGTGGTAAAGAAGCAGCTGTTTATGTGGTGCGCTGCGGCAACGAATTGCGTTGCGCCAAGGTTTACAAGGAGGCGAACAAACGAAGTTTTCGTCAAGCGTCCGAATACCAGGAAGGCCGTAAGGTCCGTAACAGCCGGCAGGCCCGGGCCATGGCCAAGGGCTCCAAATTCGGTAAGAAAGAAACCGAAGATGCCTGGCAGAACGCTGAGGTGGCGGCGTTGTTCCGCCTGGCCGGTGCGGGCGTTCGCGTGCCCAAGCCGTACGACTTCCTTGAAGGCGTGCTGCTGATGGAACTGGTGGCCGACGAGTACGGTGACGCGGCGCCGCGTCTGAATGACGTGACACTGGAGCCGGACCAGGCGCGTGAATACCACGCCTTCCTGATTTCCCAGATCGTGCTGATGCTGTGTACCGGCCTGGTGCACGGTGACTTGTCCGAGTTCAACGTGCTGCTTACGCCAACGGGCCCGGTGATCATCGACCTGCCCCAGGCGGTGGATGCGGCGGGCAATAACCACGCGTTCAACATGCTGGAGCGGGACGTGGGCAACATGGCTTCCTACTTCGGGCGTTTTGCCCCAGAGTTGAAGGCGACCAAGTACGCCAAGGAAATGTGGGCCCTGTACGAAGCCGGCACCCTGCACCCAGCCAGCGTCTTGACCGGCGAGTTCGACGAGCCGGAAGAGTTGGCGGACGTCGGCGGTGTGATCCGCGAGATCGAAGCGGCGCGGCTGGATGAAGAGCGCCGCCAGGCGATTCGTGCTGCCGATGATGCGCCTCCGAGCAAGGTGCCGGACGAGCCCCCGCCGCCGCCTTGGATGCAGTGATGTCCAGATAAGTGGAGATCAAAAATGTGGGAGGGGGCTTGCCCCCGATTGCAGTGGGTCAGCTACAGATAAGCTGGCTGATCCACCGCTATCGGGGGCAAGCCCCCTCCCACATTTGGTTTTGTGTGTGTCCAGTTAGATCCGCTCAGGCGCAGCAGCTTCCGGACGCCAACTCCTTGAGTATCGGACAATCCGGCCGATCATCGCCCTGACAGTGCTCCACCAGGTCTTGCAAGGTATCGCGCAATTGCCCCAGTTCCAGGATCTTCTGGTTCAGCGCCTCAATATGCTGGCGCGCCAACGCCTTCACATCGGCACTCGCCCGTTGCCGGTCCTGCCACAGGGTCAGCAGCTTGCCGACCTCTTCCAATGAAAAACCCAAATCCCGCGACCGCTTGATAAACGCCAGGGTGTGCAAGTCGTCGCTGCCGTACACGCGATAGCCACTGTCGGTGCGGTGGGCAGCCTTGAGCAGGCCGATGGACTCGTAGTAGCGAATCATCTTGGCGCTGAGCCCGCTCTGGCGTGCGGCTTGGCCGATGTTCATGGGCGTTGATCCTCCAAGTTCTTAGGCTTCCACGTCTTCAACAGTAATGCATTGCTCACCACGCTGACGCTGGACAAGGCCATCGCTGCACCCGCGAGTACCGGGTTGAGCAGGCCGAACGCCGCCAGGGGAATGCCGATCAGGTTATACACAAAGGCCCAGAACAGGTTCTGGCGGATTTTGGCGTAGGTCTTGCGGCTGATCTCCAGCGCAGCAGGCACCAGGCGCGGGTCGCCGCGCATCAGGGTGATACCGGCCGCGTGCATGGCCACGTCGGTACCGCCGCCCATGGCGATGCCGATATCGGCAGCGGCCAGGGCCGGGGCGTCGTTGATGCCGTCGCCGACCATGGCCACCACGCCGGTTTTTTTCAACGCGACGACGGTGGCGGCTTTGTCGGCGGGCAGCACTTCGGCGTGCACATCGTCGATGCCCAGCGCCTCGGCGACCACACGGGCGCTGCCGCGATTATCGCCGGTGAGCAAATGGCTGCTGATGTGCTGGGCCTTGAGTTGCTCCACCGCCTCCAGTGCACCGGGCTTGAGTGTGTCGCCAAACGCGAACAGCCCCAGCACACGTGGTTGCGCACCTTGCTCGATCAGCCAGGACAACGTGCGGCCCTCGGCTTCCCAGGACTTGGCGGAGTCGGCGAGGTCGCCTGCGCTCAAGCCGCTTTCTTCCAGCAGGCGACGGTTACCCAAGGCCAACGGCCGGCCATCGAGCGTGCCGGCGATGCCGCGTCCGGTCAGGGATTGGCTGGCCGTCACATCGGCCACGGTCAGGCCTTTTTCGTTGCAGGCATCCAGTACGGCCTTGGCCAACGGGTGTTCGCTGCCGCGTTGCAGCGCGCCGGCTTGTTGCAGCAGTAAGGCTTCGTTGCCATCCACCGCGGCCAGGTGGGCAATCCTAGGCGTGCCGGAAGTGAGAGTGCCGGTCTTGTCGAAGACCACGGCGCTCACTGCATGGGCTCGTTCCAGGGCTTCGGCGTCCTTGATCAGGATGCCGTGGCGCGCGGCAACGCCGGTGCCGGCCATGATCGCGGTCGGTGTGGCCAGGCCCAGGGCGCAGGGGCAGGCGATCACCAGTACGGCGACGGCATTGATGATCGCCGTTTCCAGGGGCGCGCCATACAGCCACCAGCCCACCAGCGTGACCAACGCCAGCACCAGCACGGTCGGGACGAAGACCTGGCTGACTCTATCCACCAGCTTCTGGATCGGTGCCTTGGCGGACTGGGCGTCCTCGACCAGGCGGATGATCCGCGCCAGCACACTTTCGGCACCGAGGGCCAGGGTGCGTACCAGCAGGCGGCCTTCGCCGTTGATGGCGCCGCCGGTGACGTTATCGCCAGGTTGTTTGGGTACGGGCAGGCTTTCGCCGCTGATCAAGGCTTCGTCCGCGTGGCTTTGACCCTCCACCACTTCACCGTCCACCGGGAAGCGTTCGCCGGGTTTTACCAGTACCAGATCATTGAGCTTGAGGGCGTTGATGGCGACGTCTTCTTCACGACCGTCGAGTACTCGAATCGCCCGCTCAGGACGCAGGGCTTCCAAGGCGCGGATGGCGCTCGCGGTCTGGCGCTTGGCGCGGCTCTCCAGGTATTTGCCCAGCAGCACCAGGGCGATCACCACCGCCGAGGCTTCGAAGTACAGGTGCGGCGCCATGCCGGGGTGAGCGGTGAGCCATTCATAAATACTCAGGCCATAACCGGCGCTGGTGCCGATGGCCACCAGCAGGTCCATGTTGCCGGCACCGGCACGCACGGCTTTCCAGGCGGCGATATAGAAGCGCGCGCCGAAGATGAATTGCACCGGTGTGGCCAGGGCGAATTGTGCCCAGGCGGGCAGCATCCAGTGCAGGCCGAAGGGCTCGACCAGCATCGGCAGCACCAACGGCAATGCCAGCAGGATCGCCAGCAGCAGCGCCCAGCGCTCGTGGTGCAGGCGCTGGGCTTGGTTGGCGTCGGTGGTCGATTCGCTTTGGGGCAGGCTGGCGGTGTAGCCGGCCTTGTCGACGGCGGCGATGAGCACGCCGGGGTCCATCTGGCCCAGCACTTCAACGTGGGCGCGCTCATTGGCCAGGTTGACGCTGACGCTTTGCACCCCCGGCACCTTGCCCAGCGCGCGTTCGACCCGGCCGGCACAGCTGGCGCAGGTCATGCCGCTGATGGGCAGGTCAAAGGTGGTTGATCCATTCATGGGGCAGTCCTCCAGAAGACGTTGCCCGTAGGATCAACCTTGACCTGTGGGGAAGGTCAAGTGCCTTTAGTATTCCAGTGCGGCGGGTTTGAGATACATGCCGTCCGGGCCCTGGGCGATGCGCAATTTGCGCACGTCACCGGCCTTGAGTGTGATGTTCTGCGCGGGCGGTGCCAGCAGTCCCGGCAGGCAGCCTGGGGTTTGGCCCGGCAGCAGTTTCAGGCGCAGCGATACATCGCCCGCGGGCAGGTTGAACGAGGTGGATTGTTCTTGAAACAGGCGCCCGGCTAGTTGGTCCTGGATGTACAGACCGATTTCGCAGTTGGTCGGCACTTCCAGGCGTTCCCGGGAAATGATCAGCACCGCATAGTCTTCTGCGGCGATGGCTTGGGGCGCAGCGGCGGACAGGCTCATCAGGCCGAGAAGGGCAAAAAACGACCAGCGCATGGCGAATGCTCCGTGGTGTGAATCAAAGATGGGTGAAGCTTGGCCGACGATGCCGCCGAATACCAGCCCGGCAGCTATTCCAGGAACTTGACCTTACCATCGTGGCAAGGTCGAGACTGGGTTCAACCTCATCAAAGGAGTCATGTCATGCAAGTATTCAGCGTTGAAGGAATGACCTGCGGCCATTGCGTTCGTGCGGTGACCCAGGCGGTGCAGAGCCAGGACCCGGCGGCCAGCGTGAAGGTCGACCTGGCGGCAAAGGAAGTGGGCGTCGACAGCCGCTTGTCTGCTGAGCAAGTGATCGCGGCGATCACCGAAGAGGGTTACAGCGCCAAGCTAGCCTGATGCGGAAAAATAGTTAGCGAGCTATCGTGTTCAATGCACCCAAGCGCGGCTAGACTATCGGGCTGCCGTCTCACTTGGGTGCCCGATGAACCTTCGCATAATCCTGATTCTGGGGGCCTTGAGCGCCTTCGCGCCGTTGGCGATCGATTTTTACCTGCCGGGCTTCCCGGCCATGGCCACGGCCTTCGCGACCGATGAAAAACACATCCAGCTGACCCTGGCGGTGTATTTCGCTGGCCTGGCCATCGGCCAATTGATCTATGGCCCGCTGGCGGACCGCTTTGGTCGACGCGGCCCGCTGCTCAGTGGCGTCACCTTGTTTACCTTGGCGTCCTTTGCGTGCGCCTTTGCACCTTCGCTGGAGTGGCTGATCGCAGCACGTTTTGTGCAGGCCCTGGGGGGCTGCGCGGGCATGGTGATTTCCCGTGCGGTGGTCAGCGACAAATGTGATCCCGTGGGCTCGGCCAAGGTTTATTCACAGTTGATGCTGGTGACGGGCCTGGCGCCGATTCTCGCGCCGTTGGCGGGTGGGCTGATGGTCGGTGTGTGGGGCTGGCAGTCGATTTTCCTGGCGTTGTCCCTATTCAGCGTGATGGCGGCCATCGCCGTGGCGGTTGGTTTGCCGGAAACCTTTCCCGCCCACCAGCCGCGTCAGCCGCTGTCCGGGTCGCTGCGACGCTATGGGGCGCTGTTGTCCGATCGGGTTTACCTCGGCTATGCCTTGACCGGTGGTATTTCGATTGCCGGGATGTTTGCCTACATCGCCGGTTCACCGTTCGTGTTTATCAAGCTGTACGGCGTACCCGCCGAGCACTACGGCTGGCTGTTTGGTTCCAACGCGGCGGGCTTCATATTGGTGGCGCAGGTCAACGCGCGGCTGCTGGCCAAGCGCGGCCCGGCTTTTTTGCTGTCGCGCACGGTATGGGTGTACCTGCTGGCGGCGTTGACGTTGCTCGGCATCGCGGCCTTGCGCACCGATGCGCTGTGGCCATTGCTGGTGCCGTTGTTTATCTGTATCGCCAGCCTCGGCTGCATTTTGCCCAATACCTCGGCGTGCGCCATGAGCGGGCAGGGTGCAAGGGCCGGTAGCGCTTCGGCGTTGCTCGGCTGCATCCAGTTTGGCGTGGCGGCGGGGGCTGCGTCGTTGGTGGGCGTGTTGCACGACGGCACGGCGATGCCAATGGCGATGGTCATCAGTTTGTGCGGGGTATTGGCCGTGACGATTGCGATGTCGACCCAGCGCCTGCAACGCAAACGGGCCTTGCAGGCGCAGATCTGAACAGTGGGTCAGCCAGCGGCGGAGCGTTGCTGGCTGTTTGGAAAACGGTGGGGCGCCTGGATACGGGCTTGCAGGGTGTCGGCAAAGGCACGCGCCTCGGCCTCGGTGCGGAAGGTGAACGCGTCCTGGTCGAGACGGACCTGCCATTTATTGCCTGCGGATTTTGCTAACGCTTTTATCAGGATCTTCATTGCTGACTTCCTCACGTAAAAGAATCGTGGCAAAGGCGGCCAATATAAACCCGAATACGCTCACAAATATGACAAAGATCAACTCTCGGACTAGTGGTGTCGTCCATTACTCACATGAATAATGGACGACCCTGACAGCCGTTTTTTCAGAACCCTTCCAGCACGATCTTGCCTTTGGCCTTGCCGCTTTCCAGCAGCGCATGGGCGCGTCGCAGATTCTCTGCATTGATCACACCGAAGTGCTCGCCCACCGTGGTTTTCAGGGTGCCGGCGTCGATCAGGTCGGCCACGCGATTGAGCAGGTTGTGCTGTTCGATCATGTCCGGTGTCTCGAACATCGAACGCGTGTACATGAACTCCCAGTGCAGCGACAGGCTCTTGCGCTTGAGCTTGCTGACGTCCAGTGCCTTGGGATCGTCGATCAGTGCCAGCTTGCCCTGGGGGTGCAGGGCTTCCACCAGTTGGTCCAGGTGATGATCCGTCTGGGTGAGGCTGGCGACGTGGGTCACTTGCGGGTGTCCGGCGGTTTTCAGCGCTTCGCTCAGCGGTTGGCTGTGGTCGATCACCAGGTCCGCACCGAGTGACTTGGCCCATTCCTGGGTTTCCGGGCGCGACGCCGTGCCGATCACGGTCAAGGCGGTGAGCTGGCTGGCCAATTGCGTCAGGATCGACCCCACGCCACCGGCAGCGCCGACGATCAGCAGGCTCTGGCCTTCATCCTTTTTGCCTTCACGCACTTGCAGGCGTTCGAACAACAATTCCCAGGCGGTAATGGCGGTCAGCGGCAGCGCAGCGGCGTCGCTGAAACCAAGGCTTTTCGGCATGTGGCCGACGATGCGCTCATCCACGGCGTGCAGTTCGCTGTTGCCGCCCGGGCGCACCAGGGAACCGGCGTAGAACACCTTGTCACCGGCCTTGAACAACGTCACTTCGCTGCCGACGGCCCTGACCACGCCGGCCACGTCCCAGCCCAGCACTTTGGCGGTGCCGTTTTCCGGGGCGACGTTCTGGCGCACCTTGGTGTCCACCGGGTTGACCGAGATGGCTTTGACTTCCACCAGCAGGTCGCGCGGGCCGGCGACGGGTGCCGGCAACTCGATGTCTTGCAGGGCGTTTGGATCGTTGATCGGCAGTGAGGCGTAGTAGGCAATAGCTTTCATGATGGCTCCGGAAAAGGGCGGTGATCAGGCGAGGAATTTCAGGCGCTTGAGTTCGAAGTGTTCGAGCACATCAGCCGCCTTGGCGCGAAAGCTCAGGATGTGCGCGCTCTGGTCATGGTCGGCCAGCGCGGCGTCATCGCTCCAGCGTTCGAGCATGTAGAAGGTTTCGGGGTGTTGCAGGTCCTGGTGCAGGTCGTACTGCTCGCAACCGGCTTCCAGGCGCGTGGGTTCCAGCAGGCCACGCAGCAAGGTTTCCAAGGTGGCCTGTTGGCCGGGCTTGGCGATCAGCGTGGCGATGACGTTAAAGGCTGTGGACATATTCAACTCCAGACACGTGATAAGCGGGATGCACAGATAATTGGCTATTTCCCGCCGCGATAAAAGCGGCTAAAACAGCAGTCTGTTTCAATAAAATTTTGATAATGGGCGGGATGCATGCTGCGTTTTGATGATTTGCAGTTGTTCGTGCGGGCGGCGGACTTGGGCAGCCTTTCCGCTGCGGCACGGGTAATGGACCTGTCGCCTGCGGTGGCCAGTGCGGCGCTCAAGCGTATCGAGCAGCAACTGGGCGCGCGTTTGCTGGCACGCTCCACGCGCAGCCTGCGCCTGACCGCCGAAGGCGAGGGTTTCCTGGAATACGCCCGCGCGGCGTTGAGCTCGCTGGATGAAGGACGACGCTTGTTGGCCAGCGGCCAGGACCATGTCAGCGGGGTGCTGCAACTCTCGGCCCCTTCGGATTTCGGGCGTAACCAACTGCTGCCGTGGCTGGACGAGTTCCAGCGTGAGTACCCGCAGCTCACCGTGCGCCTGCTGTTGGGCGATCGTATTGCCGATCTGTTCCGTCAACCGGTGGATATCGCCCTGCGTTACGGTGAGCCCGAGGATTCCAGCCTTGTCGCGCTGCCTGTCGCACCGAATAACGTTCGCGTGCTGTGTGCCTCCCCCAGTTACCTCGCTCGGCAGGGTGAACCTCGGCATCTGGAGCAATTGGCCCAACACAATTGCCTGCTGTATATGCTCGGCAGCCGGGTCCACGATCACTGGAGCTTTCACGATGGCAAACGTGAAGTCAGCCTGACGGTCAGCGGAGACCGTTTCAGTGACGATGCCGACGTCGTCCGCCGTTGGGCGGTGGCGGGTGTGGGCATTGCCTACAAGTCCTGGCTCGATGTCAGCACCGACGTGCTGGCTGGGCGATTGCGCGTGATCCTGCCTGAACTGCGTGGCGAGCGCACGCCGCTCAACCTGCTGTGCGCTCACCGTGCGCAACTGAGCAAGCCCATCAACCTGTTGCGGGAAATGCTCGTGTCCCGTTGTGCGACGTTGACCGCCCAGTTGTCGGAGCGATGGCACGCGAGGTAACGGCTTCCATCACAGTAGGAAATTTCACTCAGATCCCGTCCCTATCCACGCTGTCAGACGCGGTGGAACTGCGGGTGGGCGCCCCTATACTTTGGCGCCAACCTCATCAGAACAATAAATCGACAGGGAGTGAAAGATGGAAGCAGCGCCTTGTATCAGTCAGATCGCCAGCTTGCTCGCCGAGCCCAAACGCACCGCCATGCTGTGGGCCTTGATGGATGGCTCGGCCAAGTCGCCGGTAGAGTTGGCGACGCTCACCGGGTTGTCGGCGACCTCCGCCAATGCGCATCTGGCGCGACTGACCGCGGGTGGTTTGTTGCGGGTGGAGGCCCGGCGTGGCAAGCGCTTGTTTCGCGTGGCCGCGCCTGATGTCAGCGCCGCCATCAATGCAATGGCCAGGACCACCATGGCCTGCGCCGTACGCAGTGCGCCGGACACGTTACCGCAACCGCTGGCGGCCCCGCCGTCGTTGCGCCATGCCCGGCTGTGCCATGGGCACCTAGGCGGCGAGCTGGGAGCGCAGCTGTATCAACATATGCTGGAGGCGGGGTGGATCGAGCGCTACGAGCAACGTACCGATGTCACGGTAAAGGGCGCGCAGCATTTGGCAGGCCTGGGTATTTTCACCCAGGCGCTGGCGTCGCCGCTGGTGTGTAACTGTTTCGATTGGAGCCAGCAGCAGCCGCACTTGGGCGGTGCGTTGGGGGCGGGGTTGTTGCAACTGTTTTTACAGTCGAATTGGATCAGCGTGATCAACGAGTCACAGGCGTTGCAGGTCAATGATCTCGAGCAGTTGGAAATCACCCGATTGGCCATGCCTGCGTGATCCTGCGCGGTGGCGGCAGAGGGCAATGCTTAGCCGTTGTGGGAGCGGCGGTGCGACGTGCTCGCTCCCACAGTTAGCCTGCATTCACTCAGTGAGTGAGGCTTATGGCTTGACCAGACGCGCATCCAGGCTGTTCTGCGCCAGGCGTTTGGCTTGGTCCTGGGTCATGCCCAGCGAGGTGTACAACGCGTGGAAGTTCTCGGTGACATAACCGCCGAAGTAGGCCGGGTCATCCGAGTTCACCGTGACCTTCACGCCGCGCTCGAGCATGTCGAGGATGTTGTGTTGGGCCATGTCGTCGAACACGCACAGTTTGGTATTGGACAGTGGGCACACGGTCAGCGGAATCTGTTCGTCGATGATGCGCTGCATCAGGCGCTCGTCTTCGATGGCGCGTACGCCATGGTCGATGCGCTGGATTTTCAGCAGGTCGATGGCTTCCCAGATGTATTCGGGCGGGCCCTCTTCGCCGGCGTGGGCCACGGTGAGGAAGCCTTCGTGGCGGGCACGGTCGAACACACGCTGGAACTTGCTCGGCGGGTGACCCATTTCCGAACTGTCCAGGCCCACGGCCACGAACGCATCACGGAACGGCAAGGCCTGGTCGAGGGTTTTCTCGGCTTCGGCTTCGCTCAGGTGGCGCAGGAAGCTGAGGATCAAACCGCTGGTGATACCCAACTGCTGCTCGCCATCTTTCAGCGCAGCGGCGATGCCGTTCAGCACCACTTCGAACGGAATACCACGGTCGGTGTGGGTTTGCGGGTCGAAGAACGGTTCGGTGTGGATCACGTTCTGCTCTTTGCAACGCAGCAGGTAGGCCCAGGTGAGGTCGTAGAAGTCCTGGGAGGTGCGCAGCACATCGGCGCCCTTGTAGTACAGGTCGAGAAACTCTTGCAGGTTGTTGAAGGCGTAGGCCTTGCGCAGGGTTTCGACGTCGTTCCACGGCAGCGCGATCTTGTTGCGCTCGGCCAGGGCGAACAGCAGCTCCGGCTCCAGCGAGCCTTCCAGGTGCAGGTGCAGTTCAGCCTTGGGCAGGGCGTTGAGCCAATCGTACATTTTCTAAATTCTCATCAGGTGCAATGGCGGCATTCTACAGGCCATGGCCGAAATAATCGGCAAAACCTGACCAGCAGGAGAGTTTTGCTTTTATTTACGCAAGGGCCGTGTGAACTAAGGTGTAACGAAACGTTAGCGGCTTGGCGCAGTCTGTACCCCATCAATGACTGATTTGCCGTACTAAAAGGCCCGTAATGCTCACATCCCTCAAGCAAGAAAAATTCATGCTGCTGGCGCTGATTGCCGCCATCGCCGCCTACCCTTTGGAGCACTGGATGCTCCATAGCGGGCAAATGGTGGCGCTGCTGGCCGGCGTGGCGCTGATCGGCTTTATCGTCGTGGCATCGATGCGCGTGGCTCATCACGCCGAGCAACTGGCGGAAAAGGTCGGCGACCCCTACGGCACCATGATCCTCACGCTCGCTGCGGTGCTGGTGGAAGTGGTGATCCTGGCGATCATGATGAGTAATGAACCGTCGCCCACCCTGGTGCGCGACACCATCTACTCGGCGGTGATGCTCGACATCAACGGGATTCTCGGCCTGGCCGCGCTGATGGGCGGCATCAAGCATGGCGAACAATCCTACAATGACGATTCGGCGCGCACCTACAGCGTGATGATCCTCACCGCCATGGGCGTGTCGATGGTGGTGCCGGAATTTATCCCCGAAGCCGACTGGAAAATTTACTCGGCCTTCACCATTGGCGCGATGGTGGTGCTTTACACCCTGTTCCTGCGCATGCAGGTGGGGCCGCACAGTTATTTTTTCAGCTACAGCTATCCGGAAAAACGCCGTAAGAAGCAGCCGCAAGAGCAGGACGCACCGTCGGTCAACCTGGCGTTCTCCATAGGCACCCTGGTGTTCGGGGTGATCGTGATTGGCGCGCTGGCCGAAGTGATGTCCAAGACGCTCGACCTGGGCCTGGAAGGTACGGGGGCGCCGCCGGTGATCACGGCAATCGTGGTCGCGGCTATTTCGGCGGCGCCGGAGATTTTGACCGCGTTGCGCGCTGCGTTGGCGAACCGCATGCAGTCGGTGGTGAATATCGCGTTGGGTGCATCGTTGTCGACGGTGATCTTGACGGTGCCGGTGATGGAGGCCATGGCGCTCTACACCGGCCAGCCGTTCCAGATGGCGATGACGCCGGTACAAACGGTGATGGTGTTTATCACGCTGATTGTCAGCGCGATCAACCTCAACGATGGCGAAACCAATGCCATTGAGGGGATGACGCATTTTGTGTTGTTTGCGACCTTTATCATGTTGTCGCTGCTGGGGTTGTAACCGGTTCTTCAAACCACCACAAAAACGAAGGTGGGAGGGGGCTTGCTCCCGATGACGGAGTGTCAGCCAGTACATGTATCGGCTGAACTACCGCTATCGGGGGCAAGCCCCCTCCCACATTTTGACCTGTGTTTGGCTTAGGTTCCGGCGATCAGTTGTTTCGCTGCCTGGCTGTGATCGGCGATCAGGCCTTTCAGATCCAGTCCTTCGACTTGGCCATCGATTACGCGCCACGTGCCGCCGATCATTACCCGATCTGCCCGATCAGCGCCGCACAACAGCAGTGCCGAGATCGGATCGTGGCTGCCGGAGAAGCGCAGCTCATCGAGCTTGAACAGCGCCAGGTCGGCCTGTTTGCCGACAGCCAACTCACCGATATCCGTACGCCCGAGTAACTGCGCCGAGCCTTTGGTCGCCCAGCCAAGTACACCTTCCGGGGTGATTTTTTCCGCGCCATAACGTAGACGCTGGATATACAAGGCCTGGCGGGTTTCGAGGATCATGTTCGACGCGTCGTTGGAGGCGGAACCGTCCACGCCCAGGCCGATGGGCGCGCCCGCAGCGAGCAGGTCCAGGGTCGGGCAGATGCCGGACGCCAGGCGCATGTTCGAGCTTGGGCAGTGGCAGATACCGGTGCCGGCGGCGCCCAGGCGCGCAATTTCATCCGGGTTGAAGTGAATGCCATGGGCCAGCCAGGTCCGCGGGCCGAGCCAGCCGACGCTGTCGAGGTAGTCCACGGTGCGCAGCCCGAAACGTTGGAGGCAGAAGTCTTCCTCGTCGAGGGTTTCCGCCAGGTGAGTGTGCAGGCGCACATCCAGGGTGTTTGCCAGTTCGGCGCTGGCTTGCATGATTTCCGGGGTGACGGAAAACGGTGAGCAGGGTGCCAGGGCAATCTGGATGTGCGCGCCATCGCCGCGTTGGTGGTATTCGCGGATCAGGCGCTGGCTGTCTTCGAGGATGACTTGACCTTGTTGTACGGTCTGTTGCGGCGGTAGGCCACCGTCGGCTTCGCCCAGGCTCATGGAACCGCGGGTGAGCATGGCGCGCATGCCCAATTCGCGCACGCTGTCGACTTGCACGTCGATGGCGTTTTCCAGGCCGTCGGGGAACAGGTAGTGGTGGTCAGCCGCCGTGGTGCAGCCCGAGAGCAGCAATTCTGCGAGTGCCACCTTGGACGCCAGGGCAAGTTTTTCCGGGGTCAGCCGTGCCCATACCGGGTACAGGGTTTTCAACCAGGGAAACAAGGGTTGATTGACCACCGGCGCCCAGGCGCGGGTCAGGGTTTGGTAGAAGTGATGGTGAGTGTTGATCAGCCCTGGCAGGACCACATGCTCACGCGCATCGAACACTTGGGTGCAGGGTTGTGCGGGTGCTTTGCCTTGGGCCAGCACTTCGCTGATCACACCGTCTTGCAGCACCAGGCCGCCACGGGCGTCGAGGCCGTTGGCAGTGAAAATGGCGAGGGGGTTTTTTAACCAGATACGGGTCGCAGGCATTGGCCGGCTCCTCTGAATGATGGGTTCAGGTTTGCCAGCTCAGTGTTGCCCTGTCTGCTGATCCAGGGTCGCCGGGGAGGGCGAGGTGGGTAGATTACGTGTAGTTCGAGATCGGGTCTACCTGTAGGAATACAGCGCGTTCAGTGTGGGAGGGAGCAAGCCCCCCTCCCTTCCACCTGTTCATCCTCGGTGGTTACCAGGCGATGGTGTCGCCTTTGTAATCGATGAAGTGATGACCGCCTTTGCCAGTGTAGGCGTTCACTTGGTCAACCAGGCCACGCACGCTGGTGTCCACGTCGATGTGCGCGTTTTCGCCGCCCATATCGGTCTTCACCCAGCCCGGGTGCAACGACAGTACGGTCAACTTGTGATCACCCAGCTGGGTGATAAAGCTGTTGGTCATGGAGTTGAGCGCGGCCTTGCTGGCTTTGTACAGCGCCAGGTCGGAGCCGTCGGGGATGGTCACGCTGCCCAATACCGAACTCATGAAAGCCAGTACGCCGCTGTCCTTGCGGATCTGCCCGACAAAGCGCTGGGCCAGGTTGATCGGCGCCACGGCGTTGGTAAAAAACAATTGGCCGACTTCGGCCAGGGTGGCGTGCCCCGGCTCCTGATTGGCAGGGCCTTTGACGCCGGCGTTGACGAACAGCAGGTCGAAGGTGCGTTCCTTGAGGCGTTGGGCCAGGGCGATCACGGCTTGCTGGTCGTCCATGTCGAGTTTTTCGATCTGGACCGGGCCAACGGCTTTCAGGGCATCGGCCTTGCTCGGATCACGCACGGTGGCGGTCACGTCCCAACCGTCCTGAAGCAGTTGCTTGACCAGGCCAAGGCCCAGCCCGCGCGAGGCGCCGATGATCAATGCGGTTTTTGGCGTAGACATGAAAAGCTTCCTTTGGAGTCGCGGTTCAGGGAGTGCAACGTTAGCAGTTTCAGCGGTGTAGCAGGATACGCCCACGGCTGAGGTCGGCGAGTTGAGTTTGCAGGGTGTCGATATGGGCTTCGCCCAAGGCGAGCTGCAACTCGACGCCGTTGGCGGTGAAGGTTTCTTCAATCACCAGCCCGCCCAGTTCAGCAACGCGCAATTTCACCAGGTTCAGCTCGGCGAACCCACAGGCGCAACTCAGCGGGACGCGGCTGATCAGTTCGATGCGTTCGGCATTTTGCAGGCATTTATTCGCGCCGCCGCCATACGCACGGGCGAGACCGCCGGTTCCCAGCTGGATGCCGCCGTACCAGCGAATCACCAGCACCGCAACCTGATCAAAACCCTGTGCCTCGATGGCCGCCAGGATCGGCCGTCCGGCGGTGCCGCCGGGTTCGCCGTCGTCATTGCTGCGGTATTGGTCGGCAAGTTTCCAGGCCCAGCAATTGTGCGTGGCGTTCAGGTCGCTGTACTGCTCGAAAAACGCCTGGGCGTCTTGCGGGCTGGTGATCGGGGCGGCGAGGGTGATAAAGCGGCTTTTGCGTATTTCTTCGCGAAACTCGCAAAGGCCGGTGAGCGTGAAAGGCATAAGTCGCTTCGTTTAATAGGCGGGCTTGATGCCACAGCCCTTGAGAATGATGTGGATCAGGTTGGTGCCGGCGTCTTCCATGTCCTGCTTGGTCAGCTTGGTGCGACCGGTGACGCGGCAGATCTGGGTGGCGAAGTCGGCGTAGTGCTGGGTGCTGCCCCACAGCAGGAAAATCAGGTGCACGGGGTCTATCGGGTCCATCTTGCCGGCGTCGATCCAGGCTTGGAACACGGCCGCGCGGCCGCTGAACCAGGCGCGGTAATCCTGGCTGAAATATTCGGTGAGGCATTCACCGCCGCTGATGATCTCCATGGCGAAGATCCGTGAAGCCTGGGGTTGGCGCCGTGAGAATTCCATCTTGGTGCGGATGTAGCGGGTGAGGGCCACGGCCGGATCATCCTCGGCGGTCAGCGCGTTGAAGGTGCTGTCCCACAGTTCGAGGATATTGCTGAGCACTGCGATATACAGGCCCAGCTTGTTGGTGAAGTAGTAGTGCAGATTGGCCTTCGGCAGCCCGGCACTGGCCGCGATGGTGTTCATGCTGGTGCCTTTGTAGCCATGGCGCGCGAACTCGTCTTCAGCAGCCTGGAGAATCGCTTGTTCGTTCTTTTGCCGAATGCGGCTGGCGGGTTTACCGGCTTGGTTGCTGTGGGCAGGAACTTCGAGGCTCATGGAGGTTTCCGTGCTGATCGATAGAGACGACGTGTGCACAGATAACCCACCCTCAAGCCTCAGACAAGTCCTGATGCAATAAAACCGTCAAAGCGGTTCCAGTGTGTCGCTTTCCGTTGTGTGGTTTGCGTCAGCACGGGCGGCTTTGGCTTCCGGCAATAACAGGCACAACACGATGGCTGTGAGCCCGCCGCTGGTGATGGCCGAATCGAACAGGTTCTGCACCAGCATGGGCATCAAGTGCAGCAGGTTCGGTTGGGCGGCGATGCCCAGGCCGACACCAAACGACGTGGCGATGATCAGCATGCTGCGCCGGTCCAGCGGTGCCTGGGCGAGGATGCGCACGCCGGCGGCGGCCACACTGCCGAACATCACCAGGGTTGCGCCGCCCAGTACCGGTTTGGGGATTTGCTGCAGCACTGCGCCGATCAACGGAAACAGGCCCAGGCCAAACAACACCACGCCGATATATAAGCCGACGTAACGGCTGGCCACGCCGGTGAGTTGGATCACGCCGTTGTTTTGCGCGAAGGTGGTGTTGGGGAAGGCGCTGAAGGTGGCGGCGATCATGCAGCTCACGCCATCGCCGAGTACGCCGCCCTTGAGCCGGCTTATATAGGAAGGGCCGCTGATGGGCTGGCGGGCGATCATGCAGTTGGCGGTGAGGTCGCCGACGGTTTCGATGCTGCTGATCAGATAAATCAGCGCGATCGGCAGGAAAGCGCTCCAGTCGAAGTTGAAACCGAAGCGAAACGGAATCGGCAGGCTCACCAGCGGCAGGTCGGGCAGGGCTTGGGGCACGAGTTTGCCGCTGAACCAGGCGGCCAGGCTGCCTAGGGCCAGGCCGATGATGATGGCCGAGAGGCGTACCCACGGCGTGTTGGAGCGGTTGAGCAGTATGATCGTCAACACCACGAACAGACCCAGCGCCAGGTTGGTGGGTGCGCCGAAGTCGGGGGCGTTGAAACCGCCGCCAAGGTCAGTGATGCCGACCTTGATCAAGCTGATGCCGATCAGGGTGATGACAATCCCGGTCACCAGCGGCGTGATGACCCGACGCAGTTGACCGATGAATTGGCTCAGCACGATCTGCACCGCGGCGCCGAAAAAGCACACGCCAAAGATCATCGCCATGATGTCTTCCGGGCTGCCGCCGCGTTGCTTCACCAGGAAGCCCGCCGACAGCACTGCGCCGAGGAAGGCGAAGCTGGTGCCTTGCAGGCAGATCATCCCGGCGCCGATACCAAATGGCCTACGCGCCTGGATGAAGGTGCCCACACCGGAAACCATCAACGCCATGCTGATCAGGTACGGTAAATGCGCGGTGAGTCCCAAGGTAGAACCGATAATCAGCGGTGGGGTGATGATGCCAACAAAGGCGGCGAGCACGTGTTGCAGTGCAGCGAGGAAGGCCGGGGCAGGTTTCGGCCGGTCGTTGAGGCCGTAGATAAGGTCGCTGGGGCTGGAGGTTTCTGGTGGCATGGCGGGCAAACTCGAGTCGGACGGTTCTAGGTCCTTGTGCGCTTGCAAAAAGCTGTCCAGTTGCTCAGCTTTTCACAAAAGACCTGGGTTAGCGCGTTGCGGCCAGGCTTTCGAGGAAGCTTTCCAGCACCAAATGGGGGCGACGGCCCTTGCGCGTGACCGATGCGAGGCTCAAATCGTAAAAACGTGTAGCCGGTTTCAGCGCACGCAGTCGGCCTTGTTGTACCCACAGGCTGGCGTAGTGATCGGGCAAGTAGCCGATGTAGCGACCGGTGAGGATCAGGAAGGCCATGCCTTCGCGGTCGGAGGCGCTGGCGGTGCAGTTGAGGACTTGGTAATGGGCCTGGATCTCGGCGGGCAGGCGGAAGGTCGGGGCGATGGCGTCCTGGGCATCGATGCGTGCATCGTCCAGCTGCTTGTCTTCGGCATAGAACAACGGATGGCCCACCGCGCAGTAGAGCAGTGAACGCTCGCTGTACAGCGGCTGGTATTCCAACCCCGACAGGGCGCTGGCCTGGGGCACCACGCCGACATGCAGGCGGCCGTCGAGTACGCCTTGTTCAACTTCGTTGGGGGCGATCATACGGATCTGGATCTGCACGTCCGGGCCGCGCTCCTTCAATTGCGCGAGCGCGTGGGTGATGCGCATATGGGGCAGAGTGACGAGGTTGTCGGTGAGGCCGATGATCAGTTCCCCGCGCAGATGCTGGTGCAGGCCGTTGACCTCGGTGCGAAAGCTTTCCAAGGCACTTAATAGTTGCAGGGCCGATTGGTAGACCTCGCGACCCTCTTCGGTCAGGGAAAACCCGGCGCGGCCGCGTTGGCACAGTCTTAATCCGAGCCGTTGCTCAAGATCGCTCATTTGCTGGCTGATCGCCGAACGCCCGATGCCCAGCACGGTTTCCGCCGCCGAAAAGCCCCCGCACTCCACCACGCTGCGAAAGATGCGCAGCAGGCGGATATCAAAGTCGCTGACTTGCGCCAGGGGATCGGGTCGACGGCTGCTCATAGTTTAGTAAAGGCCTGACTGAAGGTTAGAAGAGTTGGATTTCACCGACTTTATCGCCGTGGCAATTTAGCTGCAACAACGCTTTTTCAATCCCGACGCTGCCTTTTGCCTTGCGAGGTTTTGCTGATGAACATGCCCGAAAACGCCCCATCGTCCCTGGCCAGCCAATTGAAGCTGGACGCTCACTGGATGCCGTACACGGCCAACCGTAACTTTCAGCGAGACCCGCGCCTGATCGTGGCGGCTGAAGGTAGTTGGTTGATTGATGACAAGGGGCGCAAGGTGTATGACTCGTTGTCGGGCCTGTGGACCTGCGGCGCCGGGCACACGCGTAAGGAGATCCAGGAAGCGGTCGCCAAGCAACTGGGGACTTTGGACTACTCGCCGGGCTTCCAGTACGGTCATCCGTTGTCCTTCCAATTGGCGGAAAAGATCACCGACCTGACCCCTGGCAACCTGAATCATGTGTTCTTCACCGATTCCGGCTCCGAGTGCGCCGATACCGCGGTGAAAATGGTGCGTGCGTACTGGCGCCTCAAAGGCCAGGCCACCAAGACCAAGATGATCGGTCGCGCCCGTGGTTATCACGGTGTGAACATCGCCGGTACCAGCCTGGGTGGCGTCAACGGTAACCGTAAGTTATTTGGCCAGGGCTTGATGGACGTTGACCATCTGCCGCACACGTTGCTGGCAAGCAATGCCTTCTCCCGCGGCATGCCGGAGCAGGGCGGTATCGCGTTGGCCGATGAGCTGCTCAAGCTGATTGAATTGCACGATGCGTCGAACATCGCTGCGGTGTTTGTCGAGCCGATGGCGGGTTCCGCTGGCGTGCTGGTGCCGCCTCAGGGTTACCTCAAGCGCCTGCGTGAGATCTGCGATCAACACAACATCCTGCTGGTGTTCGATGAAGTGATCACCGGTTTCGGCCGTACTGGCTCGATGTTCGGTGCCGACAGCTTCGGCGTGACCCCGGACCTGATGTGCATCGCCAAGCAAGTCACCAACGGCGCCATCCCGATGGGCGCGGTGATCGCCAGCAGCGAGATCTATCAGACGTTCATGAACCAGGCGACGCCGGAGTACGCAGTTGAGTTTCCGCACGGCTACACCTATTCGGCGCACCCGGTAGCCTGCGCCGCCGGCCTGGCTGCATTGGAGCTGTTGCAGAAGGAAAACCTGGTGCAGAGCGTCGCCGAAGTCGCCCCGCACTTTGAGAATGCGCTGCATGGCCTGAAGGGCAGCAAGAACGTCATCGACATCCGCAACTACGGGCTTGCGGGCGCTATCCAGATTGCCCCGCGTGACGGTGATGCGATCGTGCGCCCCTTTGAGGCCGGCATGGCCTTGTGGAAAGCCGGTTTCTACGTGCGTTTTGGTGGCGACACCCTGCAGTTCGGGCCAACCTTCAACAGCAAGCCGCAGGACCTGGATCGCCTGTTCGATGCGGTCGGCGAAGTGCTGAACAAGATCGACTGATTTCTCCTTCTATATAGAACAACTTTTCAGGAGCCCTGCATGAGCCTTATCCAGCATTTGATCAACGGCGAGTTGGTCAACGACAGCGGTCGCAGTGCCGACGTGTATAACCCGTCCACCGGGCAGGTGATCCACCAGGTGCCGTTGGCCAGCCGTGAAACCATTCAACAGGCGATCGACTCGGCCAAGGCGGCGTTCCCGGCTTGGCGTAATACCCCGCCCGCCAAACGTGCTCAGGTGATGTTCCGTTTCAAGCAATTGCTGGAGCAGAACGAAGCGCGTATCTCGCAGTTGATCAGCGAAGAGCATGGTAAGACGCTGGAAGACGCCGCCGGTGAGCTGAAGCGTGGGATCGAAAACGTTGAGTACGCGTGCTCGGCGCCGGAGATTCTGAAGGGCGAGTACAGCCGTAACGTAGGGCCGAACATTGATGCGTGGTCGGATTTCCAGCCGCTGGGGGTAGTGGCTGGTATCACGCCGTTCAACTTCCCGGCGATGGTGCCGTTGTGGATGTACCCGCTGGCCATTGTCTGCGGTAACTGTTTCATCCTGAAACCCTCGGAGCGTGATCCGAGTTCGACGCTCTTGATCGCACAGCTGCTGCAGGAGGCGGGTCTGCCTAAAGGCGTGCTGAGCGTGGTACACGGTGACAAGGGCGCTGTGGATGCGCTGATCGAAGCGCCGGAAGTGAAAGCGCTGAGCTTCGTGGGCTCGACGCCGATTGCCGAGTACATCTATTCCGAAGCGACCAAACGCGGTAAGCGCGTACAGGCACTGGGTGGCGCGAAGAACCACGCGGTACTGATGCCGGATGCGGACCTGGATAACGCCGTCAGTGCTTTGATGGGCGCGGCGTACGGTTCCTGCGGCGAGCGTTGCATGGCGATCTCGGTGGCCGTGTGCGTGGGTGACCAGGTGGCGGACGCGTTAATCGCCAAGCTGGTGCCGCAGGTCAAGGCGTTGAAGATCGGTGCGGGCACCTCTTGTGGCCTGGATATGGGGCCGCTGGTGACCGGTCAGGCGCGTGACAAAGTCAGTGGCTATATAGAAGACGGTGTTTCTTCGGGCGCCAAGTTGGTGGTGGATGGCCGTGGGCTGAGTGTTGCGGGCCATGAAGAGGGGTTCTTCCTGGGGGGCAGTCTGTTTGATCATGTGACGCCTGAAATGCGTATCTACAAAGAAGAGATCTTTGGGCCGGTGCTGTGCGTGGTGCGGGTGGCTAGCCTGGAAGCGGCGATGCAACTGATCAACGACCATGAATACGGTAACGGTACGTGTATCTTCACCCGTGATGGTGAAGCGGCGCGTCTATTCTGCGATGAGATTGAAGTGGGCATGGTGGGCGTTAACGTTCCACTACCGGTGCCGGTGGCGTATCACAGCTTTGGTGGCTGGAAGCGTTCGCTGTTCGGCGACCTGCATGCCTATGGGCCGGATGGGGTGCGTTTCTATACCCGTCGCAAGGCGATTACCCAGCGTTGGCCGCAACGGGCCAGCCATGAAGCGTCGCAGTTTGCCTTCCCTAGCCTATAAGGTGAGCTAGAAAGCCGGCCCCTTGGGGGCCGGCTTTTGCGTTTTTGAGCGCTTTTTGACCGATATGACAGAAATGTGAAAAAAGGTGTTGACGGCAGATTCTGGAAGTCTATAATTCGCCCCACTTCCGGCGCAGTCGAAACGGAAAACTCCTTGGTAAACAAAGAGTTACGCAGGATTCGACAGCGAGTTGCTTCAGTTCATCGAAGCCCAGAAGGAGTTGGTAGGGCAGTGTTGTTTGGCTCTATTAACGTTTCGATCCTCTCGGTCGAAAGCGGAGAAAAAGAGGTGTTGACAGCAGCGTGTAACGCTGTAGAATTCGCCTCCCGCTAACGAGAGATCGGAAGCGCAAGTG
>NZ_JAIOKW010000046.1:0-44782 GCF_020093335.1 Pseudomonas fluorescens group sp. | reverse complement strand
GGGTGGGGAGGCGCTGTTCGACAGCATTCTGGTGTTTGAGAACTACCCGGTGTCCGAAGCGCTGGAGCAGGGCGCACCTTCAGGGCTCACGTTTGGCGCCGTGCACAGCCTGGAGCAAACCCACTATCCGTTGACCGTCTTGCTGGGCATCGGTGACACCTTGGGCCTGGAGTTCAATTACGACCGTCAGGCATTCAGCGCGGCGCATATCGAACGGTTGGCCGAGCACTTCCAGCAGGTGTTGCAGGCATTGGCAGTGGATGGCGCCCAGCGTCTGGCAACGTTGCCTTCGCTGGCCCGTTCCGAGCGCGAAACGGTCCTGCATGCCTGGAACGCCACGGCCACGGACTACCCGCTGCACCTGCCGGTGCATCAGTTGATCGAAGCCCAGGTGGTGCGCACGCCGGACGCACCGGCGCTGGTATTTGCCGGGCAGGTGTTGAGTTACGCCGCGCTTAACCGTCGGGCAAACCGCCTGGCGCATCGCCTGATGGCGGCCGGCGTCGGGCCGGATGTCCTCGTGGGGCTGGCGGTTGAGCGTTCGATTGAAATGGTCGTTGGCCTGCTGGCGGTACTCAAGGCAGGTGGCGCTTATGTGCCGCTGGACCCGGAATACCCCCGCGATCGATTGGCCTACATGCTGCAAGACAGCGACGTGAAGCTGTTGTTGACCCAGGCGCATTTGCTGGAGCAACTGCCGATTCCAGCGGGCTTGCACAGCCTGGTGCTGGAGCAGGGCGATGAGGGGTTGCAGGCCTACGCCGAGCGGAATCCGCAGGTCGTCGTCGATGGCGAAAACCTCGCCTATGTGATCTACACCTCGGGCTCCACCGGCCAACCCAAAGGTGCGGGTAACCGCCATTCGGCGCTGACCAACCGACTGTGCTGGATGCAGCAGGCGTATGGCCTGGACGGCAGTGACACGGTCTTGCAGAAGACGCCGTTCAGTTTCGACGTGTCGGTGTGGGAGTTCTTCTGGCCGTTGATGACCGGTGCGCGCCTGGTGGTGGCAGCGCCGGGCGACCATCGTGATCCGGCCAGGCTGGTGAGCCTGATTAACGCCGAACAAGTCACTACGTTGCACTTTGTGCCGTCCATGCTCCAGGCCTTCTTGCAGGATGCCGGCGTCGGCGCCTGTCACAGCCTGCAGCGCATTGTGTGCAGCGGTGAAGCACTGCCGGTGGATGCCCAGCAACAGGTGTTCGCCAAACTGCCACGTGCCGGGTTGTACAACTTGTATGGGCCGACCGAAGCGGCAATCGACGTGACCCACTGGACCTGCGTCGACGAAGGGGGTGACGCCGTGCCGATTGGTCGGCCGATCGCCAACCTGGGCTGCTACGTGTTGGACGGCAACTTGGAACCGGCACCCGTTGGCGTGTTGGGTGAACTCTATCTCGGCGGCGTCGGCCTGGCGCGCGGTTATCACCGTCGGCCGGCGCTGACCGCCGAACGCTTTGTGACCGATCCGTTCGGCAGTGGCACCCGTTTGTATCGCACCGGAGACCTGGCGCGTTATCGCGACGATGGGGTGATCGAGTACGCCGGGCGCATCGATCACCAGGTCAAGCTGCGTGGCTTGCGCATCGAATTGGGTGAAATCGAGGCCCGCCTGCTGGAGCATGCGTACGTGCGTGAAGCGGCGGTGCTCGCCGTGGACGGCACGCACCTGGTGGGCTACCTGGTGCTGCAGGCGCCGAGCGAGGATTGGAAAGCACAGGTGGCGATGCACCTGGCGGCGCAGTTGCCGGACTACATGGTGCCGGCGCAGTGGGTAGTGTTGACACAGATGCCGCTGAGCCCCAATGGCAAGCTGGATCGCAAGGCGTTGCCTAAACCGGAGGCGCAAGGCGCGGACGCTTATCAGGCCCCGCAAAGCGCCATCGAGCAGCAAGTCGCGGCGATCTGGCGTGATGTCCTCGGTGTTGAGCGCGTAGGGCTAAACGACAACTTCTTCGAGTTGGGCGGTCACTCCTTGCTGGTGCTGATGCTCAAGGAGCGTATCCGTAAAGTCAGCGGTGTCGGCTTGTCCGTCAGCCAGTTGATGCTTAACCCGACGGTACGCGGCCAGGTCAACTGCCTGCAGGGCGACGCGCGCAGCTCGTTGATCGTCAAGCTCAACAGCCAGACCGAAGGCACACCGTTGTTCATGTTCCACCCAAGCTTCGGTTCGGTGCATTGCTACACCGCGATTGCCCTCGCGCTCCGGGAGCAGCGTCCGGTGTTCGGGGTGATTTGCCGTGCATTGGCCGAAGACGGTGCAGCAGTGCCCGAATGGCAAGCCATGGTCGAGGATTACGCCGAGCAACTCCTGTTGGCCCAGCCTCAGGGCGCCTTCCGCCTGGCAGGCTGGTCGTTGGGTGGCAACCTGGCGATGGAAGTCGCCTACGTGCTGGAGCAAGCGGGACGCGACGTCGAGTTTGTCGGCTGGATCGACGCCGCGCCGCCGCAGTGGCTCACGCCCTATTGGCAGGCGGTCGTCACCGAGGATGACCGTGAAGTCTCGGCGAACGAGCGGCGTGCGGCCTTGTTGGGCGTGATGTTCCCGGCGTTTGCCGAGCGGATTCAGGCGGCCTGGCAGCAATGTCAGCGCGATGCCCAAGACGAAGCGGGGCAATGGCAAGGGTTTATCGCCTGGGCCGAGCAGACCCTGGGCGACGCCTTTACCGGTATCAAGGACGAGTTGCTGCGTGGCAATGAGGCGCAGATTTCCTGGGAGGTCGACCGCGCGCTCAGTGAGCGTCTGTCGGCGGCGGACTTCAAGCCGATCAAGGCCCCGGTCAGTTGCTGGTGGGCGTCCATGAGCCGCGCCGGGCAGTTCAAGGACCTCATCGAGCAGCACATGGCAAGCACCCTTGTTCAGGGGCGGATCGAGCGTTCAGTGATGATCGAGACTGATCACGACGGGATCATCGACAGTGCCGAGTTCATCCGTAGCCTGGTGGCCGCCATGGAATAACACATCAGGTGATGAAGACTGAACCTGTGGCGAGTGGGCAAGCTCACTCGCCACAGGGGACTCGCCACAGGGGAGGGCGGGGCACAAAAAAGCCCGATGAAAGCAGCGCTTCCATCGGGCTTTTGGTTGATCGCCGCCAGGGCGATCAAGGCATCACATCAGAAGTCCCAGCGGGTGCTGAACATCACGTTGCGCGGCTCACCGTAGGCCGCCGAGTTATAGAAGCCCACGTTGGTGTAGTAGGACTTGTCGAAGATGTTGTTGAAGTTGACAGTCGCCGAGAGGTTCTTGGTGACCTGGTAGCGGGTCATCAAGTCCACCAGCCAATAGGACTTCTGGGTGATGTCCTGGTTGGTGTTGAGCGGCGAGTTGTAGATTTCATACCAACCCTTGCTCTGCCAGCGCAGGCCGCCACCGATGGTGAATTGGTCCAGGTCGCCCTTGAGTTTGTAGGTGGTGTTCAGGTTGACCTGGTGCTCAGGCTCGAAGGTGGAGATTTTCTTGTCGTCATCGTCACGCACGATCTTGTGGGTGTAGCCACCCTGTACTTGCCAGCCCGGCGCCAGTTCACCGGAAACTTCAGCTTCATAGCCTTTGGTAACGGCCTTGGAACCCTTGAACGCGTAGTTGTTCGGGGCCGGGGTCTGGTTGTTGTAGGCATCGTCCGAGATAGCGCGGTTGGTCTCATGCACTTCGAAGTAAGCAAGGCTGGCGTTCAGGCGGCCATCGAGGAAGTCGCCCTTGAGGCCCAACTCATAGTTTTGCCCTTCATCCGGTTCCAGCAGCTTCTGATTCCGGTCTTTGTAGGTGCTTTCCTGGGGTTGGAAAATATCGGTGTAGCTGGCGTACGCCGAAATGTTGTCATTGAGGTCGTAGACCACACCGGCGTAAGGAACGAAGCGGCCGGTTTCCTTGTAGGAAGGGTTGATACCGGTGACGTGGTAGTTGGCGACGCGCCCACCGAGGATCACGTGCAGGTCATCCATCACGTTCAAGCGTGTGGTCATGTAGTAGCCGGTCTGGCGGATGGTATCGTCGATGTATTGCTGGACAGGGCCGTAGATCGGCTTGGCAATGTGGCCATTCCAGTTATAGAAATCGACTTTATTGCCGCCTGGCCATTCCGGCGACCAGTACCCCTTGCCTTGCCAACGCGACGTGCCGATCGAGCCGCCCACCACCAGTTCATGTTCGCGGCCAAACAGGCTGAAAGGCCCGGTGGCGTAGAGGTCGGCGGAGGTGCTTTTGGTTTCGCCGGTGTATTTCTGACCGTTGACCTCGGCGGTGCCATCGGCTGCCGGCTGGACAAACTGGATCGAACCGAGGTCGGCATGGTAGCTGTTGATCTTGTGGTCGAGCTGGAATTTGGTGACCCAGCCGTCACCCATATCATGCTCAAGCATGGCAAAGGCGGTGCGGGTGTTCTGTTCCCAGGAGCTCCAGGTGGCGCCGTTGTTGTAGGAGCGTGGCATCTTGTTGATGCTGCCGTTGGAGTTGACCAACGGGAACGAACCAGACCAGCTGGAGCCTTTCGGAATGTTGTCCTGATAGTCGAAGCCGACGGTCAACATGGTGTCGGGGGACAGGTCGAACTCGGTAATGCCGTAGTAGGTTTCGGTCTTGCGCGAGTAATGGTCCATGAAGGACTTTTTGTCCTGGTACGCCGCCACTGCACGGCCCCGGACATTGCCGCTGTCGGTCAACGGGCCGCTTACATCCACTTCGCTGCGATAGTTGTCCCAGGAGCCAGCGCCCAATTGCACATGGCCCTTGAACTCCGACGTCGGCTTCTTGCGGATCAAGTTGATGGTCGCGCCCAGGGAGCCGGCGCCGTTGAGCAGGCCGGTGGCCCCCTTGAGCACTTCGACGCGGTCGTAGATCGCCATGTCGCTGAGGGTGTTCCCCGCCGAGTAGCCGACGTTGCGCACGGTGGACGGAATACCGTCGTACTGGAAACTGTTGACCGAGAACCCACGCGAGTAATAGTTGGTACGGTCGGTGTCATAGGCCGATACGGTGATGCCAGGCGTGTGGCGCATCACGTCATCGACGTTGTTGAGGCCGAAGTCCTCGATATGTTGGCGGGTAATCACCGTGATCGACTGCGGGGTTTCCCGCGGGGTCAGGGTCAGCCGCGTGGCCGTGGCAATGGTGCCCGGCGTGTAGGAGCCGGAGCCCTCGGTGATGTTGCCCAGCACGTTGCCGGTCACTTGGGTCGGACTCAATTCCAGCCCGGCGGACGCGCCGGCGGCGGTAACGGTCAGCGCGTTGCCACTGAGGCTGTGAGTGGTCGAAGTGCCTGCCAGCAAGGTGTTGATCGCCTGCTGCGGATCCAGTTTACCTTTGATCGCCGTGCTGTTTTTTCCCGCCACGTCGGTCGGGCTGTACAGCACCTGCAGGTTGGCCTGGCGGCCGAATTCCTGCAGTGCACTCCCCAGTGCCTGTGCTGGAATATCCAACTCGATCTCCTGTGCCTGCACATAGCCGGCAACCGGCAGCGATACCGCTAGGGCAAGCGCGCTCGGCAGAAGGTTGATGTTCAGGGCCCTGGTTAGCGCTTTGCTCAGTGGGCTGAGACCGAGTCGTGCTGACATGGATGGTTTCTCTTCTATGTTTTAAGTGGGCAAATTTTAATGTTTATTGAGGTTAGTTCTCATTACCACTAGTGAGACGTTCCTACTTCGGAAAACCGGAAAAGAAAATGTCATGCAGGCTCCATTTCATGCATCACCTGGCCGGCGCGCAGCCGTACCAACTGATCGGCGATGTCGAAATAGCGGTCGTCATGGCTGATCACGATGATGGTTTTGCCCAGGCGCTTGAGGTCCGGCAGCAGCTCGGTATAGAAAATCCGGCGGAAGGCCGGGTCCTGGTCGGCGGCCCATTCGTCGAATACCAGCACCGGGCGTTCCTCCAGCCAGGCATTGACCAGTGCCAGGCGCTTGCGCTGGCCGGTGGACAGGTCGGTGGTGCTGAACACACCGTCCTTGACGCTGACTTTGTGCGCGATCTCCAGGCGTTCCAGGTATTTAGTGGCGCTGTCCAGTGACTGGGTGG
The DNA here is from genome assembly GCF_020093335.1 of Pseudomonas fluorescens group sp. Lineage (NCBI taxonomy): Bacteria > Pseudomonadati > Pseudomonadota > Gammaproteobacteria > Pseudomonadales > Pseudomonadaceae > Pseudomonas > Pseudomonas fluorescens group sp. The sequence goes on along the minus strand of NZ_JAIOKW010000046.1, from coordinate 38,766 downwards.
CGCTGCCCTGGACCAGGTCGTCGAACAGGTAGTAGTCGGCGAATACCGTGGTGAACAATTGGCGATAGTCATCGCGCTCGGGGTCGGTCACGGCCTCGCCGTTGAGCAGGATTTCGCCGGACTGCGGCGGGTAGAGCCCCAGCAGCAATTTGATCAGCGTGGTCTTGCCACTGCCGTTTTCGCCGACGATAAATACGATGTCGCCTTGGGCAATGCTCAGGTTGATCGGCCCCAGGTGAAACGGCTCGCTGCCTTCCACGGCCGGTGGGCTGTAGCTCACGTTTCGCAGTTCCAGGCTGTTGACGATCGGTGTCGGCGCCTCGCTGTCATCCATCAGCAGGTGCGGTTCAGGCGAGGAGAAGCGCTCCGACAACTCGCTGATACGCCCGAAGGCAATCTTCGCCTTGCCCACCACGGGCAGGTAACCCAGCAGGTGTTCCAGCGGGCCTTTCATGTACAACAGCACCAGCACGAAGCCGGTGATCACGGTCGGGTCCGGGTTCGGGTTATAGGCCTGCATCGCCAGGGCCAGGCCGATGACCACGAAGAACAGCATCGAGCCGAAGGTCTTGGCGAGGATGTAGATGTTGACCGAACGCACCTGGATATCGCTGATGCGGTCCGCCGTTTCCTGGATACGGTGGGTGTTCATGCGAAAGCGCCGTGGCCGATGCATACGCAGTTCCTTGGCGCCGGACGCGATGGCGTTGTAATAACGCTGCAATTCGTCTTCATGGCTGCGTGCCAGGTCAAAGCCTTGGATACCTTTGCCGCCAGCGATGAACTGCACGGCGCTGCCGATCACGATGGCGACGACCATCATCAGGAACATCGGCACCGACAGGTACGCCAGGTAGCCCAGGCAGCCCAGCGTCACCGTGGCGGCAATGGCCAAGGGCGTGAACGCGAAGGAGAAGTCGCTGATGGTGTCGACATCGTGGGTCAGCACCGGGATCAGTCGGTGGGAGCGGTAGCGCTCGATTTGCCCGATGGGCGCCGACAGCACCTTTTCACCCAGGTCTTTGCGCAGGGCGGCAATGATCCGTTGACCGACGTAGTTGGTGCCGATGTCGGAAATGATCGAGCTGACCAGCGCCAGCACGCACAAGGCTGCAAAGGTCAGGATCACGCCCTGGGTCATGCCTTGTGGCGAGTGCAGGGCATTATTGATCGTCGCCAGCAGCAACGTGATGGCCAGGCCGCCGGCCATGCCCAGGGCGACGGAGACGGTCACGAGGGTGCGAAAGGGCCTGAGCAATGCGAGCAAACCGTTGAAGGCGCCGCGCTTGGGGTCGGTCATAAATACTTCCCGGAAAGTGAAAAAGAGGGGGCTGGGCACACAGACCCTTACCCATGACAAACGAAGTGTCGGCGCGACTATTTAGCTCGGCGTGCCAGGCGGTGGCCGCGATGGATAAATTGGGCGGGGCCTGGTTCGTTCTTGTGGTGTAGGCGCACGCGTATCGGCGCGTGCCTGATCTATCCAGTGAGAGCGAAACAATGACGAAAAAGAACCTGGTGTATGTGTGGTCCCTGCGCAATGCCGCTGCCGACAAGGCTGGGCAGCCGGTGGCCTACAAGGACCACGAGCGCTACATGATGTCGGTGCTGGAATCCCTGGCGGGGGCACTGAACGACACGCCGCTGGGCGAGGCCTACAACCTGGTGGGGGTGGTGTATGACGATGACGAGCAGAACCCGCGTGACCAGCAATTGGTCAACGACTACGGTTTTGCCTACACGCCGGGCCGCCAGTGGCTGTACCCGGCCGACCTGCGGGTGCAGGGGCGCCTGGTCAATGACTTGCTGTTGAGCGTGCCGTCCACCTATCGCCGCCTGCCACGGGGCAGCGCGGAACACATCGCCGGCAAGCAGGACTTCGAACGCCGCCTGCACGACACGCTGGTGGAACTGAAGGCGGATATCGTGGTGCTGGACGGCCTGCTGGTGATCCTCGACGAGCTGGTGCGTCCCGGTGCACCGTTTGCCCGCCGCATCATGAACATTCACCCGGGCATTACCCGCATCGAATCGCCCTACGAGCGCCGTGGCGCCTACGCGACCTGGAACGCCCTGTACGGTGCGCGTGGGCTGACGGTCACCGATTGGACGACCAAGGCCACGACGCCATCGGAGCCGCTGTACCTCACCGGCGCGTCGTTCCACTACGTGGACAACGGCATCGACTCGGGTGAAGTGTTCCATGACGTGCTCAAGACCGAGATCTCGCCGGAGGACACCATCCTCGAACTGCGCTGGAACAACTTCAACAACAGCCTGTTTCCGGCGCTGCATGAAGGGTTGGCGTTGTTGGCGCGGAAGGGACTCTAAAGCGGGCACAGTTAAAAGTGTGGGAAGGAGGGCTTGCCCCCGATAGCAGTGTGGTGAATGATTCAGTGCCATCGAGGCATCGGTATCTACACAATTCTGGCTATGGCGCAGGACCTGTGGCGAGGGAGCTTGCTCCCGCCGGCTGCCTGACAGCTGACTACAATCTAACTGTCACCCCGTGATCCAAATGTGGGAGGGGGCTTGCCCCCGATGGCGGTGTGTCAGTCGATTCATCAGGTGACTGATTCAGCGCCATCGGGGTATCGGTATCTACACCACTCTGGGTATGGCGCAGGACCTGTGGCGAGGGAGCTTGCTCCCGTTGGCGGCCTGGCAGACGACTAGGATGTTGGATCAGACCGGGTACATATCCGTTATTTGGGTAACGGCCGCTATGGGTTCCGCTTTTACAGCGGCTCACTTTTGAAGAGCGCAAAAGTAAGCAAAACGCTCTTGCCCCAATACTCGGCACCTCGCTCACGCTCGGTGTGCCCGTAATCCGACAGGTATTTGGGGGGCCGCCGCCACGTGCCATCCATGGCGCGGGGCGGCTAAACCGGCATCCCTGCCGGTTTACCCCCCAAATCCCTGTCGAATTCCGGCCAGCGTGTTTGACGGGGCGCCTGAGATCAAAAGCTAGATCAAGATCAGGATCAAGAGCGGCTCGCTTCGCATCGTGGTTACCGTGGTTGCTGCAGCGTTGTGTAGATACTTATGCCACCGATGGCGCTGGGTCAGTCGATTCATCAGGTGACTGATTCAGCGCCATCGGGGCCTCGGTATCTACACAATTCTGGGTATGGCGCAGGACCTGTGGCGAGGGAGCTTGCTCCCGTGGCGGCCTGACAGCTGACCTGGATGTTGGATCAGACAGGGTACATATCCGTTATTTAGGTAACGGCGGCTTATGGTTCCGCTCTTACAGTGGGTCACTTTTTGAAGAGCGCAAAAAGTAACCCAAAACGCTTCGCCCCAACACTCGGCACCTCGCCTAGGCTCGGTGTGCCCTCACTCCGGCTTGAATCCGTGGGCCGCCGTCATGGGCCATCCTTGGCCCAGGACGGCTAACCCGGCGTCCTGCCGGGTTACCCACTGTTTCAAGCCTGCGTTCGGCCAACGTGTTTGACGGGGCGCCTGAGATCAAAAGCTAGATCAAGATCAGGATCAAGAGCGACTCGCTTCGCATCGTGGTTGCCGTGGTTGCTGCAGCGTTGTGTAGATACTTATGCCGCCGATGGTGGTAGGTCAGGTACTGATACACCCCCATCGGGGGCAAGCCCCTTCCCGCATTTGATCTCCTGCGTTATTACAGGTCGCGTACCACCCGAAAGCCAATCCAATCCCCCCGCGTCTGCGGGTAGATGTTGTTGCGGTTGCCCGAGCGCGAGAACACTGGCGCTTCTCCCCAGTCATTGCCGCGAATCATGTAGCCCTCGCAGTTCGGCTCCATCCACGCACTGCCGTCGGTAGGCGCGCCGATGTAGTTGGAGTGCTCGCAGTCGGCCACCCGTTCGTAGACGTTGCCATGCATGTCGTACATGCCAAACGCATTCGGCGGGTAGCTGCCGACAGGCGATGAGTAGCTGTACCCATCGGCCGGGCCATAGGTGTTGGCGTGCTTGGCGATGCTGTAGCCCTTGCCCTCATCGAACGGGAAGGGGAACGGCCCGGTAGAACCGGCGCGCGCAGCGTATTCACGTTGGGCTTCGCTGACCATGTGGTACTGCTGGCCGGTTTTTTTCGACAGCCAGGCCACGTACTGCTTGATGTCGTCCATGTCCATGCACACTGCCGGTTGGCGCGGGCCCTGGGGGTAGCGCGGCTTGCTGGCGATGCACTCGCGGCCGGGGCGGGTGTCACCGTCGGCGATCTTCACCCCGGTCTGGCGGATGTAGCTGTCCCATTCGCCGGCGGTGATGTGGAAGCGGCTCATGGCGAACGGCTTGGCGAAGGTCACGTCGTGCATCGGGCCTTCATCCGGCTCGCGGCCGACTTCATCCTCTGGCGTGCCCATGGTGAAGGTGCCGGCGGGCAGCACTACCATTTCCGGGCAGTCCTTGCAGTCCTTGAATACTTTGCCGGGTTGTGGCGCGGCGGCCTGGGCGAGGCTTGGCAACAAGGCGCCGCACAGGGCGGTCAGTGCCAATGCCGTGAGGGGTTTGTTCATGGAGTCCTCTCATTCAACGTGGAAAAGGTGTGCGTTACACCCGCTGGCCCAGCAACGTCATGAAGCGCTGGATCTCTGCGGAAGAATTGAGCAGCCCAGGCGCGGTGCGGATCACCGGGCCGACATCACGGTCTACCGCGTCAATCACCACACGGTTTTTCATCATGTAGGCGGCTACGGCGTCACTGTCCTGGCCCTTAACCCTGAAGAAAGTAAAGCCGGCCGACAGTTCGGGGCTGTGCGGGGTCACCAGTTCGATCCGCGGGTGGGCCAGCAGTTGCTCTTTCAGTTCGGTGTTCAGTGCATGGATGCGCGCCTGCACCGGCGCCTTGCCCAGCTGCAGATGCAGCTTGAAGGCCTCGTCCGCTGCCCAGCGATGCTCAAAGGCGTGGTAGCCGCCTGGGGTCATGCTGGTGGCGAAGTCTTTGTCTTCGGAGAAGGTCGGCACCATGGGGGTCACGTAGTTGTTTTGCGGGTCGCGGGCGCACACCAGTCCGGTGCCGCGTGGGCCGAACATCCACTTGTGGGTGCCGGCGATGAAGAAGTCACAGTGCATGTCCGGGAAATCGAGGTTTTCCACGCCGAAACCATGCACGCCGTCGACCACGTAGAGGAGGCGGTCCTTGGCGTCACGGTTGCGGTTGTGTTCTTCCACCAGTTTGCCGATTTCGCCGATGGGCAGTTTCACGCCGCTGCCGGACTGCACCCAGGTCATGCCGAGTACGCGCGTGTTGGGGCGGATATTGCGCTGGATGTTGCCCAGCACCTCGTCGATGGACACGCGGTTGGCGTTGTCGAACAGGCGAATCTTGCGAACCTGGGTCTGCTCCTTGCGCACGCGAAAGTCCAGGCTGTACTCGGTGGCATAGTGCTCGTGGACGGTGGTGAGGATCTCCTGGCCCGGCCGTACCTTGATCCCGCCATAAATCATCGCCAGCCCTTCGGAGGTGCTGCTGGTGAGGGCGATCTGCGCCGGTGCGGCCTTCAGGTAGCGGCCGGCCCACTCGCGTACCTGGCCTTCGCGTTTCCAGGCTTCCTGCAGGTCCCAGTCCATGGCCAGCCCTGGGTTGCGGTCGATCTGTGCGCGGTAACGCTCAATGGCCTCGCGCACCGGCTTGGGGTGCGTAGCCACCAGGAAATTGGAAAAGTGCAGGTAGTCCGGGTCCTGGTTGAACAGTTGCTTGAGCCCCGTCCATGGGTCATTGGTTGCGTTGGCGGCGACGGCCTGCGGGAGCAGGGCGGCGCCCAGTGGCAGGCTGGCGGCAAATACACCAGCCTGTTTGAGGAACGTACGGCGGTCGGTCATGGACGGGCTTCTGGATGATTAGCGGTTGGCCAAGGGCTTGGTGGCTTTTTGTACCTGGTCCCACACCCGCAGGAAGTTGCCTCCCCACAGCTTGGCGATGTCGGCTTCGGAGTAGCCGCGCTGGATCAGTTCGGCGGTGACGTTGCGTATTTCGCCGACGTTGTTCCAGCCCTCGACGCCGCCGCCGTCGTTGAAGTCCGACGCCAGGCCGACATGGTCGATGCCGATCTTGCGCACGGTGTAGTCGATGGCATCCCCCAGGTCCTTGAGGGTGGCCTTGGGTTCCTCATCGAGGATGGCGTACAGCGCGCTGGCGTACTCGCCGAACTTGTGTTCGGGCCAGGCGGCGATGATTGCGTCGCCCGGCATCAGCGCCATGGCCAGGTTGGGCAGGGGTGGCAGGTCAAAGCGGGCGCGCAGGGCGTTGAGCTTGTCCTGGGTCGGCTGGCTCAGTGGGCGCAGGTAGGCGGAGAACCCCACGATCTGCACCACGCCACCGCTGTGCTTGATCAGTTGCAGCTCTTTGTCGCTCAGGTTGCGCGGGATATCCACCGCCGCGCGCGGTGCCGAGTGCGACGCCACCATCGGCGTACGACTCAATTGCGCCACTTGCTCCAAGGCTTTGGTCGACATCTGCGACACATCGATGATGACCCCCAGGTCATTGAGGCGGTGCACCGCTTGCTTGCCGATCTCCGACAAACCGTCGAGGGCGTCGGTGGAGTCATTGAAAAACGGCAGCGGGCGCGACGAGTCCGACCAGGTGTTATTGCCCACATAGCTGAAGCCGAACATGCGCATGCCGCGTGCCGCCCACAGGTCCAACTGGTTCAGGTCGTTGCCCAGCGGGTAGGCGTTGAGCATGCTGATGAAAATCGCGAATTTGCCTTCGCCATGCAGGCGCCGGAAATCATCCGGGGTGTAGGCGATGGCGACCTGGTTGGGGTAGTCGCGCACCATGCCGCTGATAATCTTGTAGCGCACTTCCTGTTCGTGGCGCGCGGCTTCGACAAAACCGTCGGTGGGCTTGTGCGGCGCGTTGGGGCCGTTCCAGATTTCCGGCCAGCCGAAAATCGTCAGGGCGGCACCGGACAGGCGCCCACGTGCCGCCTTGGCCAGGTCGAACTGGCCCTCACCGTCCTTGTCGGCCTCGTTGCCGGCGGTGCCGAAATCCACCGGCACGGTGATGTGGCTGTCGAACGACAGCAGCCGATCCTGCATTTCATTGGCCTGCTTGATCACCTCCAGCGGGTAACCGGCATTGCCCTTGAACCAGTGATCCCAGACCAGGAAACCGGCCCCGGCACCGATGGCCAATGCCAGCGGCAAGCCGATATACAGCGCCTTTTTCGAACGTGGTTTTGTCATTGCCATCTCAGTCAGTTGAGGCCTTCGCTATCAGGGAAGAACGAGTGATGGGCGGGGAAATTTAGGCGGGCAGGGCGCGGCGGTAAATTTCCCCGGCGTGCAAACGTTCTAGCTCTGATAAAGCCGTTTCCTAAGGTAGACAATGACCATCTCTCGACGTGGGTTCATCGCAGGCCTGGCACTGACAGGCGCCGCTGTGCCGGCAGCCTTCTATGCCCATCGCGAGTTGACGCGCGAAGAAGAATTCCCCATCACCCCCGGCGAAGCCACCGTGGACCTGGCCGACACCGCCGGCCAGCACCTGGCGAACACGCTGCGCGGGGTCTGGGACCTGCGCCTGGAAGGCCGCGATGCCGGCCTCAAGGGCCTGCCGTTGCAAGGCCTGGCGCTGTTGCTCGACATCGCCCCCCGTGGGCGTGGCCTGCGCGGCTACCTGGACACCGCCGCCAACCTGCGCGCCGAAGGCGAACCGCGTTACCGCGTGCTCGGTGATCTGCTGACCGGGGAGAGCGCCGTGCTGTACTGGCGGTTGATCGACCGGGACTCGGCCGATGGCACGCCGGCCTATGAATTCAAGATGACCCTCGACGAAGTCTGGGCCGACTTCGGCAACGCCGGCAGTGGCACCCTCAGCGGGCAGATCCTCGACCTCGACCGCCCGTTGGCGCTCGTTGAGCGCGACAACCGTTTCATCGCCCATAAACAGTGGTTCCCGGAAGCCCGCCAGCGTATCGGCCTCAACCCGACCCTGCTGGCCTGGCTGATTTCCCCCGAGCACCGCCTGTTCCACCAGCTGTGGCACGCCAGTCGTGACCAGTGGCACAAACTCTCCGAAGAAAAACGCGACGCCCTGCGCGGCATCGGCTGGCAGCCCGGCCCGCGTGGCCAGGAGCGCGACGCACGGGGCAAGCGCAAGGACCGTAATGGCTCGGGGATCGACTTCTTCTTCATGCACCGGCACATGCTCGGCACCGCGCGCTCAATGCAGGACCTGCCCTCATGGCCGCAGTTCCCCGAGCCGCAACCGGCCCTGGAACGTGATCGCCTGGGCTTTCTGCGCTATTTCGACAACCACGACGGCTTCGCGCTGCCACCGACCTGGTTGGCGCCGGACGACGGCGACTACACCCAGTGGGTCAGCGACATCAAGAGCGCCGAGACCTACCACAGCAACTTCCAGGTCTGGGAGTCCCAATACCGCGATCCGCGCTACCTGGCCAAATTCACCCTGGGGCAGTTGGGCTCCGAGATGGAACTGGGCCTGCACGACTGGCTGCACATGCGCTGGGCCTCAGTGCCGCGCGACCCGTCGAACGGCGCGCCCGTGCCCTTCGCCCGCGACCCCTCCGACTTCGCCCCGCGCTGGTACGCGGCGGAAAACGACTTCCTCGGCGACCCGTTTTCCTCGCACGTCAACCCGGTGTTCTGGCACTTCCACGGCTGGATCGATGACCGTATCGAAGACTGGTTCCGCGCCCATGAACGCTTCAATCCAGGCGAAGTCAGGCGCATGGAGGTCAACGGCGTAGCCTGGTTCGCACCGGGACGCTGGGTGGAAGTCGGCGACCCTTGGCTCGGCCCGGACACCCATGGCTGCAGCACCACGCCGGGCCTGCAGATGGGCCGGTCGATGGAGATGGACCCGGAGACCATGAAGCTGGCATTGCGCATTACCTTCGGTGAAGACGAAAACCTATTACAGGGCCTGTTCAAGCGCGTGCCAAGACGACCGTGGTACGCCCGCCACCTCAAATTACCCTCCGCCTGAATTTGTGGTGGGCAGGCCTGTTGTGATGGGCAGGTTCGTTGTAGTGAGCGGGCTTGCCCCGCGCTGGGCTGCGAAGCGGCCCTAATCCGGCCAACTCGTTTTACCTGAAAGAACGCGGTGGCCGTGTTGGGGCTGCTTCGCAGCCCAGCGCGGGGCAAGCCCGCTCACCACAAAAAAGCCCGCTCACCACAGCAAGCCCGCTCACCACAAGGTCCCGCCAGCCACAGGCGTAAGGTGTTTTCATTGAGATTGAACCAACCCTGATCTCTCTTGTCCCCGCTTACCATGTCACCCCCCGCCTGCCAAATCCCTTAATTTTCCAAGCCTGCCGGAAGCCTCTCCAGGCCCCCGGCTGCGCCCGCTTTTTTTGGGCGCGCGGCGCCCAGCACCCGATTTACGCGGCAGCTGAAAACGGACTTTCTCCTCAACCGTGACTTACCAGGCAGGTTACCCCATGCAGTTCAGCGAATTATTGGCAGCGATTTCCACCCATGCGATCCGTCTGCAACTGGAAGAAGGCGACCTGATCATCCTCGGTGACGACGAGGCGTTGGATGATGCGCTGTGGGATCAACTGATTGCTCACAAACCCCGGCTGCTGGAACTGGTGGCCGAGCATGGCGGTGACTGGCTGAGTCCGGCCTACCGCATTACGCCGGACATGCTGCCGCTGGTCAGCCTCGACCAGGCGGCTATCGACCGTATCGTCGCGGCCATCCCTGGGGGCGCGGCGAATGTGCAGGACATCTATCCGCTGGCGCCGCTGCAGGAAGGCATGCTTTACCACCATCTGTCGGCGGAGCAGGGTGACCCCTACGTGCTGCACGCGCATTTCGAATTCGACAATCGCGCACGTTTGCACGCCTTTACCGAAGCGTTGCAATGGGTGATCGATCGCCACGATATCCTGCGCACCTCGATAGTCTGGGAGCGTCTCGACGAACCGCTGCAAGTGGTGTGGCGCAAGGCAAGCCTGGCGTGCGAAGCCGTGGATTTCGATGCGCGCAACGACCGCATGGACCTGGGCCAGGCACCGCTGCTGCGCCTGGTGTTTACCCAGGATTCGCTCACCGGGTGTGTGGCGGCGACCCTGCTGTTTCACCACACCATCCTCGACCACACCGCCCTGGATGTGGTGCGCCATGAAATCCAGTTGTACCTGGCCGGCGAGCAAGCCCAGGCGGGAGAGCCGGTGCCGTTTCGCAGCTACATCGCCCAAGTGCGCCATGGCGTCAGCGAGCAGGCCCATGAGGTCTTTTTCCGCGAGATGCTGGCGGATATCGAGGAGCCGACACTGCCTTTCGGTTTGCAGGACGTACAGGGCGACGGCCTGGGTATTGATGAGGCACGCCTTGCCGTCGACAGCGCGTTGAGCCGCCGTCTGCGCACCCTGGCGCGGCCGCTTGGCGTGAGCGTGGCGAGCATGATGCACCTGGCGTTGGCGCGCGTATTGGGCGTGGTCTCTGGGCGCGACGCGGTGGTGTTCGGCACCGTGATGCTCGGCCGCATGGGCGCGGGCGAGGGCGGTGAGCGGGCCCTGGGCATGTTCATCAACACCTTGCCCTTGCGCGTAGACGTGGGCGAGCAGAGCGTGCGCGCCGGGGTCAAGGCGACTCACGAACGCCTCACCACCTTGCTCAACCACGAACATGCCTCCCTGGCGCTGGCCCAGCGTTGCAGTGGCGTTGCCGCACCGACGCCGCTGTTCAGCGCCATGCTCAACTACCGCCACAGCGCCGCCACGGACATGGCCGAGGTGATCGAGATCGCCGAGGGCATCCGCGTACTCAGCGCCGAGGAACGCACCAACTACCCGCTGACGGTCAACGTCGATGACCTGGGTGAAGATTTCGCCCTGACCGTGATGGTCGACGCGTCCATCGGTGCCGAACGTGTCGCCACCTACCTGCATACCGCTCTGGAAAGCCTGGCCGAGGCCCTTGAACAGCGACCGGATATGCCGCTCAGCGGCCTGACTATCCTGCCCGACACCGAACGCCAGAGCCTGTTGCATCGCTTCAATCACAGCCCCGCGCTTTACGCCGACACCGCCCTGATCCACCAACACGTCGAAACCCACGCCGCCGCCCAGCCTGAAGCCATTGCCTTGCGCTTCGACAACCAGCGCCTCACCTACCGCCAGCTCAACGAGCGCGCCAACCAAGTCGCCCACCGCCTGCTGGCCCAGGGCATCCGCCCGGATGACCGCGTGGCGATCTGCGTGGAGCGTGGCCCGGAAATGATCATCGGCCTGCTGGGCATCCTCAAGGCCGGCGCCGGCTACGTGCCGATCGACCCGGCGTACCCGCTGGAGCGCATCGCCTACACCCTAACCGACAGCGAACCCTTGGCCGTGTTGGTACAAGCCAACACGCGCCATCTGGTTGGCGACTTGCCACAGGTCGACCTCAACGGCCTGCGCGGTGAATCCATCGTCAACCCGCGGGTCAACGTCAGCCCGGCCCACCTGGCCTATGTGATCTACACCTCCGGCTCCACCGGCCAGCCCAAGGGCGTGATGATCGAGCACCGCCAGGTTGCCCGCTTATTCACGGCCACCGAGCACTGGTTCGATTTCAACCGCAACGACGTCTGGGCGCTGTTTCACTCCTTCGCCTTCGACTTCTCGGTCTGGGAAATCTGGGGCGCACTGATGCACGGCGGCCAGTTGCTGATCGTGCCGCAACTGGTCAGCCGCTCACCGGACGAGTGCTACACGCTGCTGTGCGAAGCGGGTGTGAGCATTCTCAACCAGACGCCCAGCGCCTTTCGGCAATTGATCGCCGCACAAGGCCAGAACCCGCAGTCCCATTCCCTGCGCCAGGTGATCTTCGGCGGCGAAGCGCTGGAGCCGGGCATGCTCAAGCCGTGGTACGCCCGGGCGATCAACGCCGGCACGCAACTGGTGAACATGTACGGCATCACCGAAACCACCGTGCACGTGACCTACCGCGCCCTGGAGGCGGCGGACGCGCAGTTGGTGGGTGTCAGCCCGATTGGCGTGCGCATTCCCGATTTGCAACTGTATGTGCTCGACGCGCGTCGCGAGCCGTTGCCGCTGGGTGTGGTCGGTGAGTTGTACGTGGGCGGCGCCGGTGTGGCGCGCGGTTACCTCAACCGTGACGCGCTGACCGCCGAGCGCTTCCTGCCCGACCCAGCCACCGGCCTGCGTATGTACAAGACGGGTGACCTCGGTCGCCTGCTGGCCGACGGCAGCGTCGAATACCTGGGCCGCAACGATGACCAGGTGAAAATCCGCGGTTTCCGCATCGAACTGGGCGAGATCGAAGCGCACCTGGCCAGCGCCGAGGGTGTGCGTGACGCCGTGGTGGTCGCCCGTGAAGATGCGCCGGGTGACAAGCGCCTGGTGGCCTACGTGATTGCCGAAGGCGCACTGCGCGCCGCCGACCTGCGTGACCACCTGCTGCTGAGCCTGGCCGAACACATGGTGCCCAGCGCCTTTGTGCAGTTGGATCAATTCCCGTTGACCACCAACGGCAAGCTTGACCGCAAGGCACTGCCCGCACCGGACGCCGATGCCCTGGCTCGACGGGGCTATGAAGCCCCCCGAGGCGCGGTGGAAAACGCCATTGCGGCGATCTGGCAAGACCTGCTCAAGCTCGAGCACGTGGGGCGTGACGACAACTTCTTCGAACTGGGTGGCCATTCGCTGTTGGCGGTCAAGCTGATCGAACGCATGCGCCAGGTCGACCTCAGCGCCGACGTGCGTGTGCTGTTCGGCCAGCCGACCCTGGCGGCACTGGCGGCGGCGGTGGGCGGACAGCAAGAGGTACAGGTCCCGACCAACCTGATAACCCACGCCACCACGCACATCACCCCGGACATGCTGCCCCTGGTGGAACTGGACCAGGCGGCCCTCGACCACATCATCCAGCGCGTGCCCGGCGGCATCAGCAACGTGCAGGACATCTACGGCCTGGCGCCGTTGCAGGCCGGTATTCTCTATCATCACCTGGCAACCACCGAGGGCGATCCCTACGTGTTGCAGGTGCAGTTCAGCTTCAACGACCAGGCGGCGGTGGACGCGTTTATCCAGGCCCTGCACAGCGTGATCGAGCGCAATGACATCCTGCGCACCGCGATCCTCTGGGAAGGCCTCAATGAGCCGGTGCAGGTGGTGTTGCGCCAGGCCGCGCTGGCCGTCGAGCGTATCGACGAGCCTTTTGAGCAACTGCAGCAACGCTTCGATCCTCGCCACTTCCGCCTCGACCTGAGCCGTGCCTCGCTGATGCGTTTTGCCTACGCCGAGGAACAGGGCCGTTTCGTCGGCATCCTGCTGCTGCACCATATCCTGCTGGACCACACCGCCCTGCAGGTGTTGGTGGCAGAAATGAGCGCGAGCCTGTCCGGCAACAGCGCGCAATTACCCGACGCCGTGCAGTACCGCAACTATGTGGCCCAGGCACGGCTTGGGGTCAGCCAGGCGCAGCACGAAGCATTTTTCAGCGAGATGCTCGGCGATATCGACGAGCCGACCCTGGCCTTCGGGTTGCAGGACGTGAATGGCGACGGCAGCGGCATCCTTGAAGCCCACCTGCCACTGGAACCGGCCTTGAGCCTGGGCCTGCGCGAACAGGCGCGGCAATTGGGCGTGAGCACGGCGAGCCTGGTGCACCTGGCCTGGGCGCAGGTGCTCGGGCAAGTGTCCGGCCAGCAGGCGGTAGTGTTCGGCACCGTGTTGCTGGGGCGCATGCAGGGCGGCGAGGGCGCCGACCGGGCGCTGGGGATGTTCATTAACACCTTGCCGCTGCGCGTCAGCCTGGGCAGCGTCGGCGTACAAGCCGGTGTACGCGCCACCCACGCGCGCCTGGCGCAGTTGCTCGGGCATGAGCACGCGTCGTTGTCCCTGGCCCAGCGTTGCAGTGGCGTGCCGGGTTCGCTGCCGTTGTTCAGCACCTTGCTCAACTATCGTCACAGCGCGCCGGGCGAGGCGCCGGGGCACAGCCCGTTCGCGGCCTCCGGCATCCAGATTCTCAGTTCCGAAGAACGCAGCAACTACCCGCTGGTGCTCAACGTCGATGACCTGGGCACAGGCTTTGCCCTGACCGTGCAAGGCGTGGCGAGCCTGGACGTGCAGCGCGTGGGCGACTACATGCTCACCGCGTTGCGCCATCTGGTGACCGCCTTGCAGCAGGCGCCCACCACGCCGCTGCAGGCCATCTCGATCCTGCCGGCCGCCGAGCGCCACCAATTGCTGGTGGACTTCAATGCCACCGCCCGTGATTACCCAGCGCACCTCACCGTGCATCAACTGTTCGAGGCTCAGGCGCTGGCCCGTCCGGAAGCGGTGGCAGCGGTGCATGGCCCGCTGTCGTTGAGCTACCGCGACCTCAACCGGCGCGCGAACCGCCTGGCCCATCACCTGCTCAACCAGGGCGTGCAGCCGGGCGAAAGCGTGGCGATTGCGCTGCCGCGTTCGCTCGACCTGTTGATCTGCCAACTGGCGATCCTCAAATGCGCGGCGGTGTATGTACCGCTGGACGTCAATGCGCCGGTCGAGCGCCAGGCGTTTATCGTGCAAGACAGTGGCGCGCATCGGGTGCTCAGCAGCCTCGTAGACCTGAACCTGGACGGCCTGTCGCCGCGTAACCCTGAACTGCCCCAGTCCTCGGAGAGCGTCGCCTACATCCTCTACACCTCCGGTTCCACCGGTGCGCCCAAAGGCTGTCTCTTGATCAGATCTTGGATCTCGGGCGTAGTCCGGCACGTCGTACGGGTAGTGATGGTGATGGTGATGCTTAATTAATAACTTCGTATAGCATACATTATACGAAGTTATGGTTAACGGGGGATCCCCTGCGCCATCAGATCCTTGGCGGCAAGAAAGCCATCCAGTTTACTTTGCAGGGCTTCCCAACCTTACCAGAGGGCGCCCCAGCCGGCAATTCCGGTTCGCTTGCTGTCCATAAAACCGCCCAGTCTAGCTATCGCCATGTAAGCCCACTGCAAGCTACCTGCTTTCTCTTTGCGCTTGCGTTTTCCCTTGTCCAGATAGCCCAGTAGCTGACATTCATCCGGGGTCAGCACCGTTTCTGCGGACTGGCTTTCTACGTGTTCCGCTTCCTTTAGCAGCCCTTGCGTCCTGAGTGCTTGCGGCAGCGTGAAGCTTTCTCTGAGCTGTAACAGCCTGACCGCAACAAACGAGAGGATCGAGACCATCCGCTCCAGATTATCCGGCTCCTCCATGCGTTGCCTCTCGGCTCCTGCTCCGGTTTTCCATGCCTTATGGAACTCCTCGATCCGCCAGCGATGGGTATAAATGTCGATGACGCGCAAGGCTTGGGCTAGCGACTCGACCGGTTCGCTGGTCAGCAACAACCATTTCAACGGGGTCTCACCCTTGGGCGGGTTAATCTCCTCGGCCAGCACCGCGTTGAGCGCGATATTCCCCTGTTTTAGCGTGATGCGCCCACTGCGCAGGCTCAAGCTCGCCTTGCGGGCTGGTCGATTTTTACGTTTACCGCGTTTATCCACCACGCCCTTTTGCGGAATGCTGATCTGATAGCCACCCAACTCCGGTTGGTTCTTCAGATGGTCGTACAGATACAACCCAGACTCTACGTCCTTGCGTGGGTGCTTGGAGCGCACCACGAAGCGCTCGTTATGCGCCAGTTTGTCCTGCAGGTCGACGGATCATATCGTCAATTATTACCTCCACGGGGAGAGCCTGAGCAAACTGGCCTCACTAGTAGCCTGAGCAAACTGGCCTCAGGCATTTGAGAAGCACACGGTCACACTGCTTCCGGTAGTCAATAAACCGGTAAACCAGCAATAGACATAAGCGGCTATTTAACGACCCTGCCCTGAACCGACGACCGGGTCGAATTTGCTTTCGAATTTCTGCCATTCATCCGCTTATTATCACTTATTCAGGCGTAGCAACCAGGCGTTTAAGGGCACCAATAACTGCCTTAAAAAAATTACGCCCCGCCCTGCCACTCATCGCAGTACTGTTGTAATTCATTAAGCATTCTGCCGACATGGAAGCCATCACAAACGGCATGATGAACCTGAATCGCCAGCGGCATCAGCACCTTGTCGCCTTGCGTATAATATTTGCCCATGGTGAAAACGGGGGCGAAGAAGTTGTCCATATTGGCCACGTTTAAATCAAAACTGATCCGGTGATTGATTGAGCAAGCTTTATGCTTGTAAACCGTTTTGTGAAAAAATTTTTAAAATAAAAAAGGGGACCTCTAGGGTCCCCAATTAATTAGTAATATAATCTATTAAAGGTCATTCAAAAGGTCATCCACCGGATCAGCTTAGTAAAGCCCTCGCTAGATTTTAATGCGGATGTTGCGATTACTTCGCCAACTATTGCGATAACAAGAAAAAGCCAGCCTTTCATGATATATCTCCCAATTTGTGTAGGGCTTATTATGCACGCTTAAAAATAATAAAAGCAGACTTGACCTGATAGTTTGGCTGTGAGCAATTATGTGCTTAGTGCATCTAACGCTTGAGTTAAGCCGCGCCGCGAAGCGGCGTCGGCTTGAACGAATTGTTAGACATTATTTGCCGACTACCTTGGTGATCTCGCCTTTCACGTAGTGGACAAATTCTTCCAACTGATCTGCGCGAGCTTCACGCTGCCGCAAGCACTCAGGGCGCAAGGGCTGCTAAAGGAAGCGGAACACGTAGAAAGCCAGTCCGCAGAAACGGTGCTGACCCCGGATGAATGTCAGCTACTGGGCTATCTGGACAAGGGAAAACGCAAGCGCAAAGAGAAAGCAGGTAGCTTGCAGTGGGCTTACATGGCGATAGCTAGACTGGGCGGTTTTATGGACAGCAAGCGAACCGGAATTGCCAGCTGGGGCGCCCTCTGGTAAGGTTGGGAAGCCCTGCAAAGTAAACTGGATGGCTTTCTTGCCGCCAAGGATCTGATGGCGCAGGGGATCAAGATCTGATCAAGAGACAGGATGAGGATCGTTTCGCATGATTGAACAAGATGGATTGCACGCAGGTTCTCCGGCCGCTTGGGTGGAGAGGCTATTCGGCTATGACTGGGCACAACAGACAATCGGCTGCTCTGATGCCGCCGTGTTCCGGCTGTCAGCGCAGGGGCGCCCGGTTCTTTTTGTCAAGACCGACCTGTCCGGTGCCCTGAATGAACTGCAGGACGAGGCAGCGCGGCTATCGTGGCTGGCCACGACGGGCGTTCCTTGCGCAGCTGTGCTCGACGTTGTCACTGAAGCGGGAAGGGACTGGCTGCTATTGGGCGAAGTGCCGGGGCAGGATCTCCTGTCATCTCACCTTGCTCCTGCCGAGAAAGTATCCATCATGGCTGATGCAATGCGGCGGCTGCATACGCTTGATCCGGCTACCTGCCCATTCGACCACCAAGCGAAACATCGCATCGAGCGAGCACGTACTCGGATGGAAGCCGGTCTTGTCGATCAGGATGATCTGGACGAAGAGCATCAGGGGCTCGCGCCAGCCGAACTGTTCGCCAGGCTCAAGGCGCGCATGCCCGACGGCGAGGATCTCGTCGTGACCCATGGCGATGCCTGCTTGCCGAATATCATGGTGGAAAATGGCCGCTTTTCTGGATTCATCGACTGTGGCCGGCTGGGTGTGGCGGACCGCTATCAGGACATAGCGTTGGCTACCCGTGATATTGCTGAAGAGCTTGGCGGCGAATGGGCTGACCGCTTCCTCGTGCTTTACGGTATCGCCGCTCCCGATTCGCAGCGCATCGCCTTCTATCGCCTTCTTGACGAGTTCTTCTGAGCGGGACTCTGGGGTTCGAAATGACCGACCAAGCGACGCCCAACCTGCCATCACGAGATTTCGATTCCACCGCCGCCTTCTATGAAAGGTTGGGCTTCGGAATCGTTTTCCGGGACGCCGGCTGGATGATCCTCCAGCGCGGGGATCTCATGCTGGAGTTCTTCGCCCACCCCCGGCTGGCTGGTTTATTGCTGATAAATCTGGAGCCGGTGAGCGTGGGTCTCGCGGTATCATTGCAGCACTGGGGCCAGATGGTAAGCCCTCCCGTATCGTAGTTATCTACACGACGGGGAGTCAGGCAACTATGGATGAACGAAATAGACAGATCGCTGAGATAGGTGCCTCACTGATTAAGCATTGGTAACTGTCAGACCAAGTTTACTCATATATACTTTAGATTGATTTAAAACTTCATTTTTAATTTAAAAGGATCTAGGTGAAGATCCTTTTTGATAATCTCATGACCAAAATCCCTTAACGTGAGTTTTCGTTCCACTGAGCGTCAGACCCCGTAGAAAAGATCAAAGGATCTTCTTGAGATCCTTTTTTTCTGCGCGTAATCTGCTGCTTGCAAACAAAAAAACCACCGCTACCAGCGGTGGTTTGTTTGCCGGATCAAGAGCTACCAACTCTTTTTCCGAAGGTAACTGGCTTCAGCAGAGCGCAGATACCAAATACTGTCCTTCTAGTGTAGCCGTAGTTAGGCCACCACTTCAAGAACTCTGTAGCACCGCCTACATACCTCGCTCTGCTAATCCTGTTACCAGTGGCTGCTGCCAGTGGCGATAAGTCGTGTCTTACCGGGTTGGACTCAAGACGATAGTTACCGGATAAGGCGCAGCGGTCGGGCTGAACGGGGGGTTCGTGCACACAGCCCAGCTTGGAGCGAACGACCTACACCGAACTGAGATACCTACAGCGTGAGCTATGAGAAAGCGCCACGCTTCCCGAAGGGAGAAAGGCGGACAGGTATCCGGTAAGCGGCAGGGTCGGAACAGGAGAGCGCACGAGGGAGCTTCCAGGGGGAAACGCCTGGTATCTTTATAGTCCTGTCGGGTTTCGCCACCTCTGACTTGAGCGTCGATTTTTGTGATGCTCGTCAGGGGGGCGGAGCCTATGGAAAAACGCCAGCAACGCGGCCTTTTTACGGTTCCTGGCCTTTTGCTGGCCTTTTGCTCACATGTTCTTTCCTGCGTTATCCCCTGATTCTGTGGATAACCGTATTACCGCCTTTGAGTGAGCTGATACCGCTCGCCGCAGCCGAACGACCGAGCGCAGCGAGTCAGTGAGCGAGGAAGCGGAAGAGCGCCTGATGCGGTATTTTCTACTTACGCATCTGTGCGGTATTTCACACCGCATATGGTGCACTCTCAGTACAATCTGCTCTGATGCCGCATAGTTAAGCCAGTATACACTCCGCTATCGCTACGTGACTGGGTCATGGCTGCGCCCCGACACCCGCCAACACCCGCTGACGCGCCCTGACGGGCTTGTCTGCTCCCGGCATCCGCTTACAGACAAGCTGTGACCGTCTCCGGGAGCTGCATGTGTCAGAGGTTTTCACCGTCATCACCGAAACGCGCGAGGGCTCGATCCCCTCGCGAGTTGGTTCAGCTGCTGCCTGAGGCTGGACGACCTCGCGGAGTTCTACCGGCAGTGCAAATCCGTCGGCACCCAGGAAACCAGCAGCGGCTATCCGCGCATCCATGCCCCCGAACTGCAGGAGTGGGGAGGCACGATGGCCGCTTTGGTCGACGGATCAGTGAGGGTTTGCAACTGCGGGTCAAGGATCTGGATTTCGATCACGGCACGATCATCGTGCGGGAGGGCAAGGGCTCCAAGGATCGGGCCTTGATGTTACCCGAGAGCTTGGCACCCAGCCTGCGCGAGCAGGGGAATTGATCCGGTGGATGACCTTTTGAATGACCTTTAATAGATTATATTACTAATTAATTGGGGACCCTAGAGGTCCCCTTTTTTATTTTAAAAATTTTTTCACAAAACGGTTTACAAGCATAAAGCTTGCTCAATCAATCACCGGATCGTAACCAGTAATGTTATTTTCATAGCACCATCCCTCTTCATGTTAGACTAGTGTGCAGTAATATCGCCCTGAGCAGCCCGGTTTTCCAGAACAGGATCCCCCGTTAACGATAACTTCGTATAGCATACATTATACGAAGTTATCAGATCCCCCTGGATGGAAAACGGGAAAGGTTCCGTCCAGGACGCTACTTGTGTATAAGAGTCAGGCCCAAAGGCGTGCAAGTGCCGCACCGCGCCATCTCGCGACTGGTGCTCAATAACGGCTATGCCGAGTTCAACGCGCGGGACCGCGTGGCGTTCGCCTCCAACCCGGCGTTCGACGCCAGCACCCTGGATGTGTGGGCGCCGTTGCTCAATGGCGGTTGCGTGGTGGTGGTCGAGCATGCGGTGCTGTTGTCCCAGGCCGCGTTCGCTGCGCTGTTGCAGGAGCAATCCGTCAGCGTGCTGTGGATGACCGCGGGGCTGTTCCACCAGTACGCCGATGCGCTGATGCCGGTCTTCCACCAGTTGCGCTACCTGATTGTCGGCGGTGACGTGCTCGACCCGCAGGTGATCGGCCGGGTGCTCGAACACGGCAAACCCCAGCACCTGCTCAACGGCTACGGGCCCACCGAAGCCACCACGTTTTCCACCACCTTTGAAATCACTCGGGTCGGCGAGGGCGGTATTCCCATCGGTAAGCCGATCGCGAATGCCCAGGCCTACGTGCTGGACGCGCGCCAGCAACCGGTGCCGCTGGGCGTGGTCGGCGAGCTGTACATCGGCGGTGCGGGCGTCGCCACGGGCTATTTGAACCAGCCGCAACTGACCGCCGAGAAATTCATCCCCAACCCGTTTGGCGACGGCGTGCTGTACCGCACCGGTGACCTGGCTTGCTGGCAGGCCGACGGCACCTTGCTGTACCAGGGGCGCAACGACCTGCAGGTGAAGATCCGTGGTTTCCGTATCGAGCCCGGCGAGATCGAAACCTGCCTGGCCAGTTTCCCTGGCGTGAAAGACACCGTGGTGCTGGCCCGTGAAGACGAACCGGGCGACAAACGCCTGGTCGCCTACTACACGGCCGGTGCAGCGCTGGAGATCGAAGCCCTGCGTGCGCATTTGCAGGGCCAGTTGCCGGACTACATGGTGCCGTCGGCGTATGTGTGGCTGGAGCTGTTGCCGCTCACCGCCAACGGCAAACTCGACCGCAAGGGTCTGCCGGTGCCGGACCAGAGCGCGCTGTTAAGTCGCGGTTTTGAAGCCCCGGAAGGCGAAGTAGAAACCCAACTGGCGCAGATCTGGCAGGACGTGCTCAAGCTGGAGCGGGTCGGGCGTCACGATCATTTCTTCGAACTGGGCGGGCATTCGTTGCTGGCGGTCAGCCTGATCGAGCGCATGCGCCAGGTCGGCCTGAGCTGTGACGTACGCGTTTTGTTCAACCAGCCAAGCCTGGCGGCGCTGGCCGCTGCAGTGGGCAGCGGCCGGGAAGTCGTGGTGCCGGCCAATGGTATTCCGCTGGGTTGCACGCAGATCACCCCGTCGATGCTGACGTTGGTGCAGCTCGACCCAGCGGCCATCGAGCGTATTGTCGCGAACGTGCCGGGTGGTGCGGCGAATGTGCAGGACATCTACCCACTGGCGCCGTTGCAGGAAGGCATTCTTTACCACCACATCAGCGCCGAGCAGGGCGATCCGTACCTGCTGCAATCGCGCATGGCGTTCGACAGCCTGGAGCGTCTGCATGGGTTCATGGGCGCGCTGCAACAGGTGGTGGCTCGCCACGACATCCTGCGTACCGGCGTGGTCTGGGAAGGCCTGGACAGCCCGGTGCAAGTGGTGTGGCGCGGTGCGCAGTTGAGGGTTCAGGAGGTTGCCCTGGACCCGGCGGACGGCGGCATCATCGAGCAGCTGCACGCACGCTTCGACGCTCGCCACTACCGTCTGGATATCACCCAGGCGCCGTTGCTGCGCATGGTGTATGCCCAGGATCCGCAGCACAACCGGGTCGCCGCGATCCTGCTGTTCCACCACTTGGCGCTGGACCACACCGCCATGGCCGTGGTGGGCCAGGAGATGCGTGCGTTCATGTTCAACCAGGCCCAGGACTTGCCCGTGGCAGCGCCGTTCCGCAACTACGTGGCCCAGGCGCGCCTGGGCGTCAGCGTGGAGGAGCACGAGGCGTTCTTCCGCGACATGCTCGCCGACGTGGAGGAACCGACCTTGCCGTTTGGTGTGCAGGACGTGCAGGGCGATGGGCGTGATATCGAAGAGGCCGAACAGCCGGTGGACGCCACGCTGGCTCGGCGGGTGCGCGAGCAGGCGCGGCAGTTGGGGGTCAGCGCGGCGAGCCTGATGCACCTGGCCTGGGCACAGGTGCTGGGGCTGGTGTCCGGGCGTGACGACGTGGTGTTCGGCACCGTGTTGATGGGCCGCATGCAGGCCGGTGACGGTGCGGACCGCGCGCTGGGCATGTTCATCAACACCCTGCCGCTGCGCGTCGACGTGGCGGCGACTGCCGCTGCTGCGGTCAAGGCGACTCATGGGCGCTTGAGCGCCTTGCTCGGCCATGAGCACGCGTCCCTGGCGCTGGCCCAGCGTTGCAGCGGCGTGGCGAACGCATCGCCGTTGTTCAGTGCGTTGCTTAACTACCGTCACAGCAGCCCCGACGAAATGGCCCGCGATGGCCATGGCATCTGGGAAGGTGTGCAATTGCTCGGCGGTGAAGAGCGCAGCAACTACCCGTTGACCTTGAGCGTGGACGACTTGGGTGAGGGCTTCGGCCTGACCGTGTTGGCGCTGCCGCAGATCGGCGCCCAGCGCCTGTGCGCCTACATGCACAACGCCGTGGAGCAGTTGGTGGCCGCCTTGGAAAGTGCACCGCAGACCGCGCTCAACCAACTGCCGATGCTGGCGGCGACGGAACGCGAAACCCTGCTGCGCGACTTCAACGCTACCGTCCATGATTTCCCGCAGGGGCAGACCGTCCACGGCGCCTTTGAGGTCCAGGCCGAACGCCAACCCCAGGCCGTCGCGGTGCTGCAAGGCGGTGAGGCGTTGACCTATGAACAACTCAACCAGCGCGCCAACCAACTGGCCCATCACTTGCTGGCACTCGGTGTACAGCCCGACGACCGTGTCGCGCTCTGCTGCCGTCGCGGCCCGCAGATGCTGGTGGGCTTGCTGGGCATCCTCAAGGCCGGTGCCGGTTACGTGCCCATCGACCCGGCGTATCCCGCCGAGCGCATCGCCTACCTGCTGCACGACAGCGCACCCGTGGTGGCGGTGGCCGAAGCCAGTACTCGCGCGTTATTGGGCGAGGTCGCCAGCGTAGACCTGCATGACCCACGCTTGCAGCACCTCGCCGTCACCAACCCACCACTCGACACGCTGACCCCGGCGCACCTGGCCTACGTGATCTACACCTCCGGTTCCACCGGCCAGCCCAAGGGCGTCATGGTGGAACACCGTACCGTGGAAAACCTCGTGAATTGGCACTGCGAAGCCTTTGGCCTGGGTGCCACGGGCCACACCAGCAGCGTCGCCGGGTTCGGTTTTGATGCGATGGCCTGGGAGGTGTGGCCGGCACTGTGCGTGGGGGCCACCTTGCACCTGCCGCCGGCCAACGTCGGCAATGAAAACATCGATGAGCTGCTGGCCTGGTGGCTGGCGCAGCCGCTGGACGTCAGCTTCCTGCCGACGCCGGTGGCCGAATACGCCTTCAGCCAGCAGCTGCAACACCCTACGTTGCGCATCCTGCTGATCGGTGGCGATCGCCTGCGTCAGTTCACTCACGAGCGGCGCTTTGCGGTGATCAACAACTACGGTCCCACCGAGGCCACCGTGGTTGCCACCTCCGGCCGCGTGCGCGCCGGGCAGGTGTTGCATATCGGTCGGCCGATCGCCAATGCCAGCGTCTACTTGCTGGACGCGCAATTGCGCCCGGTGCCGGTGGGGGTGACGGGCGAGCTGTATGTGGGCGGCAGCGGTGTGGCGCGGGGTTACCTGAACCGGCCGGACCTGACTGCCGAGCGCTTCCTGCAAGACCCGTTCAACGCCGGGCGCATGTACCGTACCGGCGACCTGGCGCGCTGGCTGCCCGATGGCAACATCGAGTACCTGGGGCGTAACGATGACCAGGTCAAACTGCGCGGCGTACGAGTGGAACTGGGGGAAATCGAAAGCCGCCTGGCCGCCCTGGACGGCGTCGGCGAAGCGGTGGTACTGGTGCGCGAAGGTCGCTTGATTGCCTGGTTCACCGCACAGCAACCGCTGGACATCGACACCCTGCGCACGCAGCTGCAAGCCCAATTGCCCGATGCCCTGGTCCCGGTCGCCTATGTGAAGCTGCACGCATTACCGCTGACCGCCAACGGCAAGCTCGACCGCAAGGCGCTGCCGGAACCCGATCACGCCGCGCTGCTGACCCGTGTATACGAAGCGCCCCAAGGCGAAGTTGAAACCACCTTGGCGCGCATCTGGGCCGAGGTCTTGCACGTCGAACAGGTCGGGCGCCATGACCACTTCTTCGAGCTGGGCGGCCATTCGTTGCTGGCCGTCAGCCTGATCGAACGCATGCGCCAGGTCGGCCTGAGTGCCGATGTGCGCGTGCTGTTCAGCCAGCCGACCCTGGCCGCACTGGCCGCCGCCGTCGGCAGTGGCCGCGAAGTGCAGGTGCCGGTTAATCGCATTCCCGCCGACTGCCGGCGCATTACGCCGGACCTGCTGACCTTGGTGGAGCTCGACCAGGCAACGATCGACCAAGTGGTTGCGCAAGTACCCGGCGGCACGGCCAATGTGCAGGACATCTACCCGCTGGCGCCGTTGCAAGAGGGCATTCTTTACCATTACATCACCGCTGAGCAGGGCGACCCGTACCTGCTGCAAACGCACCTGGCGTTTGACAGCCTCGAACGTCTCAACGCCTTCACCCAAGCGTTGCAACAGGTGATCGATCGTCACGATATCCTGCGCACCGGCGTGGTCTGGGAGGGCTTGGCGCAACCGCTGCAAGTGGTGTGGCGCACCGCCGAACTGCAGGTGCAGGCGCTGCACCTGCAAGGCGATGTACTGGCCGGCCTGCACGAACGTTTCGATGCACGACGCTATCGCCTGGACATCAGCCAGGCCCCGCTGATCCGCCTGATGTATGCCCAGGATCCCGCCCATCAACGGGTGGTCGCGGTATTGCTGTACCACCACATCGTCCTCGACCACACCGCGTTTGACGTCGTGCTGCGGGAAATGCAGGGCTTCCTGCTCGGCCGGCAAGTGCCAGCGGCTGCACCGATGCCGTACCGCAACTACGTGGCTCAGGCGCGGTTGGGCGTGAGCGAACAGGAGCACGAAGGCTTTTTCCGCGCAATGCTCGGCGATATCGACGAGCCGACCTTACCCTTCGGCTGGCAGGACGTCCGCGGCGACGGCAGCGCCATCGAGGAGCACAGCCTGCGCCTGCACAGCGACCTCAACCGCCGCTTGCGGGCCCAGGCCCGGCTGATGGGGGTGAGCACGGCGAGCCTGTTTCACTTGGCGTGGGGCCAGGTGCTGGCGGCGACATCGGGCCGCCACAGCGTGGTGTTCGGTACCGTATTAGTCGGACGCCTGCAAGGCGGCGAGGGCGCAGACCGCGCCCTTGGGGTATTTATCAACACCTTGCCGCTGCGCCTGGACATCGACGGTCAAGGCGCACGTGCCGCCGTACGGGCGACCCACGAACGGCTCAGCGCCTTGCTCGGCCATGAACACGCGTCCCTGGCGCTCGCCCAGCGTTGCAGTGGGGTCGCTGCCCCGGCCCCGCTGTTCAGCTCAATGCTTAATTACCGTCACCGTGGCGCGGCCACCCGCTCGCAAGAGGCGCAGCAGGCCTGGGAAGGCATGCAGACCCTGGTCAACGACGGACGTACCAACTACCCGTTGACCTTGAACGTGGACGATTTGGGCGATGGCTATGACATCACCGCCCTGGCACGCGTCGATGCGCAACGCGTGTGCGATTACCTGCAGACCGCGCTGTCGGGCCTGGTCGAGGCGTTGGAGCACGCGCCGCAACACGCGCTCGATCGTTTGCCGATCCTGGGCGCCGAAGAGCGCAATAAGCTGCTGGTCGAATTCAACTCAACCGAGGTGCCGTACGATCTCGATCAGACCCTGCAGGGGCTGTTCGAAGCCCAGGCCGAGCGCACGCCGGAGGCGGTGGCGGTGATTGCCGCAGAGCAACGGCTGACCTACCAGGCACTCAACGAACGCGCCAATCGCCTGGCCCATCATCTGCGTGAGCGCGGCGTACTGCCGGATACACGGGTGGGGATCTGCCTCGAGCGTGGCCTGGACATGGTGGTCGGCCTGTTCGCCATCCTCAAGGCCGGCGGCGCCTACGTGCCGCTGGACCCGGCCTACCCCCAGGAGCGCATCGCCTACATGCTGCAGGACAGCGCGCCGGTGGTGGTCCTCGCGCAAGCAACCACCCACGCGCTGCTGGGCGACGTGCCGGTGATCGAGCTTGATCACGTCACGTGGCAGCACCAGCCCGCGACCAACCCCCAGGTCCCGGGCCTGACCGCTCGCCACGCCGCCTACGTGATCTACACCTCCGGCTCCACCGGCGAGCCCAAGGGGGTGATCAACGAGCACGCCGGGGTGGTCAACCGCTTGCTCTGGATGCAGGACGCCTACGGGCTCAACGCTGAGGATGCGGTGCTGCAGAAAACCCCGTTCAGTTTCGACGTGTCGGTGTGGGAATTCTTCTGGCCACTATTCACCGGTGCGCGCCTGGTGATGGCGCGTCCGGGCGGGCACAAGGACCCGGCCTATCTGTGCGAAGTGATCGAGGCGCAGCGGATCACCACCTTGCACTTCGTGCCGTCGATGCTCGACGTATTCCTCGCCCATGGCGATGTGAGCCAGGCCGAAGGGTTAGTCCGTGTGATGTGCAGCGGCGAAGCCCTGCCGGGCAGCCTGGTGCGGCGCTTCAAGCAGCAATTGCCGGGCATCGGCCTGTACAACTTGTATGGCCCCACCGAAGCGGCGGTGGACGTGACCGCCTGGAACTGTGCGCGGCCCGAGGTGCCGGACAACACACCGATTGGCAAACCCATCGCCAATACCCGCATGTACGTACTGGATGCACAGTTGCAACCGGTGCCATTGGGCGTGGTGGGCGAGTTGTTTATCGGCGGGGTGCAGGTGGCGCGGGGTTACTTGAACCGTGCGCAACTGACGGCCGAGCGTTTCCTCAAGGACCCGTTCACCGGCGGGCGCCTGTACCGCACAGGGGACGTGGGCCGTTACCTGCCCGATGGCAATATCGAGTACCTGGGGCGTAACGACGACCAGGTAAAAATCCGTGGCCTGCGTATCGAACTGGGGGAAATCCAGGCGCGCTTGAGCGAACACGCATCGGTCAAGGACGCCGTGGTGGTGGCCCGCGACGAGCGCCTGGTCGCCTACTACACCGGCGAGCACACGCCCGTCGAAAGCCTGCGTGCCCAGCTGCTACTGCACCTGCCGGACTTTATGGTGCCCGCGCTGTTCGTGCACCTCGACGCGCTGCCCTTGAGCCCCAACGGCAAACTCGACCGCAAGGCCCTGCCGGCACCGGGCATGGACGCACGGCGGGTACGCGCGTTCGAAGCCCCCGAAGGGGACACCGAAATCCTGCTGGCCCGGCTCTGGGCTGAACTGCTCAACGTGGAGCGGGTAGGGCGGCATGACAATTTCTTTGAACTGGGTGGGCACTCGCTGCTCGCCGTCAGCCTGATCGGGCGCTTGCGCCAGGAAGGCATGGAAGCCGACGTGCGCGCGTTGTTCGAACAGCCGACCCTGGCTGGCTACGCCGCATTGACTGAACGAATGGAGATCGTCCTGTGAGCATCAACCAACTGCTGGCGACGCTAAAGACCAAGGACATCCAGCTGGCGCTCAAGGGCGAACAGCTATCGGTGCAGGGCAACAAGCAAGCCTTGAGCGACCCGGCAATCCTCGCCGCCTTGCGCGAGCACAAACCGGCGTTGATCGAACTGATCAAGGCCGGTGAATACTCGGCGACGAAGGCGGGCGTGGTCGACGTGCCCGCCAATGGCATCCCGGCGGACGCCGAACGCATCCTGCCGGCGATGTTGACGTTGTCGACACTGAGCCAGGACGAAATCGACCGTATCGTCGCCAGCGTCGACGGTGGCGTGGCGAATATCCAGGACATCTACCCGCTGGCGCCGTTGCAGGAAGGCATTCTGTTCCACCACGTCAGTGCCGAGCGGGGCGACCCGTACGTGATGCAATCGCAATTTTCCTTCGACAGCCTGGAACGTTTCGAGGCGTTTGCCCAGGCGCTGCAAGCGGTGATGGACCGTCACGACATCCTGCGCACAGGGGTGGTCTGGGAGGGTGTGCAGCAACCGTCGCAAGTGGTGTGGCGCCGCGCGCGCCTGCCGGTGCAGGCCTTGGCGCTGGACCCGGCCGACGGCGACATCGCCACGCAACTGCACGCCCTGTTCGATGCTCGCCACTATCGCCTTGACGTGTCCCAGGCGCCGCTGCTGCGTCTGGTGCGGGCCGAAGACGTGGCCAATCAACGTATCGTTGCCAGCCTGCTGTTCCACCATATGGCCCTTGATCACAGCGCCCTGGAAGTGGTGTGCCACGAGCTGCAGGCCTACTTGTTGGGGCAGGGCGCGGCGTTGGGCCAGGCCGTTCCGTTTCGCAATTATGTGGCTCAGGCGCGGTTGGGGATCAGCGAGCAGGAACACGAACACTTCTTCCGCCAGATGCTCGGCGACATCAGCGAACCCACCTTGCCGTTTGGCTTGAGCGATGTGCAGGGCGATGCGCGGGGCATTACCGAGGTACACCTGGCGCTGCCGGCGGTGCTGTCGCAACGGCTGCGAGCACAGGCACGGCAACTGGGGGTCAGCGCAGCCAGCCTGTTCCATTTGGGGTGGGCGCAGGTGCTGGGGGTGTTGGCCGGCAAGGAACAGGTGGTGTTCGGCACGGTGTTGATGGGCCGCATGCAGGGCAGTCATGACACAGACCGGGCGCTGGGTATCTTCATCAACACCTTGCCGTTTCGCGTGGACGTGGGCAGCGAGGACGTGCGCGCCGGGGTCAAGGCGACTCATGCGCGGCTGACGACGTTGCTGCGGCATGAACACGCACCGTTGGCGCTGGCCCAGCGGTGCAGTGGCGTGGTGGCGCCGACGCCGTTGTTCAGCGCCTTGCTCAATTATCGCCACAGTGCCTCGGCCGCCAGTGACGAAGCGATCTCGGCCTGGCAGGGGATCGCTGCGCTGAGCGCAGAGGAACGTACCAACTACCCCTTGACCCTGAGTGTCGACGACCTTGGCGATGACTTTGCCCTGAGCCTGCTGGCCAGCAACCTGGTCGATCCGCAGCGCGTGTGTGCCTACGTGCAAACCGCCTTGGAGAACCTGCTGACCGCGCTGGAGCAGGCGCCAGGCACTGCGCTCAACCAAGTGTCAGTGCTTCCGTTCGCCGAGCAGCAGTGGTTGTTGGAACACTTCAACACCACCCACACGGATTTCCCCCAAGGCACCACGCTGCACGGGCGCATCGAAGCCCAGGCCGCGCTGACGCCTGATGCGATTGCCGCCGTGTATCAAGGCCGCCAGCAGACGTATGCCGAACTCAACCAGCAAGCCAACCTGCTGGCCCATCACTTGCTGGCGCTGGGGGTCATGCCCGACGACCGCGTTGCCATCGTTGCCCGCCGTGGCCTGGACACCCTGGCCGGCCTGTTGGCGATTCTCAAGGCCGGCGCCTGCTATGTGCCGGTGGACCCGTCGCACCCGGCCGAGCGCCTCAACTACCTGCTCAGCGACAGCGCCCCGGTGGCGGTGTTGACCCAGCAGGCCTTGCTGGAACGCCTGCCGGCCCTGGATGTGCCGGTGATCAACCTCGATCGCTACACCTGGCAGCACCATTCGGCGAGCAACCCCAAGGTGGCGGTCACGCCGTCCAACCTCGCTTATGTGATTTACACCTCCGGCTCCACCGGCCTGCCCAAGGGCGTGATGGTGGAGCACCACACCGTCGCCAATCTGGTGGACTGGCATTGCAACGCCTTTGACCTGTGCGCCGGGCGCCACACTGCCAGTGTTGCCGGGTTCGGCTTTGACGCGATGGCCTGGGAAGTCTGGCCGGCGCTCTGCGTTGGCGCGACCCTGCACCTGCCACCGGCCCATGACGGCGCCGAGGATGTCGACGCGCTGCTGGCCTGGTGGTGCGCGCAGCCCTTGGACGTGTGCTTCCTGCCCACGCCGGTGGCCGAGTACGCCTTCAGCCAGCAGATCGAGCACCCGACGCTGCGCACCCTGTTGATCGGCGGTGATCGCCTGCGCCAGTTCGGCCGGGCGCAGCGCTTTGACCTGATCAACAACTATGGCCCCACCGAAGCCACGGTGGTCGCCACCTCCGGCAAGGTCGAGGCCGGCCAGCCGTTGCACATCGGCAAACCCATCGCCAATGCCACGGTGTACCTGCTGGATGAGCAGCAACGGCCGGTGCCGCTGGGTGTGGCGGGGGAGTTGTACGTCGGCGGTAAAGGCGTGGCGCGCGGCTATCTGAACCGCCCGGAGCTGACCGCCGAACGCTTCCTGCACGACCCGTTCAACGCCGGGCGCATGTACCGCACCGGCGACCTGGCGCGCTGGCTGCCGGACGGCAATCTTGAGTACCTGGGCCGCAATGATGACCAGGTGAAGATCCGTGGCATGCGCATCGAACTGGGCGAAATCGAAGCCCAACTCAACCAGTTGGCGGGTATCCAGGAAGCCGTGGTGCTGGTGCGTGAAGAGCGGCTGGTGGCGTATTTCACCGAAAACCGCCAACTCGACCCGCTGGTGGTGGCCGAACTCCGCGCCCACCTGGTGGCGCATTTGCCGGACTACATGGTGCCGGTCGCCTACGTGAAGCTGGACGCGTTGCCCCTGACCGCCAACGGCAAGCTCGACCGCAAGGCCCTGCCGGCGCCGGACATGGCCGCCGTGTTTACCCGCGAGTACGTGGCCCCCGAAGGTGAAATCGAAAACGTGCTGGCGCAGATCTGGGCCGATGTGCTGCAAGTGGAGCGGGTGGGGCGTCGCGATCATTTCTTCGAGCTGGGCGGGCATTCCCTGCTGGCCATGCGCATGGTCTCGCAGATCCGCCAGCGCCTGGGCGTGGAGTTGCTGCTCGGCGACTTGTTTGCCAATGCCGAACTCGCGGCGGTCGCCGAGGTGTTGGCCCAGTCCGGTCGCAGCGCCTTGCCGGATATCCTCCCGGCCAATCGTGACGAAGACACGCCGCTGTCTTTCGCCCAGCAGCGCCTGTGGTTCCTGGCGCTGATGGAAGGCGCCAACACCGCCTACAACATTCCTATCGGCCTGCGTCTGCGTGGGCAGTTGCACGTGGAGGCGCTGCAACGCGCGCTGGCCCGCATCGTCGCGCGCCACGAAACCCTGCGCAGCCGCTTTGCCCAGCACGGCGATGACGCCCAGGTATTAATCGTACCCGCCGAAGACGTGCTGCCCCTGCAAGTGCAGGACCTGCGCCGCCACCCGCAACCCCAGCAGGCACTGGACGCGTTGATCCACGGCGAAGCCTCGGCACCCTTCGACCTGGAGCGCGGCCCGCTGCTGCGCGGGCGTTTGGTGGTCATGGCTGACGATCACCATGTGTTGCTGCTGACCCTGCACCACATCGTCTCCGATGGCTGGTCCATGGGCGTGCTCACCCGTGAACTGATGGCGCTGTACCAGGCGTTCAGCCACGGCCAGGCGGACCCATTGCCGCCGTTGCCGATCCAGTACGGCGACTTCGCCGTGTGGCAGCGCCTGTGGCTCAGCGGTGAAGTGCTGCACCGCCAGAGTACCTATTGGCAGCAGACGCTGGCGGGTGCGCCGACCTTGCTCACGTTGCCCACCGACCGCCCGCGTCCGGCAGAGCAGGACTACGCCGGCAGCAGCGTCGACGTGCGCCTGGACGAACGCCTCACCGCCGGGCTCAAGGCGTTGAGCCAACGTCACGGCACCACGCTGTACATGACCCTGATGAGCGCCTGGGCCTCGTTGCTCGCGCGGTTGTCCGGGCAGCAGGATGTGGTGATCGGCTCACCCGTGGCCAATCGCACGCGCAGCGAGGTGGAAGGGCTGATCGGCCTGTTCGTCAACACCCTGGCGGTGCGCATCGACACCTCCGGCGAGCCGAGCACCGAGGCGCTGCTGGCGCGGGTCAAGGCCCAGGCCCTGGCGGCGCAGGCCCACCAGGACCTGCCGTTCGAGCAAGTGGTGGAAGTTACCCGCCCGCCGCGCAGCCTGGCCCACAGCCCGCTGTTCCAGACCCTGCTGACCTGGCAGGACAGCAGCGCGCCGACCCTGGCCCTGGGCGACCTGGCTTTGGAAGGTATCGTCGAGAACAGCCACTTTGCCAAGTTCGACCTGTCCCTGGACCTGGGGGAAGTGCAGGGCACGATCATCGGTGCCTTGGAATACGCGGTAGCGCTGTTCGATGAGTCGACAGTGCAGCGGTATATCGGTTACTTCACCCGGGTGCTGCAGGCCATGGTCGATAACGACCAGGCGGTGCTGGAGCAGGTGCCGCTGGTGGACGAGCGGGAGCGTCAGCATCTGCTGTTCGACTTCAATGCCACCGATGTGGCGTACAACCTTGACCAGACCTTGCATGGCCTGTTCGAAGGGCAGGCGATGCGTACGCCGGATGCCGTGGCGGTCAAGGCCGGTGATCGGGTATTGACCTATGCCGAGCTGAATGCGCGGGCCAACCAGCTCGCTCACCACCTGTTGGCGCTTGGCGTACAGCCGGACTCACGGGTGGCGATCTGCGTCGAACGTGGCCTGGACATGGTCATCGGCCTGTACGCGATCCTCAAGGCCGGTGCCGCCTATGTGCCGCTGGACCCGGCGTATCCGCTGGAGCGTATCGCCTACATGCTGGAAGACAGCGCGCCTGTCACGGTGCTGGCCCAAGGCGCGACACGTGCACTGCTGGGGGACGTGGCGGTGGTCGACCTGGACCAGCCGACCTGGCAGCACCAACCCGTCGACAACCTGCGAGTGGCTGGCGTCAGTGCCTACGTGATCTACACCTCCGGCTCCACCGGCCAGCCCAAGGGCGTGATCAACGACCACCCCGGCGTGGTCAACCGCCTGCTGTGGATGCAGGACGCCTATGGCCTGCAAGCCCATGACCGGGTGCTGCAGAAAACCCCGTTCAGCTTCGATGTGTCGGTGTGGGAGTTCTTCTGGCCGCTGTTCACCGGCGCCTGCCTGGTGATGGCGCGCCCTGGCGGCCACAGAGACCCGGCCTATCTGTGCGAGGTGATTGCGGCTGAGCGGATCACCACGCTGCACTTCGTGCCGTCGATGCTGGATGTGTTCCTGGCCCATGGCGATGTGAGCCAGGCCGAAGGGTTAGTCCGCGTGATGTGCAGCGGCGAAGCCTTGCCCGGCAGCCTCGTGCGGCGCTTCAAGCAGCAGTTGCCAGGCAGCCAGTTGCATAACCTGTATGGCCCGACCGAAGCCGCCGTCGATGTGACGGCCTGGAACTGCGCCGGTGCGGTGACGCCGGACAACACACCGATTGGCAAACCGATCGCCAATACCCGTATGTACGTGTTGGATGCCCACCTGCAGCCGGTGCCATTGGGCGTGGTCGGCGAGTTGTTCATCGGCGGCGTACAAGTGGCGCGCGGCTACCTGAACCGGGCTGAATTGACCGCCGAGCGTTTCCTCAAGGACCCGTTCACCGATGGCCGCCTGTACCGCACCGGTGACGTCGGCCGCTA
This sequence comes from Pseudomonas fluorescens group sp., assembly GCF_020093335.1. Classification (NCBI taxonomy): domain Bacteria; kingdom Pseudomonadati; phylum Pseudomonadota; class Gammaproteobacteria; order Pseudomonadales; family Pseudomonadaceae; genus Pseudomonas; species Pseudomonas fluorescens group sp. The sequence goes on along the minus strand of NZ_JAIOKW010000046.1, from coordinate 5,252 downwards.
CTTGGCGGATGGCACGCTGGAGTACCTGGGGCGCAATGACGATCAGGTGAAAATCCGTGGCCTGCGTATTGAATTGGGGGAGATCCAGGCACGCCTCACCGACTACCCACCGGTCAGCGAAGCCGCCGTGATCGCCCGCGACAATCGGCTGATTGCCTACTACACAGGTACTTTCAGCGACATCGACGCGTTGCGCGCTCACCTGCTGAACCATCTGCCGGAATTCATGGTGCCGGCCATTTTCGTGCATCTCGACGCCTTGCCGCTGAGCCCCAACGGCAAGCTCGACCGCAAGGCCCTGCCCGCGCCGGGCCTGGATTCAGTGGTGGCGCGTGAGTACGAAGCACCCCAGGGCGATACCGAAATTGCCTTGGCCAGCCTCTGGGCCGAACTGCTCAACGTTGAGCGCGTGGGCCGTCACGACAACTTCTTCGAGCTGGGCGGGCACTCGCTGCTCGCGGTCAGCCTGATGGGACGCATGCGCCGCCTCGGGTTGTCGGCGGATGTGAAGGTGTTGTTCGGTCAGCCCACGTTGTCGGCCTTGGCGGCGGCACTGGGCGGTGGTCGTGAAGTCGCGGTGCCGGACAATGGCATTGCGGCCGATTGCGCTTATATCACCCCGGACATGTTGCCGTTGATACCGCTGGATCAGCCGGCCATCGAGCGTATCGTCGCCTGCATCCCTGGCGGTGCGGCGAATGTGCAGGACATCTACCCGCTGGCGCCGTTGCAGGCCGGCATGCTCTATCACCATCGCGCGGTGCAGACCGGCGACGACTATGTGCTGCGGGCGCAGTTTGCGTTCGACAGCCCGCAGCGGATGCACGCGTTTGCCCTGGCCTTGCAGGCGGTGATCCAGCGTCACGACATCCTGCGTTCGTCGTTCCATTGGGACGGCCTGGAAGAGCCGGTGCAGGTGGTATGGCGCGAAGCCCCGCTGTGCGTCGAAAACGGGCCGGTGCCGGAACGGCTCGATGTGGCCCAGGCACCGCTGATGCGCCTGGTGTGCACCGAGGACACTGCCACGTTGCTGTTTCACCACTTGGTGATGGACCACGTCGCCCTGGAGATCCTGCAACACGAACTGCAGGCGTTCCTGTCGGGCACGCAGCACACGTTGGGCGCGGCTGTGCCGTACCGCAACTATGTGGCCCAGACCCGCGTGGGCGTTGACGATCACGAGGCGTTCTTTCGTGAGATGCTCGGCGAGATCGATGAACCGACACAAGTCGACAGCCTAGGCCGCACGGAGCAAGTGCAACGGGCCCTCGACCCGGCGTTGAGCCAACGCCTGCGTACTCAGGCGCGCCAGTCCGGGGTGAGCGCCGCCAGCCTGATGCACCTGGCCTGGGCCCAGGTGCTGGGCAAGGTCTCGGGCCGCGAGCAGGTGGTGTTCGGCACCGTGATGCTCGGCCGCCTGCAAGGCGGTGAAGGCGCCGAGCGCGCCATGGGCGTATTTATCAACACCCTGCCGCTGCGGGTCGACCTGGGCCAGCACTCGGTGCGCGACGCCTTGCGGGCCACTCACACGCGCCTGACCCACTTGCTCAGCCATGAGCAGGCGCCGTTGGCATTGGCCCAGCGCTGCAGTGGCGTGCCCGCAACGACGCCGCTGTTCAATACGCTGTTCAACTATCGCCACAGTGCGCCGCAAGCGGCAACCGAGGCGTTACAGGGTATCCAGTTGCTCAAGGCCGAGGAGCACAGCAACTACGGCCTGTCGTTGAGCGTGGATGATCTGGGTCAGGGGTTCTCCCTCAAGGCCGTGGGGCAGGGCGCCCGCCGTTTGTGCGATTACCTGCAGGTTGCCGTGGAGCAGGTGGTGCAGGCGTTGGAACAGGGCGGTACGACTGCCATCAGCCACGTGCCGATCCTGCCCGCCGCCGAACGCCAGCAGCTGCTGGATTTCAATGCCACCACGCGGCCCTTTCCGCGCGAGCACACGGTGCAACGCCTGTTCGAAGCCCAGGCCCAGGCCCGTCCTGCTGCGTTGGCGGCGCTGCAGGGCGAGCAGTCACACGGCGTCGTGACAATGAGTTACGGCGAACTCAACACGCGCGCCAATCGCCTGGCTCATCATCTGATGGGCCTTGGGGTGCGTCCCGCCGATCATGTGGCGATCCTGCTGCCGCGCTCGCTGGACCTGCTGGTCAGCCAGTTGGCCGTGCTCAAATGCGCTGCCGCGTATGTGCCGCTGGATATCAACGCCCCCGCCGAGCGCCAGGGCTTCATGCTGCAGGACAGTGGTGCGGCCTGGCTGCTGACCCGCAGCGACGCGTCCGTTGACTACCCGGCGCAGCGCCTGGACCTGGACACCCTGGTCCTCGATCCGCAACCGAGCCACAACCCGGACCTGTCGCAGTCCTCCGACAGCGTGGCGTACATCATGTACACCTCTGGCTCTACCGGCACGCCCAAAGGCGTATTGGTGCCCCATCGCGGCATCACGCGCCTGGTGCTCAACAACGGCTACGCCGACTTCAACGCCAGCGACCGCGTGGCCTTTGCCTCCAACCCGGCGTTCGACGCCAGCACCATGGACGTATGGGGGCCGTTGCTCAACGGCGGCCAGGTGCAGGTGATCGACCACGCCACCTTGCTCGATCCGACGGTCTTTGGGGCGGCCTTGGCGGACGTGACGGTGCTGTTTGTCACCACGGCGCTGTTCAACCAGTACGTGCAGCTGATTCCCCAGGCCCTGGCGGGCTTGCGCATCCTGCTGTGCGGCGGCGAGCGTGCCGACCCGGCGGCATTCCGCAGCCTGTTGGCGCGTGCACCGGCGTTGCGCCTGGTGCATTGCTACGGACCGACCGAAACCACCACTTACGCCACTGCCTACGAAGTCCGGTCGCTTGCGGAGGACGCCGACAGCGTGCCCATCGGTCGACCGATTTCCAATACACAGATCCATGTGCTGGATGCGCAGTTGCAGCCGGTGCCATTGGGCGTGACGGGTGAAATCTGCATCGGCGGGGATGGCGTGGCCAAGGGGTATTTGAATCGACCGGCGCTGACGGCTGAAAAGTTTGTGCGCGACCCATTCGACGCAGACGCCTTGATGTACCGCACCGGCGACCTCGGCCGCTGGACGGCGGGCGGCCTGCTGGAATGCATCGGGCGCAATGACGACCAAGTGAAAATCCGTGGTTTCCGCATTGAATTGGGCGAGATCGAAGCGCGCCTGGCGACCTTCGCGGGTATTCAGGATGTGGTGGTGCTGGCCCGCGAGGACGCGCCGGGAGACAAGCGCCTGGTGGCGTATTTCACCTGGGCCGATGAACCCGTCGCCATCGACAGCGTGCGCGCCTACCTGCAGGGCCAACTGCCGGAATACATGCTGCCGTCGGCCTTTGTGCCGCTGGCGCACCTGCCGTTGACGGCCAACGGCAAGGTCGACCGCAAAGCCTTGCCGGTGCCTGCCCTGGAAGCCTTGAACCGCCGCGATTTCGAGGCGCCAGCCGATGCACTGGAGCAGAGCCTGGCGGCGCTGTGGACCGAGGTGTTGAAGGTGGAGCAAGTCGGTCGTCATGACAGCTTCTTCGAGTTGGGCGGGCATTCATTGCTGGCGATCCGGCTGGTCAGCCTGATGGACGAAGCGGGGTTGGCGGTGTCGCTGGCCGAGCTGTTCCAGCACGCCAGCGTGGCCTCGGTGGCCGCGATGCTGCGCCAGCGTACGGATGCGCCGGTGCGCGACACCTCGGTGATCACGGTGCGCAGCAGCGGGACGCAAGCGCCGTTGTTCCTGGTCCATGAGTTCAGTGGCATGGACGTGTATTTCCCGGCGCTGGGCCAGCATCTGCCCGGTGACTATCCGATTTACGGGCTGCCGGGCTTAGCGCTGGGCGAGCCGCACCTGAACACCATGGAAGGCCTGGCGGCGCGGCTGGTCGGGTTGATTCGCGGCATTCAACCCCATGGGCCTTACCGGGTCGCCGGCTGGTCGTTCGGCGGGGTGCTGGCCTATGAAGTGGCAATGCAACTATTGGGGCTGGATGAACCGGTGGCATTCCTCGGTTTGATCGACAGCTACGTGCCGCGCATGACCGACCAGGGCAAGGCGCGCTGGAGCGGGCCGGACGCGCTTAAGCGGCACTTGTTGTTGCAGTGCACGGCGTATTGGAAAGCACAGGGAGGTGTGGATGAACTGGCGAGCCTTGGGCAATTGGAGTCGCAGATTGGACAGCTGGACTTTGCGGGCCTGCTGCAACGCTGTCGCGATCAAGGTCTGCTATACGCGCAAATGGCGGCGGCTGCGGACGCGGACCTCTTGAGCTTTATCGAACGGGAAGTCGGGCACGGGCATGCGCTGGCGCACTACAGCGTGTTCCCGTTGCCGGTTGCGGTGCATCTGTTCAGCGCGAGTGAGCGTCCGACCGAGTTGTCACGACGCAGTGATTCTCTGGGTTGGGTCGATGCCTTGGCGCCAGGGCAATTGCGCCAGGTGGAGGTGCCGGGAGATCACCAGAGCATGATGCAGGCGCCGCATATCCAGGCGCTGGGGCAGGCGCTGACCGAGGCCTTGGCGACGAGTGCGCCGGTGGTTCAGGCGCAGCATCAACCGTTGCTGCGAATTCAGAGTGGCCGGGCGGGGTATGCGCCGGTGTTCTGCGTGCCGGGGGCCGGAGATAGCGTCACCGGGTTTGTGGGCCTGGGCGAAGCGCTGGGGCGCGACTGGCCGCTGTTCGGCTTGCAGCCGCGCGGATTGGAGGGTGAGGCGGTGCCCCATAGCCAGGTGGAAGCGGCGGCGCGGTGTTACTTGGCGGCGCTGGAACAGGCGTGTCCGCAGGGACCGGTGCATTTGGTCGGGCACTCGTTTGGTGGCTGGGTCGCGCTGGAGATGGCGTTGCGGTTGCAGGCGGCCGGGCGGGAGGTGGCATCGTTGACGGTGATCGACAGTGAGTCGCCTGGGGGCGCCGCGAAGGTTTACACCACCACGGCGGCGTTGATGCGCTTGATTGAGGCGATGCAGTTGTCGGCCGGGAAATCGCTGGGGATTGATCGGGTCGACTTTGCCGGGTGTGATGAGGTGACGCAGCGCCAGCGGCTACACGCAGGGATGGTCGGCGTTGGGTTGTTGCCGGGGCGCGCGGCGGTGGATGCGATGGATGGGCCGGGGCGGACGTATGCGGCGGCTTTGCGCACGGCGTATCGGCCTGTTCAGCGTTTTAACGGGGTGGTGCGGTTGGTATTGGCTGAAGACCCAGCGCTGGATGCGGCGGGGAATCAGCGGGAGCAGGGGGGGATGATTGAGG
>NZ_JAIOKW010000045.1:0-45358 GCF_020093335.1 Pseudomonas fluorescens group sp. | reverse complement strand
CAATGACCAGAGTGGAGAGGTGAGTGACAGCATGGGCTCCCACACGTGCTTTAAGCACTTCGGGCATTCAGCTTGTCACTCACCGCTCTCACCTTCAGTTTAAGTCTGGTTCAAGACACAAGCGGGCCCGCTCCCCCATTTTTCGGTCGGGTTACAACCCGATCGCTAGCGCGGGACGAGGTCCAGGCACACCGAGTTGATGCAATAACGCAGGCCGGTCGGCGGCGGGCCGTCCGGGAACACGTGGCCCAGGTGCGCATCGCACTTGGCGCAGGTGACTTCGGTGCGGATCATGCCGTGGCTGACGTCGCGGATCTCGACCATCGCGCTGTCGGCGATCGGCGCGTAGAAGCTTGGCCAGCCGCAGCCGGAATCAAACTTGGTGGTCGAATCGAACAGCGGCGCGTTGCAGCAGATGCAGTGATACACGCCGTCGGTCTTGGTTGCGTTGTACTTGCCGCTGAAAGGCCGCTCGGTGCCCTTGAGACGGCACACGTTGTACTGCTCTGGGTCGAGCATTGCCTTCCATTCATCAACGGTTTTCTGCAGCTTTTCCATCGGTACACCTCGGCAATTGAAAAACCCTGATCTGTATCTTTTCCATAGATCAGGCGGCACGTATGATTGCGCCTCTTCAAAACGCCAGTCTGGCACCCGCGCTACCGGCATTCAAACGTATTTATGGGTGCGGCCTGCGCAGGATTCAACGTACGGTAGTGCCCACACCGTCTGGATCGTTCATTTTCAGGATCACATCGCCATGCAGGTCAGCAAATCGAACAAGCTCGCCAACGTCTGCTACGACATTCGCGGCCCAGTGCTCAAGCACGCCAAGCGCCTGGAAGAGGAAGGCCATCGCATCCTCAAGCTGAACATCGGCAACCCGGCGCCCTTTGGTTTCGAAGCGCCGGACGAAATCCTCCAGGACGTGATCCGCAACCTGCCCACCGCCCAGGGCTACAGTGACTCCAAGGGCCTGTTCAGCGCGCGCAAGGCGGTGATGCAGTACTACCAGCAGAAGCAGGTCGAAGGTGTCGGTATCGAAGACATCTACCTGGGCAATGGTGTGTCCGAGCTGATCGTGATGTCCATGCAGGCACTGCTCAACAATGGCGACGAAGTCCTGGTACCCGCGCCGGACTACCCGCTGTGGACCGCCGCCGTGACCCTGGCCGGTGGCCACCCGGTGCACTACCTGTGTGACGAAGGCGCCGACTGGTTCCCGGACCTGGCCGACATCAAGGCCAAGATCACCCCGAATACCAAAGCCCTGGTGATCATCAACCCGAACAACCCCACAGGCGCGGTGTACTCCAAGGAAGTGTTGCTGGGCATGCTCGAGCTGGCACGCCAGCACAACCTGGTGGTGTTCTCCGACGAGATCTACGACAAGATCCTCTACGACGATGCGGTGCATATCTGCACCGGTTCCCTGGCGCCGGACCTGCTGTGCCTGACCTTCAACGGCCTGTCGAAGTCCTACCGCGTGGCGGGCTTTCGCTCCGGCTGGATCGCCATTTCCGGGCCCAAGCACAACGCCCAGAGCTACATCGAAGGCATCGACATGCTGGCCAACATGCGCCTGTGCGCCAACGTGCCGAGCCAACATGCGATCCAGACCGCCCTCGGCGGCTACCAGAGCATCAATGACCTGATCCTGCCCCAGGGCCGCCTGCTGGAACAGCGCAACCGTACGTGGGAGCTGCTCAATGCGATCCCGGGCGTGAGCTGCGTGAAGCCCATGGGGGCGCTGTATGCCTTCCCGCGGATCGACCCGAAGGTCTGCCCGATCCTCAACGACGAGAAGTTCGTGCTCGACCTGCTGCTGTCGGAAAAACTGCTGGTGGTGCAAGGCACCGCGTTCAACTGGCCGTGGCCGGACCACTTCCGCGTGGTGACCTTGCCGCGTGTGGATGACCTGGACATGGCCATTGGTCGCATCGGCAACTTCCTCAAGTCCTATCGCCAGTAATGGAAACGGCGCTGTGCGACCGACAGTCGGTCGTACAGCGAGTATCTGGCAACACTTCTCTGCCCTTTCCTCGCTCCAACACTTCGCGGGACTCGCAAAAGCCACCCGCCCCCTATAATTACAGGGCTGCAAGGCACCGACGAACCGATCAAGGGGCCTTTTCCCTCTCGGAAAATCCCTTCAAGGCTCTACGTTCTGACTGTAGGACACAGTTTGAAATAGTCGCTCGGTTGAATCACCCCATGCCGCACCTTATATACCCCGCAGTACGCGACATATTAAGCCTGAGGAGAACTCTACAACCATGATGCGCATCCTGCTGTTCTTGGCCACTAACCTTGCGGTCGTGCTGATTGCCAGCATCACCTTGAGCCTTTTCGGCTTCAACGGGTTCATGGCGGCCAACGGGGTTGACCTGAACCTCAATCAGCTGCTGGTTTTCTGTGCGGTCTTTGGTTTCGCCGGCTCGTTGTTCTCGCTGTTCATCTCCAAGTGGATGGCGAAGATGAGCACCAGCACCCAGGTCATCACCCAGCCACGTACCCGGCACGAACAATGGTTGCTGCAAACCGTCGAGCAGTTGTCCCGCGAGGCGGGGATCAAGATGCCCGAGGTCGGGATTTTCCCGGCTTATGAAGCCAACGCCTTTGCCACCGGCTGGAACAAGAACGACGCACTTGTTGCGGTCAGCCAGGGCATGCTGGAACGCTTCTCGTACGATGAAGTGAAAGCCGTGCTGGCCCACGAAATCGGCCACGTCGCCAACGGTGACATGGTCACCTTGGCACTGGTCCAGGGCGTGGTGAACACCTTCGTGATGTTTTTCGCGCGGATCATCGGCAACTTCGTCGACAAGGTGATCTTCAAGAACGAAGGCGGCCGGGGCATTGCCTACTTCGTGGCGACCATCTTCGCCGAAGTGGTGCTGGGCTTCCTGGCCAGCGCGATCACCATGTGGTTCTCGCGCAAACGGGAATTCCGCGCAGACGAAGCCGGGGCCCGCCTGGCGGGTACCGGGGCGATGATCGCAGCACTGCAACACCTGCGCTCCGAACAGGGCCTGCCGGTGCATATGCCGGACAGCCTGACCGCCTTCGGCATCAACGGCGGCATCAAACAGGGCATGGCTCGCCTGTTCATGAGCCACCCACCGTTGGAAGAGCGTATCGACGCACTGCGCCGTCGGGGCTGATGGCAAGGTGACACAAGAAGGGGCGATCAGATCGCCCCTTTTTTGTGGGCGCTTCTATCGTCATCGCGGGCAAGCCCGGCTCCCACAGGCGTAAGCGGGCAAATGTGGAAATCGGGCTTACCCGCAATGGCCATAGGTATCCACACAATTTTGCAGCAACCAACACTCTAACCACGATGCGAAGCGAGCCGCTCTTGATCTTGATCTCGCTTTTGATCTCAGGCGCCCCGTCAAACACGCTGGCCGGAATTCGACAGGGATTTGGGGGGTAAACCGGCAGGGATGCCGGTTTAGCCGCCCCGCGCCATGGATGGCGCGTGGCGGCGGCCCCCCAAATACCTGTCGGATTACGGGCACACCGAGCGTGAGCGAGGTGCCGAGTGTTGGGGCGAAGCGTTTTTGGTTACTTTTGGCGCTCTTCCAAAAGTGACCCGCTGTAAGAGCGGAACCATAAGCCGCCGTTACCTAAATAACGGATATGTACCCTGTCTGATCCAACATCCAGGTCAGCTGTCAGGCCGCCACGGGAGCAAGCTCCCTCGCCACAGGTCCAGCGCCATACCCAGAATTGTGTAGATGCCCAAGCCCCGATGGCGCTGAATCAGTCACCTGATTAATCGACTGACACGCTGCTATCGGGGGCAAGCCCCCTCCCACATTTGGATCGCGGCCTAACCGTTAGATGGTGGTCGGCTGTCAGGCAGCCGGCGGGAGCAAGCTCCCTCGCCACAGGTTCAGCGCCATACCCAGAGTGCTGTAGATACCGAGGCCCCAATGGCGCTGAATCAGTCACCTGATGAATCGACTGACACACCGCTATCGGGGGCAAGCCCCCTCCCACATTTGGATCGCGGTCTAACCGTTAGATGGTGGTCGGCTGTCAGGCAGCCGGCGGGAGCAAGCTCCCTCGCCACAGGTCCAGCGCCATACCCAGGGTGGTGTAGATACCAAGGCCCCGATGGCGCTGAATCAGTCACCTGATGAATCGACTGACACACCGCTATCGGGGGCAAGCCCCCTCCCACATTTGGATCGCGGCCTAACCGTTAGATGGTGGTCGGCTGTCAGCGGGAGCAAGCTCCCTCGCCACAGGTCCAGCACCATACCCAGGGTGGTGTAGATACCGATGCCTCGATGGCGCTGAATCAGTCACCTGATGAATCGACTGACACACCGCTATCGGGGGCAAGCCCCCTTCCACATTTGGATCGCAGTCTAACCGTTAGATGGCGCTCGGCTGTCAGGCCGCCGGCGGGAGCAAGCTCCCTCGCCACAGGTCCAGCGCCGCGCACGAACTGCCCCGGTCAACGCATAACCAGCCGATAGACACGCTCATCAAGCCGCGTAACGCCATCCTGCACAAACTTCCAACTCTCGCCCAGGATGTCTCGCGCCTCCAACACCTCCAAGGTCCATTTCAAACCAAACAGCACCGCTACTTCGTCATCCGTCACCGCAAACGGCGGCCCGGCCTTTTGGGTCTGGTCATAATCAAGGGTGACCAACAGCCCCTGACACCCTGGGCGCAGCAAAGTGTTCAGATGTTCGGCGTATTGCGCACGCATCAGCGGCGGCAAGGCGATCAATGCAGCGCGATCATATAGCGCGGTGCAGTCGGCCAGATCCTCGGCGCCCAGGGCGAAGAAATCGCCGCACCACACCTCAAGCAAATCCGCCTGGTAGACCGTGAAGGCACCGCGCCGGGTGATGTGTGGCGTCAGGCTCTGCTCGCTGAAAAACGTTTCGACGGCCTGCTCCGACAGTTCCACGCCCATGACGCGCAACCCATGACTGGCCAGCCACATCAGGTCCAGGCTTTTGCCACACAGCGGCACAAGCACTTTGGCGTCATCGGCCAGGGACAGATGCGACCAATGCCGCAGCAGGTACGGATTGACCTCGGGCAAGTGAAAGCCGATCTGATTGCGCGCCCAGCGCTCTTGCCAAAATTTAGGCTCCATGGATCCCCCCGGAAATTCGATCAAAAGGCACTAAAACTTATATTAGATTTAGATCAATGATCTGATTGAAGATGGGCCCATGTTAACGCTCAGGACCCCACTTATGCTCCCCAGCCTGTTTATCTCGCACGGTTCGCCCATGCTTGCCCTGCAACCCGGCGCCAGCGGCCCGGCATTGCAGCGTCTGGCTGCCGAGCTGCCACGGCCCAAGGCGATCGTGGTGGTGTCGGCACACTGGGAGAGCCATGAACTGCTGGTCAGCGGCAGCCCCGCGCCCGAAACCTGGCATGACTTCGGCGGCTTCCCTCGCGAACTGTTTGCGGTGCAGTACCCGGCGCCGGGCGATCCGCAACTGGCCAGCGAGATTGTCCAACTGCTGCACACCGATGGCCTGAATGCACGCATAGACGAGCGCCGCCCGTTTGACCACGGCACCTGGGTGCCACTGTCGCTGATGTACCCGGCGGCTGACATTCCGGTGGTGCAGGTGTCCCTGCCCAGCCGTATGGGCCCTGCCCTGCAGACACGCGTCGGGCATGCCTTGAGCAGTCTGCGTGAGCAAGGCGTGTTGTTGATCGGCTCGGGCAGCATCACCCATAACCTGGGCGAACTGGACTGGCACGCGGGGGCCGAAAGCATTGAGCCGTGGGCACGGGACTTCCGTGACTGGGTGGTGGATAAGCTGGCCGCCAATGATGAGGCTGCATTGCATGACTATCGCCGACAGGCGCCCCATGCGGTGCGCAGTCATCCCAGCGATGAGCACCTGCTGCCGCTGTATTTTGCGCGGGGCGCCGGTGGCGATTTCAGCGTGGCGCACCAGGGCTTCACGCTGGGCGCGCTGGGGATGGACATCTACCGTTTCGGCTGATGGAAATCGAACTGTGGGGCTTGCTCCCACCGTTGACCGAGTGCTGATCCAGAAATGCCAGGCAAAAAAAATCCCCGAACCAGTCGGGGATTTTTTATGTTCGATCAATCAGCCCAAGGGCGGATCAATCTTCGCGGTAGCGACGCAGCTTCAGCTGCTTACCGGCAACGCGGGTGTCTTTCAGCTTGGTCAGCAGTTTTTCCAGACCGTCTTCCGGCAGCTCCACCAGGGAGAAGCTGTCACGCACCTGGATGCGACCGATGGCTTCACGTGCCAGGCCACCCTCGTTGAGGATAGCGCCCAGCAGGTTCTTGGCAGCGATGCCATCACGCGCGCCCAGCGCGGTACGGCAGCGAGCACGGCCTTCAGCCAGTGGCACCGGAGCGCGACGCTCACGGTCACCACGGTCCGGACGGTCGCCGGTACGCTCTGGACGATCACCGCGTGGCGCGTTGTTCGGAACCAGTGGACGTTCTTTCTCGATGGCTGCCAGGGTCAGGGCCTGACCGTTGGTGGCTTTGCGCAGCAGAGCTGCAGCCAGGGCACGCGGGGTGCAACCGATATCGGCGGTCAGGCGGTCCAGCAGGTCGCCGTGGGTCGATTCAGCGTCAGCCACCAGTGGCGCCAGGCTGTTGGTCAGTTTCTTGATGCGAGCATCCAGGACTGCCTGGGCATCCGGCAGGCGGACTTCGGCAACTTTCTGGCCGGTTACACGCTCGATCACTTGCAGCATGCGGCGCTCACGTGGAGTCACCAGCAGCAGTGCACGGCCTTCGCGACCGGCACGGCCGGTACGGCCGATACGGTGAACGTAGGACTCTGGGTCGTACGGCATGTCAACGTTGAACACGTGGGTGATACGTGGAACGTCGAGACCACGGGCGGCAACGTCGGTCGCCACAACGATGTCCAGACGGCCATCCTTGAGGGAGTCGATCACGCGCTCACGTTGGTTCTGGGCGATGTCACCGTTCAGCGCAGCGGCTTTATAGCCTTTCGCTTCCAGGGCACTGGCCAGGTCCAGGGTCGCTTGCTTGGTACGCACGAACATGATCAGGGCGTCGAAGTCTTCGACTTCCAGCAGGCTCAATACAGCCGAGGTCTTCTGGTCAGCGTGAACCAACAGGTGAGCCTGTTCGATCGCGGTAACGGTCTGAGTCTTGGTCTGGATCTTCACGTGTTGCGGATCGCGCAGGTGGCGTTCGGCAATGGCACGGATCGACTGTGGCAGGGTGGCCGAGAACAGTACGGTCTGACGGGTCGGTGGCAGTGCCTTGAAGATGACTTCCAGGTCATCCATGAAGCCCAGCTTCAACATTTCGTCAGCTTCGTCGAGAACCAGGTGGTTCACGGTCGACAAGACTTTCTCGTCACGACGCAGGTGGTCGCACAGACGGCCCGGGGTGGCGACAACGATCTGTGCGCCGTTACGGATAGCTTTGAGTTGTGGGCCCATAGGCGCGCCGCCGTAAACGGCCACAACGGTTACGCCTGGCATTTGCTTGGCGTAGGTTTCAAAAGCGGTTGCTACTTGCAGCGCCAACTCACGGGTTGGCGCCAGGATCAGGGCTTGCGGTTCGCGCTTGGCAGGATCGATGCAATGCAGGATAGGCAGGGCGAACGCGGCGGTTTTACCGGTACCGGTTTGCGCCTGGCCAATCATGTCCTGGCCGGCCATGATGATCGGGATCGATTGCTGCTGAATCGCCGAAGGTTCTTCGTAGCCGGTCGCGATGACGGCAGCGAGAATGTTCGGGTTAAGATTAAAAGCGGCGAAGCCGCCGGTTTCCTGGGTCATGGGTCTGCCTCTAAGTGCATCCGCAAAGACCCATGCTCCAAAGCTGCGCATGCCGTGTTGAGACTCAAGAGTCGCCCTGGCTGCTTTGTCGGCGGGGATTTGCGAAAACGAATGAATGAAAAAGATTCGTCAAGGGAGAGTCCGCTGTGCGGACGTGCAGCCGAAGCTGACTTCGGGGAATTGCGCTACCTAAACGCGGCCCGGTTAAAGGCCGGCGCGCACTATACCGGAAATAGCTGAAAAAGGGAGCTTTTTTTATCGCAAAGCATTGATAAACCGAGCTGCGTCACAGCCTTTGCAGAGAACACCGGCAGGGTCTATTTTTCAAAGGCCCGGCCCTGCTGGTCATAACGCTTAAACGGTTCACCCGACCTTTCAGGCCCTTTGGTCTGAAACCCTTCCCCGCGCCCGAGGGCACCCCCGATGAATCCAGCCAGCAGCAGCCGCGTCAGCCGAGAACTCCAGGGCCATGTCCTGTTGCTGGGCCTGGACCGGGTGGCCAAACGCAACGCTTTCGACTTGGACCTGCTCAATGAGCTGAGCCTGGCGTATGGCGAATTTGATCGAAATGACGACGCGCGGGTGGCGGTGGTGTTTGCCCACGGCGATCACTTCACGGCCGGACTGGACCTGGCCAATGTCAGCGGCGTGATGGCCGGTGGCTGGCAACCGCCGCTGGGTGGGTGTGATCCCTGGGGCGTGTTTGCCGGGCCGCGCGTGAGCAAACCGGTAATCGTCGCGGCCCAAGGCTACTGCCTGACGATCGGTATCGAGTTGATGCTGGCGGCGGATATCAATCTTTGCGCGAGCAACACGCGCTTTGCGCAGATGGAAGTTCAGCGTGGCATCTTTCCGTTCGGCGGCGCGACGTTGCGCTTTCATCAGGTCGCCGGCTGGGGCAACGCGATGCGCTGGCTGCTCACCGGCGATGAGTTCGACGCCCATGACGCGCTGCGCCTGGGTTTGGTGCAGGAAGTGATGGCCAGCGAAGACCTGCTGCCGCGCGCCGTCGAATTGGCCCACCGCATCGCCCGTCAGGCGCCACTGGGTGTGCAGGCCACGTTGATGTCGGCCCGGTTGGCGCGCATGGAAGGTGAAACCGTGGCGGCAGCCGCGTTGCCGCCGATGGTGGATAAACTGCTCAACAGCGAGGATGCCAAGGAAGGCGTGCGGGCGATGGTCGAGAAGCGGCCGGGGGTGTTCAAGGGCATTTGAGTTCAGGCAGTGATGGCCTCATCGGGGGCAAGCCCCCTCCCACAGTTTGGAATGCGGTCGAATGTGGGAGGGGGCTTGCCCCCGATGGCGTCGGTGCAGACAACTAAGTTGCCGGCCGAATCGCCTTGATCAACGGCTGCAACGAGTACCCCAACCGCGGCGCCAACGCTTCGGCACGGTCCGAGAGCGCCCCCCTGTCCAGTTCTTGGTCCAGCTCGGACGGCACCAACAGAATCACATTGCCCTCCTTCACCGGCAGTTCCCAATAATGGCGGTGGTACAAGCCACGCAACAACGCTGCGCCCAGCGGCTTGCCATCGTCGGTCGCCCACTGGTTGATCACCAGCCAGCCGCCGGGGTTGAGTTTCTTCTGGCAGTTCTCCAGGAACGTCCACGCCAGGTGCCCGACGCCGGGGCCGACATCGGTATAAAGGTCGACGAAAATCAGGTCGGCCGATTCGGCGCTGTCGAGTAACTCCAGCGCGTCGCCGACGCGGATGTACAAACGCGGGTCATCATCCAGCCCCAGATACTCGATGGCCAGGCGCGGCACATCGGGGCGCAGTTCGATGGCTTCCACATCGTCCAGCGGCAGGAACTTCAGGCACGCCTGGGTCAGCGTGCCGGCGCCCAGGCCAAGGAACAGCGCGCTTTCCGGCTGCTCATGGCACAGCGCACCAATCAGCATCGCGCGGGTGTAGTCGTACTCCAGCCAGCTTGGGTCGGCAGTGAACACGCAGCTTTGCTCGATGGCGTCGCCAAACTCGAGAAAACGGTAATCGGCCACTTCGAGCACACGGATCATGCCGAAATCATCATGGACTTCAGCCAGCAGGCGCTCGACACGCTCCTCGGTCATCACTACTCCTAACGGGTTTGCTACACGGCAAAGGCGCGATTGTCGGCGAACCGGCGGCAACAGGTCACGCACTAATTGCTGATAACATTGGCACCCGACCGTCAACCACCCAATCGAGTTCATGATGAGCCAACCCTGGAGCCCCGACAGCTGGCGCGCCCTGCCAATCCAGCAACAACCCCAGTACCCGGACGCTGCGCACTTGCTGCACGTGGAGCAAAGCCTGGCCAGCTACCCGCCGCTGGTGTTCGCCGGGGAAGCCCGCGAGTTGCGCCGCCAGTTTGCCGAGGTCACCCAGGGTCGCGCGTTCCTGTTGCAAGGGGGTGACTGCGCCGAGAGTTTTGCCGAGTTCTCCGCCGCAAAAATCCGCGACACCTTCAAGGTGCTGCTGCAGATGGCCATTGTGATGACCTTCGCGGCCGGTTGCCCGGTGGTCAAAGTGGGACGCATGGCCGGCCAGTTCGCCAAGCCGCGTTCGGCCAACGATGAAACCATCGACGGCATCACCCTGCCCGCCTACCGTGGCGACATCGTCAACGGTATCGGCTTCGACGAAAAAAGCCGTGTGCCGGACCCGGACCGCCTATTGCAGTCCTACCACCAGTCCACCGCCACCCTGAACCTGCTGCGCGCCTTTGCCCAGGGCGGCTTCGCCGACCTGCACCAGGTGCACAAGTGGAACCTGGACTTCATCGCCAACTCCGCGCTGGCCGAAAAGTACAGCCAACTGGCCGACCGCATCGACGAAACCCTGGCGTTCATGCGCGCCTGCGGCATGGACAGTTCGCCGCAACTGCGCGAAACCAGCTTTTTCACCGCCCACGAAGCGCTGCTGCTCAACTACGAGCAAGCCTTCGTGCGCCGTGACAGCCTGACCAACGACTACTACGACTGCTCGGCCCACATGCTGTGGATCGGCGACCGCACACGCCAACTGGACGGTGCCCACGTCGAGTTCCTGCGTGGGGTGAACAACCCGATCGGGGTCAAGGTCGGCCCGAGCATGAACCCGGATGACCTGATCCGGCTGATCGACATCCTCAACCCGGACAACGACCCCGGCCGCCTGAACCTGATCGCGCGAATGGGCGCAGGCAAGGTCGGCGACCACCTGCCCAACCTGATTCGCGCGGTGCAGCGCGAAGGTAAGCAAGTGCTGTGGAGCTCGGACCCGATGCACGGCAACACCATCAAGGCCAGCAGCGGCTACAAGACCCGCGACTTTGCGCAGATCCTGGGCGAGGTGAAGGAGTTCTTCCAGGTGCACCAGGCCGAAGGCAGCTATGCCGGCGGGATTCACATCGAGATGACCGGGCAGAACGTCACCGAATGCATCGGCGGCGCGCGGCCGATCACCGAGGACGGTTTGTCGGACCGCTATCACACCCACTGCGACCCACGGATGAATGCCGATCAGTCGCTGGAATTGGCGTTTTTGATTGCCGAGACGTTGAAACAGGTGAAGCGCTGAGATTTTTAGTTGCCTTCAGGGCCTCATCGGGGGCAAGTCGAATCGTCGCACCGCCCCTCCCACATTGATATGTGAATACATTCAAGTGTAGGAGGGGCAGTGCGACGATTCGGCTTACTCCCGATGAGGCGCTAAAGCACACCACCCATGCTGATCATCGCTACCCGCAACCGGTCGGCACTCGGCCTTTGGCAATTGAGCTGCACCTGTTCCAGCCCCAGCCAGTCGGCCATTTGCCGAAGGTTCTGCGCCAGCGCCAACATGCCCTCCTCATCCAACCCCGGCTCTTCCTCATGCACCGCATGCACGGCCAGGCGCCCACTGGCGCGTTCGGCGCGTAAATCAATGCGTGCGGCGATGCGTTCATTGTGCAGAAACGGCAGCACGTAGTAGCCGTACACCCGCTTGTCTTGCGGGGTGTAGATCTCCAGGCGGTAACGGAAATCGAACAAACGCTCGGTACGCGCACGCTCCCACACCAGCGAATCGAACGGCGACAGCAAGGCGCTGGCCGACACCTTGCGCGGCACTTTGGGCTCGGGCAGGCAGTAAGCCGGTTGTTTCCAGCCTTGTACCTGGCACACCTGCAGCTGGCCATCCTCGACCAATTCGGCCAGGCGATTGCGGCTGTCGGCGGGGTCGAGACGGAAGTAATCGCGCAGGTCCTTCTCGGTCCCCACGCCCAGCGCAGTAGCACTGTGCAACAGCAAGCCGCGCAGGGCCTCAGCTTCAGTGACCGTGGTTTGCAGGATATCGCCGGGAATGACCCGCTCCGGCAAATCATAGAGCCGCTCAAACCCACGGCGACCGGCCACCGTGACCAAGCCTGCGGCAAACAGCCATTCCAGCGCATGTTTCTCGTCGCTCCAGTCCCACCACGGGCCGGCGCGTTCCTCTCGGGTCGACAAGCTGCCGGCCCCCAATGCGCCCTGCTCCTCGACGGTCTGCAACACACGCTGAATCGTGGCCTGCTGCTCACGCCCGAAGCGCGCCATTTGCGAATAAATGCCCTGGCCCTGCTTGGCCCGCTCCATGCGCCAGCGCATCAGCGGGTACAGCGCCATCGGCAACAGCGACGCCTCATGCCCCCAGTATTCGAACAGCGAGCGCCGCCGCCCCTGGCTCCAAGCGGCTTGTTCAAGTATCAGCGGGGAGTAGTTGCCCAGACGGGAAAACAGCGGCAAGTAATGGGAGCGCACCACGGCATTGACCGAATCAATCTGCAAGACGCCCAGGCGCTCGATCATGCGGTTGAGGTGCGCAGCCTTGATCAGTGCAGGCGCCTGGCGCCCGGAAAAACCCTGGGCCGCCAGCGCCATGCGTCGAGCTTGCTTGAGTGAAAACGACAGGTCGGCGGGCATGGGGTTCTCCGTGTGGGCGCGCCGACCACCCTACTGCATCCGCGATCATTTGCGCAGCGGGTCTTGCCAGAAATGCAGGTGGCGGTCCTGCTCGACGTCGCCGCGATTGAGGCCGATGTCCTTGAGTGCATCATCGCTCAAGTTCGCCAGCACCTGGCGCTCCTCATGCAGCGCCTGCCAACGGGCCACCTTCTGAAAAAGCCCGGAAAACGGACGCTTCGCCATCAATACAAACCCTCGTTGACCTTTCATCTTCTCGCCCTCCAGTGGGGATGGCGCGAGTGTGTGCCTGGGTTTAAGATCAATCCAACGAATGTTTCTTATGTAATACATCTCGGAGATTGATCAATTGTCCGGCTACCCGAGCATCGACACTGAAGTGCTGCGCACCTTCGTCGCCATCGCCGACCAGGGCGGTTTCACCCGCGCCGGCGAACTGGTCAACCGTACGCAGTCGGCGGTGAGTATGCAGATGAAGCGCCTGGAAGAAGACGTGTTGCAGCGCAAGCTGTTCGAGCGGGACGGTCGCCAGGTGCGGCTGACGCCCGAAGGCCAGGTATTGCTGGGGTACGCGCGGCGCATCCTGAAACTGCACAGCGAAGTGTTCAACACCCTGCGCGAACCGCACATGGTGGGACTGGTGCGTATCGGTACGCCGGATGACTACGTGATGCGTTTCCTGCCGGGGATTCTCAAACGGTTTTCCAAGGCGTATCCACTCATCCAGATCGAGATGCACTGCGAGGCGTCGACGGTGCTGATGCAACGTCGCGACCTGGCCCTGACGGTCATCAGCCGCGAGCCCGGCAATGAAGTCGGCGAGCTGTTGCGTACCGAACGCATGGTGTGGGTGGCCGCCCCGTGCTTCTGCGTGGACGAGCACGACGCGCTGCCACTGGCGATTTCCGGGGTCGACAGTTTCTGCACCCAATGGACCCGGGCAGCGCTGGACGCCGCCGGGCGCGATTACCGGCTGGCCTACCACAGCTCTAACGTGGCGGCGATTCAGGCCGTGGTGAGCGCCGGACTGGCCGTGATGGTCAGCATGGAAAGCCTGGTGACGGAAGACCTGCGCGTACTCGGCAGCGAAGAAGGTTTTCCGCCGCTGCCGTCGATGAATCTGCGCTTGCTACGCAACCCGGCAATGACCTCCCCCATCACCGAATGCTTGGCGGAGTACATCCTCGAAGGCTTCAGACTTTAAAGGTCAGCATCACTGCGCACACCACCAGGAAGCCGCAGAACAGACCGCGCAATATGCGCTCCGGCAGTGCATGGGCGACCTTCACGCCCCAACTGATACTGAGCAACCCGCCGACGGCCAACGGTACGCCGATCATCCAGTCCACTTCCTGGTGCCAGGCGTAAGTCACCAGTGTCACGCCGGTGCTGGGCAATGCCAACGCCAGGGACAAGCCTTGGGCAACCACCTGGGTGGTGCCGAACAGACTGGTCAGCACTGGCGTGGCGACCACCGCACCACCCACACCGAACAAACCGCCCATGGAGCCGGAGGCGGCACCCAGCACCCCAAGCCATGGCCAGGAGTAACGCATCTGCGCGGTCGGCGGCGCGTTGCGGGTGAACATGCGCAGCAGGTTGTAGGCTGAAAGCGTCAGCAGGAAAGCGATAAAGCCAATGCGCATGGCCCCCGCGTCCAGGCCCACCGCCCAGATCGAACCCAGCCAGGCAAAGGTGAATCCCATGACGCCCAACGGCAGCGCATGGCGCAGCTCAATGCGGTTGCGTTGGTGATAGCGCCACAGCGCCAGCATCACGTTGGGCACCACCATCACCAGCGCTGTGCCTTGGGCCAACTGCTGATCCAGGCCGAACAGCACGCCCAGCACCGGGATTGCTATCAGCCCGCCGCCAATCCCAAATAGACCGCCCACCGTGCCCAGGGCCGCGCCCAAGACCAGGTACATCACTAAATCCACCACCGTTTGTTACTCCGCAATCCCAGGCCTTGCATGCTACGCAGTCGGCTCTAGCGTGGAAACGCACAGCAACGCACAATGGCTGTGCCAATCTCGCATAAGCGGCTTTTCGATGAACCCCAATACCCTCACCGATCAACTGGGCCTGTTCCTTGATGTATTGGAGACCGGCAGTTTTTCCGCCGCCGCGCGCCGCCATCCGCTGACACCCTCGGCCGTGGCGCGGCGTATCGACAGCCTGGAAAGCTCGGTGGGCAGCCGCCTGTTCCAGCGCAGCACCCACGCGGTGGTGCCGACCCCGGCAGGCTTGGCGTTTGCCGAACGGGCGCGCCGGATTGTCAGCGAGTTGCAGCTGGCGCGGGCTGAGGCGGTGTCCCTGAGCCATGCGCCGGAGGGCCTGATTCGGGTGGACGCGCCCGCAGCGTTTGGGCGGCGGCACCTGGCGCCGGTGATTGCGGACTTCCTCAACGTGTACCCAGGCCTGGATGTGCACTTGCATTTGATCGACAGCTTTGTGGACATGCAGGGCGCGCACCTGGGCAAGGTGGACCTGGTGTTGCGCGCCGGGCATATCGTCGACACCCGGTTGATCGCCACGCCCTTGGCCAGCATCGTGCGCATCGCCTGTGCCAGCCCGGCGTATCTGAAAAACCGTGGCACGCCACTTCATCCTCGGGAGCTGGGCGAGCACGACGGGCTCGACTGGGACGGCCTGGCGCCGATGTTCGCTTGGCGCTTCGAACTGGACGGACGCCGCGCAACTTATCGCCCGCAACGCATCCGCATGAGCGCCAATAACGCCGAAGCCTTGCTGTCCGGCGCTCTGGCCGGGCTGGGTATCGCCCACCTGCCGACGTGGCTGGCCAGTGAGTACCTGGTGCGTGGCGAACTGCTACCGCTGTTTTGCGAAAACGGCCTGCCCAGTCCGGAGACCACCGGGATCTATGCGCTGCGCCTGGAACAACAACCCAATGCGCGCAGCCGGCTGTTGCTGGAATACCTGAAAACCCGTTTCAGCCCGGTGCCGCCCTGGGACCTGGCACTGCAAAGTGGCTTGGTCTGAGCGCTCGAACAGAATTATCTGGCGCATTAAAGATTTGCCCGCTAGATTCCAGCGTAGACACGCTTTTCGAGGTACCACCATGAGCAAAAACCCTGATCCCTGCGAATCACTGATGCTGGACAACCAGCTGTGTTTTGCCCTGCACTCCACTTCGCTGCTGATGACCAAGGTCTACAAGCCACTGCTGCAAGCCCTTGGCCTCACCTACCCGCAATACCTGGCCATGATGGTGCTGTGGGAAGAGGATGGGCTGACCGTCGGCGAAATCAGCAGCCGCCTGCTGACCGATCCGGGCTCGCTCACCCCCCTGCTCAAGCGCCTGGAAGCTGAAGGCCTGCTCAGCCGTACCCGCAGTCGCGAAGATGAACGGGTGGTCGTCGTAGAGTTGACCGACGCCGGCCGGGCCCTGCAGGACAAGGCCATGGGCATTCCGCAGTGCATACTTGGCGCCAGCGGCCTGGCGCTGGAGCAACTGCGCAAGCTGCAAGCTGATTTGATTGCACTGCGCAGCAATCTGCAGAACGCAATTTAGAACAGCAAAACCATGCAATGTGGGAGGGGGCTTGCCCCCGATAGCGGAATGTCTGTCGACAGCGATGTTGACTGAGCGACCGTCATCGGGGGCAAGCCCCCTCCCACATTAGTTTCTGATGCACGAAAATATTTTATAAATTTATCTTGCGCACTAAACATTAGCGCTATACATTCACCTCACCAACTACTTAGCGCGCAAATGTTTTGCGCTACACACAAAGAGGAAAACACTATGCAAACGCTCTATACCGCAGTCGCTACCGCCACCGGCGGCCGTGACGGTCGTGCTGTTTCCAGCGACAACATCCTCGATGTCAAACTCTCCACCCCCAAAGAACTGGGTGGTGCCGGTGGCCAGGCCACCAACCCTGAACAACTGTTCGCTGCCGGCTACTCGGCGTGCTTTATCGGCGCCCTGAAATTTGTCGCCAGCCAGACCAAACGCAAAATCCCGGATGACGCCTCGATCACTGCCCACGTCGGCATTGGCCAGATCACCGGTGGTTTCGGTCTGGATATCGACCTGCACATCAGCCTGCCGGGCCTGGCCCAGGACGACGCGCAAAGCCTGGTCGACGCCGCTCACCAAGTCTGCCCGTACTCCAACGCCACCCGTGGCAACGTCGATGTACGCCTGCACGTCACCGTCTAAATGACCTTGGCCGCCCCTGGAGAAGAACATGAACACCATTGGTAAAGCGCTCGCCGGCACCCTGCTCGCCCTGTCCATCACCCACGCCTTTGCTGCGACCGGTGAGGTCGAGCACACCACCCAGGCGTTCCTGGATGTGTTGAACGCAGGCACCGGCAAACCGATCGAACAGCTGACGCCCAAGGACGCTCGTGCCGTACTGACCGGCGCCCAGGCCGGCGTGAAGCTGACCTTGCCCAAGGCGGATGTGAGCCAGAAGACCATCCAGGTCGATGGCAAGCCGCTGGACCTGACCATCGTGCGTCCGGCCGGGGTCAAGGGCACATTGCCTGTGTTCATGTTTTTCCACGGCGGCGGCTGGGTGCTCGGGGACTACCCGACCCATGAACGCCTGGTACGGGATTTGGTGGTGGGTTCGGGGGCGGTGGCGGTGTTCGTCAACTACACGCCTTCGCCGGAAGCGCATTATCCGGTGGCGATCAACCAGGCCTACGGCGCGACAAAATGGGTGGCCGAGCACGGCCAAGAGATCAACGTCGACGGCAAGCGCCTGGCGGTTGCAGGCAACAGTGTCGGCGGCAACATGGCGGCGGTGGTCAGCCTGATGGCCAAGGACAAGGGCACGCCGGCGATCAAGTTCCAACTGCTGCTGTGGCCGGTGACTGACGCCAACTTCGACACCGCGTCCTACAACCAATACGCCGAAGGGCACTTCCTCACCCGTAACATGATGAAGTGGTTCTGGGACAACTACACCACCGACGCCAAGCAACGCGCCGAGCTCTACGCCTCGCCGCTGCGGGCCACCCCTGACCAGCTCAAGGGCTTGCCGCCCGCGCTGATTCAGACGGCGGGAGCCGACGTGCTGCGCGATGAAGGCGAAGCCTATGCACGCAAGCTCGACCAGGCCGGTGTACCGGTGACCGCTGTGCGCTACAACGGCATGATCCACGACTACGGTTTGCTCAACGTCGTCAGCCAGGTGCCGGCCGTACGTTCAGCCCTGCTCCAGGCCTCGGACGAGCTGAAGCAACACTTGAAGTAAAAGGTAACGCCCACAAAAAAGCCCGACTCAAGGTCGGGCTTTTTTTCGTATCGGCAGGGCCAGAATTACTTCTTGGCGCGACCTTTGTACGAGCCACCTTCGCGGGTGTCGATCTCGATCAGGTCGTCGATTTCGATGAAATCGGCGACTTGCAGTTCGGTACCGTTGCTCAGCTTGGCAGGCTTCATCACCTTGCCCGAAGTGTCGCCGCGAGCGGAACCTTCGGTGTAGGCCACTTTACGCACGATGGTGGTCGGCAGCTCTACGGAAACCAGGCGCTCTTCGAAGAAAATAGCTTCGCAGACGTCTTCCATGCCTTCTTCGATGAACGGCAGAACGGCTTCGATATCTTCAGCGTTCAGCTCGTACATGGTGTAGTCGGTGGTGTCCATGAACGTGTAGGTGTCGCCGCTGATGAAGGACAGGGTCGCTTCTTTGCGGTCGAGGATCACGTCGTCCAGTTTGTCATCGGCGCTGTAGACGATCTCGGTCTTGTAACCGGTCAGCAGGTTCTTCAGCTTGGTCTTCATGATTGCGCTGTTACGACCAGACTTGGTGAACTCAGCTTTCTGAACCAGCCAAGGGTCGTTTTCGAGACGGATCACTGTACCGGGTTTCAGTTCTTTACCAGTTTTCATTGCATATATCCGAAATTTGGATGGGATTTACAAAATTCAAGGTGGCGTATCATATCCAACTTTCATAAAACTGCACCAGCGCCGTCGCAAGATCGGCCTGCAAGCCCTGTTCCAGACACCACGTTTCAGCATGCAGGCTCACCTCCGGCCAGTGTTCCAGCAGCCTTTTCCACGCTTGGGCCATATCGGCCTCGGTGTTCCAGGCTTGCCAAAGCCCGATCAGCGCCGCCCTTGCGTCCGGTGATAAGTCGGCGGTGTACAGCTCGAGGAACGCGTCGAGCTTGTCGAGATGGATGTCTTCGTCCTGTCGATAGATGTGCCACAGCAGCGGCCGACCGGCCCATTGGGCACGCACGAACGAGTCTTCGCCGCGCACGGCGTTGAAGTCGCAGCACCACAACAGCCGGTCATATTGCTCTTGGCGGACAAACGCAATCACCTGCACCGTCAGTGCTCCGCGCTGGTGGATATCCCCCGCTGCCAGCCGGTCCAGGCCCAGCCAGCGCTGCACATCGCCGAGAATGCGCCCCTCGGGAACCAACAGATGAGTGGCACGCCCGTCCGTCGATAACACCTCCAGCCAACTGGCCAGCCCAGCATTTTCGTAGGCAAACAGCGAGATCAGCCGCGCTCCGGCTGTAGGAGACACGCCCAAGGCTTGCAGGAAATGTTGCTGCGCGCTGGCATCCTGCTGAAACGCCTGACGCTGCTCCAGCAATCCCGCCTCGCGCAGCAGGCCACCGGTGCCAGGCCTGAACCCAGGGAAGAAGAAAAACTTCTGCACCCCCTTGAATTTCACCGACGGCAGCTTGTGGCAGCCCACCACCCATTCTTCGGCACTGAGGTAATCCAGGTTCATCCACAACGGCACACGCTCGTGGGCCGACATGGCTTCCATGTACTCAGGTGGCAACTGGCAGGCAAACGCGGCGATCACCACATCCGCCGCGGGCGCCGCCACCCATTCGGCCGGCCAATGGCGCACTTGCACGCCTTCCTGCCATTGCAGGTCTTGCCGCACATCAATGGCCGGGCACATGCGTTCGAAGGCGCGCAGGTCGTCGACCCACAAGCACACATCACAGGCATGCTCCACCACCAATTGCCGGGCCAGGCGCCAGGTCACGCCGATGTCGCCGTAGTTGTCGACGACGCTGCAAAAAATATCCCAGCGGGCTCTCATCCCGGGCTCCAACGTTCAAAGGCTCGATTGTCCGCATAAATGCACGGATGCAGAAGGCTTGATCGCGATTATTCTGCACAGTGGCTGTGCGACAATCGCCGCCACGCCGCAAATGCCCGCCAGGAGGCAATCATGTCCGATCGTTCGTTGTCGCTGTTCAAGCTCAGTGTCTCTATCGCGTTCGGCGTATGGCTGGGGTTTATCGCCATCGTGCTGACCACTTGGCTGGCCTCGCGCTACCTGTTCCCGCAGAGCCTGGCGCCGGTGGCCCAGGCGGTGCAGCAATTGGGCAAGCCTGCGGTGGTGGCACCGGAACCGCCGAATCGTATGTTCGAGCAATACCAGCAGAACCTGCAGAAGCAGGAACAGCAACAAAGCCTGGACCAGGCGCGCAACAATGCGCGCAACCTGTCCAACCCCAAATGCCAGTTCTGGCTGCAACAGGACCAGAACGCGCCCAACGAAAAGACACGTGCCAATGTCCTGCAATTCTGTGATTGATGACCATGAATAAACACGCCGTCCACCAGCTGATCCTGGAAAAGCTCAGCGTCGATCTCGACATTGCCCAACGTGCCGCGCAGACCGCCTACGAAACCGCGACCCACGAAGAAAATATCGCCGAAAACAAGTACGACACCTTGGGTCTGGAGGCCTCTTACCTCGCGGCCGGGCAAGCCAAGCGTGTCGAGGAGATCAAGCAGGCGTTGACGCTCTGCCAGGCCATGGCACTGCGCCCCTACGATGATCAGCGGGGCATAGCGGTCGGCGCGCTACTGGGTCTGGAAGACGAGAATGGCCGCCAGCAATGGTTGTTCCTGGCGCCGGATGCGGCGGGCTTGAAAGTGGACGTGGTCGGGCAACCGGTGACCGTCATCACCCCGCGCTCACCGCTGGGCAAAAGCCTGCTGGGCAAGTTCGAAGGGGATGAGGTGGAGATTCTGGTAGCGGGCGCTCGGCAACATTTCACGGTTACCGAGGCTAAATAACCCTAGGGTAGGGCTTACTCTGGAGAGGGCGTTTGCGCCCTCCCCACAGTGTCAGTGAACCGGTAGTTCTACGCCGTCGAACAGCTCTTCCAGCTCCTGCTTGTTGTGGCACTGGATCGCCTTGGCCATGACCTCACGGGTGAGGTGCGGCGCAAACTTCTCAATGAAATCGCACATGAAGCCACGCAGGAACGTGCCACGACGGAAGCCGATCTTGGTCACGCTGGACTCGAACAGCTCGCTGGCATCGAGCACCACCAGGTCTTTGTCGAGTGCGGTGTCGACCGCCATCTTGGCGACGATCCCCACGCCCAGGCCCAGGCGCACGTAAGTCTTGATCACGTCGGCGTCGGCGGCGGTGAACACCACTTTCGGCGTCAGGCCGCGATGGCTGAAGGCTTCGTCAAGTTTGGAGCGGCCAGTGAAGCCGAACACGTAAGTCACGATCGGGTATTCAGCCAGGGCTTCCAGGGTCAGCTTCGGCAGCTTGGCCAACGGGTGACCCTGAGGCACGACGACGCAACGGTTCCAGCGGTAGCACGGCATCATCACCAGGTCACCGAACAGCTCCAGGGCTTCGGTGGCAATGGCGAAATCGACGGTGCCATCAGCGGCCATCTCGGCGATCTGCATCGGCGAACCCTGGTGCATGTGCAAGGCCACGTCAGGGTACTGCTTGATGAAATCGCGAATCACCGGCGGCAACGCATAACGCGCCTGGGTGTGAGTGGTGGCGATGGACAGCGTGCCCTTCTTCTCGTTGGAGAATTCCTGGGCGATCTGCTTGATGCTTTCGACTTTGCGCAGGATCTCGCCAGCGGTGGTGATGATGCGCTCACCGGCCGGCGTGACACGGGTGAGGTGCTTGCCGCTGCGCGCGAACACTTCGACGCCCAACTCGTCTTCGAGCAGGCGGATCTGCTTGCTGATACCGGGTTGCGAGGTGTAAAGGCTTTGAGCGGTAGCGGAAACGTTGAGGTCGTGGTGCGCCACTTCCCAGATGTAGCGCAGTTGTTGGAGCTTCATATGTGTCCCTCAAAGCAGATAGACGCCACGGGTATCAGCGACGGTATATAACTATATTAAAGGTTCGATGGATAAATCTAGAACTTTTTATCGTTTTCACCCATCAGACGTCATCACTGCGTCGACGTTGCAACGAAGGCACCAGGTAAACCGGCACCGTAGACAACTGCAGCACCCGTGCAGCGGTGCGCCCCAACGGAGTAGCCGCTGCGGTTGCATGGCTATGACTGCCTACGATCAACAGATCCACGGAAAGTTTACGCAGTTGGTCGAGTATCACCTCGCACGGGTCGCCCTGGATCACCCGTACCGAACGAATCAACTTCAGGTCCTGCTCCCCATCCCCCAACTCCTCGCGAAAACTGTCCAGCACCCGCTGTTCGATCGTCGCCATCACCGTGGTCAGCCCCTGGCTCTGCCATTCACTCAGGGCCTGCTCATCAAGGTAGCTCTGCAGCACCGATTCGGCGAACAGCCCGATGGGCTCGACCACATGAATCACGTACAAGTCCGCCTTGAACGTCCGCGCCAACGCCAGCGCATGCTGCATCACATAAGGCGCATACAGGCCGAGGTCCGTGGCGTACAGCATCGAACGAATCATAGAACCTCCTGGGCTGCCAGGATGGCGGAGATGAACTGAGCTTAGCAGCGCCCGGACGACTTGGATTGAGTTACATCTTCACCTCATTACTGATGCCATGGGGTACATGCCCGGTGGCCACAAACTCCCTGGCTTTCTCGCAATGACCGGCCTGATCATCGAAAAACACGTCGGCGGCGAACGCTTCCAGGAACGCGGATTTTTCCAGGCCGCCGAGGAACAAGGACTCGTCCAGACGTATATCCCATTCACGCAAAGTGCGGATCACACGCTCGTGGGACGGCGCCGAGCGGGCGGTGACCAGCGCGGTGCGGATGGGGCACGCGTCATCTGGAAACTCGCGTTGCAACAAGTTGAGTGCCGCCAAAAAACCTTTGAACGGACCGCCGTGCAACGGTTGGCGTGCCGACTCCCGCTCATTGGCCTGGAACGCTTCCAGGCCACCGGCCTGGTACACCCGCTCCGACTCATCGGAAAACAGCACGGCGTCACCGTCAAAGGCAATGCGCAATTCTTCGCTGGAAGCGCGGTTCGGGCCGCCGGACAAAATCGTCGCCGCCGCGAACCCGGCATCGAGTGCACTGCGTACATCTTCAGCATGGGTCGAAAGAAACAGATGGCAACCAAAGGCGGCCAAATAAGGATAAGGACTACGCCCTCCTACGAAAGCGGCGCGGGAAATATCCAGACCGTAATGCTGAATAGAGTTGAACACGCGCAGGCCGGTGTCAGCACTGTTGCGCGACACCAGTACCACTTCGACCCGGGCACGGCCAAGGCTGGCATTCAGGCTCAGCAGCTTTTTGACCAACGGGAAGGCGTCGCCGGGTTCGAGGAATTCTTCTTCGTGTTCGATCTGGTACTGGCGGTAAGCCTCGACGCCTTGCGCGAGGTAGACCTTGTGGCTGTCGCTCAGGTCGAACAGTGCCCGCGACGAAATCGCCAGCACCAGTTTGTCACCCAATCCTTTTGCCATGGTGCGTCCCCCGACTCAGCGGTTGTGCCGATCAATAAAACTCAAGGCCTGGTAAAGCGCCTGCATCCGCGGCAGTTCGCAACCGGCGGCTTTGGCGGCGGCGAGTGGCCGGGCATAGATCGCCGCCAGTTCCAGCGGGCGTTTATGCACGTGGTCGTGGTACATGCTCGGCAGGTAGTCGGCCATGGTTTCGGTCATGGTGAACATCTGCTCGGCGTAGCTTTGGGGAATGTCATGGCCACAAGCGTGGGCGCCCTGCACCACTTCGGCCATCAGCGCCTGGATCAGCTCACGACTGGACTCGTCCGCCATCATGGCCGTGGTGCCGGTGCCCAATAACACGGAGAGGCCGTTGTAGGGCACGTTCCACACCAACTTGTGCCAACGGGCCTGATGCACATTGGCCATGGCCTGGGACTCGATGCCGGCCTGATGAAACAGCGCCGCACCGGCTTCGACAATCGCCTTTTGCCCGGCGTCATCATTGGCCGCCGAGCCACTGTGGTAACCCAGGTTGACCCGGCCCAACGCCTGATGCTCGACAACGCCGGGGGCAGAACGGTGCACGCCGATGTAGCACAGGCCTCCCAGCAGGTGCAGCGATGCCGGCAAGTGTTCACGCAGGCTGTCTTCGACATCGAGGCCGTTTTGCAGCAATACCACCTTGGCATCCGGGGCCGCCACCTGGGCGAGGGTCGGGGCCAGCTCGACGTTGCCGGTCGACTTGGTGCCCACCAGCAGCCAGTCGCACGGCGGCATATCGGCAGCACGGGCGTAGGCCTGCACCGGGTGCAGGTGCAGGGTTCCATGCACCGTGCTGTTCACGTGCAGGCCGTGCTCGCTGACGGCCGTGTATTCACTGCGCAACAGGAAGTGCACATCGAAACCGGCGCGCGCCAGCATCAAGCCGTAGAAACCACCGATGGCGCCGGTGCCGATGATGCCGATCCGTGGCGATTGGGGTGTAGCTGCTGTCATGGCAAATCCTCAGGTGGACGGGTGAGTGCCTGTTTTACGGCATCGAAAACGTCGTCACGCGTAAGACGTGTCTGTATCTGCCCGAGGAATTGACCCTCGCACACCACGAACAACGCCGGCAAATGAAAGATCTGGTAGCGTTCGACCGCACCGCCGTTGTGCCCGGCGTCCACCCAGCACAGCCGGTCCACCGGCAGCGGCCAGCCCGGTAATTGCTGGCGCGCCCAACGGCAACTGGAACACCCATGGCTTGTGAACACGACGAGCGAAATACCTGGCAATCCCAGCAATTGCTGGTCAATATCCAGGTCGGTCAATTCCAGTTCCTTCACTATACTGCTGCCACTGCCGTCAATTGGACGGTGCTCGGAGTCCGTGTACATGGGTCGTTTTTTACCTCACCCTGATGATGTCGCTGTCGAGTTAATCCAACGCCCCTCTCCCGCTGTCCCCCGCCAACGCCTGCACACTATCGGCCTGGGCGGTGTCGCCTGCAATTGGCCGCGTGCCTGGCGCGAGGGCACGGCGGTTGACCTGCATATCCCGTCCTTGGGCCCCAGTGCGCGTTATCCGGGTTATGTGGCGTGGTGCCGCAAGGTGGAAACCGGCTACCGCGTCGGCATTTCGTTTACCGATGAACATGCCTTGTTCGGTGCACGCATGGGTGAGCAAGCATGCCGGATAGAGCGTTACTGCCGCCAGCACGAAGATGCCGAGCCGACACCCCAGCAACTCGAAACCCTGGCCCGCGAGTGGGTATCGCGTCATGCCAGCGAGTTCTCCCATGAGGCCTTTGTGGCGCCAGCGCTGGATTAAAGCGGGCTTTGCCCATTGTCGCGGGCCCGTGTTACGCGCTAAGGTTCCTCCCCCCTGCATCCAAATCATGCTGTGCTCCGCCGCACGGGGATGGCTGGCGGCCGGCACCCGTGACCCTGACGAGTAACACGATGGCTGATTTACCGATCAATGACCTAAACGTCGAATCCAACGAGACGCTGATCACACCCGACCAGCTCAAGCGCGAAATCCCCCTGAGCGACGCTGCCCTGCAGACCGTCACCAAGGGCCGCGAAGTCATCCGTGACATTCTCGACGGCACCGACCATCGCCTCTTCGTCGTCATCGGGCCTTGCTCGATCCACGACCTCAAGGCTGCCCACGAGTACGCCGAGCGCCTGAAAGTGCTGGCGGCGGAAGTGTCGGACACCCTGTACCTGGTGATGCGCGTCTATTTCGAAAAACCGCGCACCACCGTCGGCTGGAAAGGCTTGATCAACGACCCGTACCTGGACGACTCGTTCAAGATCCAGGACGGCTTGCACATCGGCCGTCAACTGCTGCTGGACCTGGCCGAGATGGGCCTGCCCACCGCGACCGAAGCCCTGGACCCGATTTCCCCGCAGTACCTGCAGGACCTGATCAGCTGGTCGGCCATCGGCGCACGCACCACCGAATCCCAGACTCACCGAGAAATGGCGTCCGGCCTGTCCTCGGCCGTGGGCTTCAAGAACGGCACCGACGGCGGCCTGACCGTGGCGATCAACGCGCTGCAATCGGTCTCCAGCCCACACCGTTTCCTGGGCATCAACCAGGAAGGTGGCGTGTCCATCGTCACCACCAAGGGCAACGCCTACGGTCACGTGGTGCTGCGCGGCGGCAATGGCAAGCCCAACTATGATTCGGTCAGCGTTGCCCTGTGCGAGCAGGCGTTGAACAAGGCTAAGATCAAGCCGAACATCATGGTCGACTGCAGCCACGCCAACTCCAACAAGGACCCGGCCCTGCAGCCGCTGGTGATGGAAAACGTCGCCAACCAGATCCTGGAAGGCAACCAGTCGATCATCGGCCTGATGGTCGAGAGCCACCTGAACTGGGGTTGCCAGGCGATTCCAAAAGACCTGGCCGACTTGCAGTACGGCGTGTCGATCACCGATGCCTGCATCGACTGGTCCGCCACCGAAAACACCCTGCGCAGCATGCATGCCAAGCTCAAGGACGTCTTGCCGAAACGCAAACGCACCTGACTTAACGCTGCGCACACAAAAACGCCGGGCTTAGCCCGGCGTTTTTCATGGTGCGGTGTATGGCTTACAGCTTCGCGGCATGGCGCTGGTGGCGCTCCATGTAGCGTTCAACATAGGAGCAGGACGGGATCACCGTATAGCCGGCCTCTTCGGCGAACTTCAAGGCCTCCTCGGTCAGTGCCGCCGCAATACCACGACCCCGCAGTGCATTGGGCACGAAGGTCCGATAGATATCCAGGGTCTGTTTCCCGAGGTCCATATAGGTCAGATAGGCACGATGACCGTCCACATTGGTCTCGAACTGATGACCAGCCTGGTCATGGTGGATGGACAACGCCTCGCTCATCACTACTCCTCGCGGGTCTTGGTTTCTGACCCCTACCTTACCGATGTTTTTCCGGCGAAGGAACATCTACGCCACCCCGTGCCGGTTTCGACAACGAGAAAACCTTGAGCGCTTACAACCAGCACGTAGGGAATAGTAGGCGCCAATCCCGGGATTGCTCAAGGCGCACTCGTCATCCCCTGCCGCTGGTGGATATAGAAAGGGCCCCCGATCAACCAACGATCGAAAGCCTGAACATTGCCGGCAGTTGAACCTTGAGACGAACAGGCGCTCTTAAAGTCACCTCTACATGCACAAAAGATGCGGGGCAACACAACGCCGTGCTGAACGGAAGTGTCAGCGCGGATATATAAAATTTCATCTGTTTACAGGGCTTAACACATGCGGGCCGGCCCTTTCAGCCTGGATCCGGTGTTCGCCTGAATGAAAAAATTTGGACAGTTTTTATACAAACCTCCAAAAGATTAGCCAAAATAGATTCGGCGCATGAATTTTTTTTGCTTCTTGCGCTACGTCAGTTTACTTACTACAAGTAATGGGTAGTATGTACGCCGGCTATTAGCTCACTCTGAGAAACTAGCCATCTAATAGAAAGTCCTTGAAGGGGAACACGATGAACAACGTTCTGAAATTCTCTGCACTGGCTCTGGCCGCAGTTCTGGCTACCGGTTGCAGCAGCGTCTCCAAAGAAACCGAAGCACGTCTGACTGCAACTGAAGACGCTGCAGCTCGCTCCCAGGCTCGTGCAGACGAAGCCTACCGTAAAGCTGATGAAGCGCTGGCTGCTGCTCAAAAAGCACAACAGACTGCTGACGAAGCTAACGAGCGCGCTCTGCGTATGCTTGAAAAAGCTAGCCGCAAGTAATAATCCCTCGGGATTGTTATCAAGCCGATCCATTTATGGGTCGGCTTTTTTATTGCCTGGGGTTTGATCACAAGCCCCAGTAGCAGGCTTTTTGTGGCGAGGGCGCTTGCTCCCGTTGACTGCGCAGCAGTCCCCGCTTTTGAGGACCCTTTAAGCAAGCCTGCTCGCCACAGTGATCTCGCGCCTATTGCAGCTCGATCGGAGCGCTTGCCGCGACCGAGGCTGCGCCAGGCACGCCGATTTCCGTCGGCAACCCATCTTCCGCCGCGACCACGTCACGCACCTGATCCCAGTTGACCCGCAGGTTGTTGGCCAGGTCTTCACGCTTGAGCAAGGCGTTGATCACCGCGGTGTGTTTGTCGACCACCGACGGCGTACCGTCATCGTTCAACGGCGTATGCGCTTCCAGGTACACCTTGCCGCCACTGCTGCCGAACTTGTAGGCATCGTTGATGATGCGCACCGATGTGCCCACCGGCACCATGCCCGCCATCTCCAGCACGTTGTTGTTGAACATACGGAAGCAGCCGTGGCTTGTACGCGTGCCGATACCAAATTTCATGTTGGAGCCGTGGATCAGGTAACCCGGCGTGCCCAGGGTGAACTTGAACGGGCCCAACGGGTTGTCGGGGCCGGCCGGCACCACGTTAGGCAGCGGGTCGCCGTTGGCGGCGTGCTCGGCCTTGATCGACGCGGGCGGGGTCCAGGTCGGATTGGGTGTCTTGGCAATGATGCTGGTGTGGGCGATGGGCGAACCCCAGCCTTCACGACCGATCCCCAACGGGAACGTGTAGACCACGTTCTGGCCCTTGGGGAAATAATAGAGCCGGTATTCCGCCAGGTTGATCACGATCCCTTCCCGAGGACCGGGCGGCAGGATGAAGCGCGTCGGCAACACGATCTCGGTGCCCGCCCCCGGCAACCACGCATCCACGCCGGGGTTGGCGGCGACCATCTCCGAATAACCCAGGTCATAGGTGGTGCCCAGGTCGGCAAAGGTGTCTTCGTACTTGGCCTTGATCACCTGGACCTGGCCGACGATGTCTTCACCCGGTGGAGGCAAAGGCAACTGCAAGGCTGAAGCGGAGCCAACCGCACAAAGTGCAGCGAGGGACAGGCAGCAGGTGACGACGGAAAGGCGCGACAACATCCGGAAAATCCTTCGCAGAACGACGGGTAGGTAAACATCGATTGTATACGTGAAGCGCGCTTCTAGCTGCCCCCTACAACTCGAAACGCAACTCCGGCCAGATCGGCGGCGTCCCGCGCTTCTGGGACTCCAGGATGGCGCGGCACAAAGGGCAAAGGCGCTGGTCCTGGAAGATCGAACGATCCACCAGCGACCAACGCGGTTGCGCCGGCAATAGCGTGCCGCACAAGGTGCGATCGATGGTGCCGCCCAGTTCCAATTGACGCGTCACCAGATGCACCCGCACTTCCTGGCAGGCGAACAGATCCAGCTGCTCGTCCGGCTCGATCAGTTGATAGTTAAACAGGGACCAGGCGGGACGCGACATCGAGGGCTCCAAATCGGGGGGGCGCCACCTTAGCCGAAAGCCTGCCGGTAGAAAAGCGTCATAACAGTGGTTTTAGCGTCGGCCAGACATTTTCCAGCAACTTGCCCTGGGCACCGACCGCCGGGTGCAGTTGATCCGCCTGCATCAGCTCCGGATGACCGCCCACGCCATCGAGGAAAAACGGTACCAGCGGGACGTTTTTTTCCTTGGCCAACACACCATAGACTTCGGCAAATGCGGTGGTGTATCGCGGGCCATAGTTGGGCGGCAGCTGCATACCCAGCAACAACACCTTGGCACCGCCGGCCTTGGACTGGTCAATCATCGATGCAAGATTTTGTTTCAATTGCGCCGGCGGTTGCCCGCGCAAGCCATCATTGCCGCCCAACTCGATCACCACCACGTCAGGCTTATGCTCTGCAAGCGCCGCCGGCAGCCGCGCCAGGCCTCCGGCACTGGTGTCACCACTGATGGAGGCGTTGACCACTTTATCGTCGAAACCCTCCTGCTTGAGCCGTTGCTCCAGCAGTGCCACCCACCCTTTGCGGGTATCCAGGCCGAAACCGGCACTGATACTATCGCCAACGATCAGGACTGTACCCGCCGCTGCGTTCTGGGCCATGCACATCAAGGCCAGGCCAGCACTCAAAAACCACATTCGCATCGGATTCTCCATGGGCGCAAGCATTCTCACCGCGCGGAACCTTAGCAAAGTGGTTCCCAGCGCGGAAGGTGAACTGACTATCCTGCACGAACTGAGCTTGGAACTGAACAAGGGCGATAGCTTGGCTATCGTCGGCAGCTCCGGTTCCGGCAAAT
Organism: Pseudomonas fluorescens group sp.; assembly: GCF_020093335.1. Taxonomy (NCBI): domain Bacteria; kingdom Pseudomonadati; phylum Pseudomonadota; class Gammaproteobacteria; order Pseudomonadales; family Pseudomonadaceae; genus Pseudomonas; species Pseudomonas fluorescens group sp. The sequence goes on along the minus strand of NZ_JAIOKW010000045.1, from coordinate 15,459 downwards.
CCACTCTCCTGGGCCTGCTGGCCGGCCTCGACCTGCCCAGCAGCGGCGAAGTCACCCTCGCCGGCCAAGCCCTCAGCACCCTGGACGAAGACCAGCGCGCACGCATCCGTGCCGAGCACGTGGGCTTCGTGTTCCAGTCGTTCCAACTGCTCGACAGCCTCAACGCGCTGGAAAACGTCATGCTGCCGCTGGAGCTGGACGGCCGCAAAGACGCCCGCGAACGCGCCCGGCACCTGCTGGAACGTGTAGGCCTGGGCCAGCGCCTGACCCACTCGCCACGCCAACTTTCCGGTGGCGAGCAGCAACGGGTGGCGATTGCCCGTGCCTTTGCCGCAGAACCGGACGTGCTGTTTGCCGATGAACCCACCGGCAACCTCGACAGCCACACCGGCGAGCGCATCAGCGACCTGCTGTTCGAACTCAACAAAGAGAGCGGCACGACCCTGGTGCTGGTCACCCACGACGAGCGCCTGGCCCACCGCTGCCGACGCCTGATCCGCCTTGAAGCCGGCCTGATGGTCGCGCCCCTGGAGCCTTGATGGCACGTTTGCCGCTGTTGCGTCTGTTCAGCCTTGCCATGCGCCAATTGCTGCGCGATGCCCGCGCCGGTGAGTTGCGCGTGTTGTTCTTCGCCCTGTTGGTGGCCGTGGCCGCCAGCACCGCCATCGGCTACTTCGGTGCGCGCCTCAACGGCGCGATGCTGCTGCGCGCCACCGAATTCCTCGGCGCCGACCTGGTGCTCGAAGGCAGCTCGCCGGCCCGCACCGAGCAAATCCAGTCCGGCACCGAGCTGGGCCTGGATCACGCCCGCGTCGTGGAATTCTCCAGCGTCATCGCCACCGATAACGGCATCCAGCTCTCCAGCATCAAGGCCGTCAATGAGCAGTATCCTCTGCGGGGCCAGCTGAAAAGCGCCGCTGCGCCCTTTGGTGACGAGACGCCAGGCGGCGGCCCCAAACCCGGTGAAGCCTGGGTGGAGGCGCGGCTGCTGACGGCACTCGACCTCAAGGTCGGCGACAGCATCGATGTGGGCATGAAGACATTGCGCCTCGCCCGCGTGCTCACCTACGAGCCGGACCGCGCCGGCAACTTCTACAGCCTCACGCCCAGGGTAATGATCAACCTGGCGGACCTGGACGCCACCGGCGTCGTGCAGCCCGGCAGCCGCGTCAGTTACCGCGAATTATGGCGCGGGCCACAGGGCAGCACGGTGCTGCAAACCTACCGTGACCTGGTCAAGCCGGGGCTCGCCGCCAACCAGCGTCTGCAGGATTCACGGGACGGCAACCAGCAGATCGGCGGCGCGCTGGGCAAGGCCGAACGCTACCTGAACATGGCCAGCCTGGTGGCCGTGTTGCTGGCCGGCGTGGCCGTGGCCTTGTCGGCCAACCGCTTTGCCACCCGACGTTTCGACGCCAGCGCGTTGCTGCGCTGCCTGGGGTTGTCACGTCGGGAAGCCATGTTGCTGTTCAGCCTGCAACTGAGCGTCCTCGGCCTGCTGGCCAGCCTGACCGGCGCCCTGCTCGGCTGGCTGGCGCAGTTTGGCCTGTTCTACTTCCTCCACGACTTGCTGCCGGCGGACGTTCCACCCGGCGGGCTATTACCGGCGATTGCCGGGATCGGCACCGGTCTGGTTGCCCTCGCCGGTTTCGCCCTGCCGCCCTTGGCCGCCTTGGGTCGCGTACCACCGCTACGGGTGTTGCGCCGCGACCTGCTGCCGATCCCCTCCAGTACTTGGATGGTCTACGGCGCGGCGCTGTTTGCATTGGGCCTGATCATGTGGCGCTTGAGCCTCGACCTGGTGCTGACGTTCGCCCTGCTCGGCGGTGGCGTGGTCGCTGCGTTGGTGCTTGGCGGCCTGCTGCTGCTCCTGCTGCAAAGCCTGCGCCGCCTGCTGGCACGTGCCTCCCTGCCTTGGCGCCTGGGCCTGGGCCAATTGCTGCGTCACCCGCTGGCAGCCGCCGGTCAATCCCTGGCGTTTGGCTTGATCCTGCTGTCCATGGGCTTGATCGCCCTGCTGCGTGGCGAACTGCTCGACACCTGGCAAAACCAACTGCCCAAGGACGCGCCCAACTATTTCGCCTTGAATATCCTGCCGGCCGACAAGGAAGCCTTCGGCGCACGCTTGCTGGAAGTGCAGGCGCAATCGGCGCCGCTGTACCCGGTGGTGCCGGGCCGCCTGATCAGTATCAATGGCGAACCGGTCCAGGAAATCGTCAGCAAGGACTCCAGCGGCGATCGTGCGGTACAACGTGACCTGAGCCTGACCTGGGCCGCCGACCTGCCGCCGGGCAACGCACTGACCGCAGGCTCGTGGTGGTCACAGCAACCCGCCGACGAAATCCCTGGCGTTTCTGTTGAGGCCAAGGTGGCGGAAAGCCTCAAGCTCAAGCTCAATGACCACCTGGTGTTCACGGTGGGTGGCGAAAATCGTGAAGCGCGGGTGACCAGCCTGCGGACCATCAATTGGGATAACTTCCAGCCCAACTTCTTCATGATTTTCCAGCCGGGCACCTTGAAGGACCTGCCGACTACCTACCTGACCAGCTTCTACCTTGCGCCAGGCCATGACCAACAAATCGTCGACCTGTCCAGGGCGTTCCCGGCGGTGACCATCCTGCAAGTCGAAGCGCTGCTGGAGCAGCTACGCAGCATCCTCGCCCAAGTGACCCTGGCGGTGGAGTACGTGTTGCTGTTCGTCCTCGCAGCAGGCATGGCGGTGTTGTTCTCCGGCCTGCAAGCCACCCTGGATGAGCGCATCCGCCAAGGCGCGCTGCTGCGCGCACTGGGCGCCGAGCGCAAGCTGTTGGTCAAGGCCAGGCGTATCGAGTTCGGCTTGCTGGGTGCCGTCAGCGGGCTGCTGGCGGCGCTGGGCACGGAGCTGGTGACGTTCGTGCTGTACCGCTATGCGTTTGACCTGGCCTGGCACCCTCACCCGTGGCTGTTGCTGCTGCCGCTGATCGGTGCGGTGCTGATCGGCGGTGCCGGTGTGTTCGGCACCCGCCGCGCACTGAATGCCAGCCCGCTGACCGTGTTGCGCGAAGGTTAAAACGCGATGGGCCCGCATTCCTCAAAGAATGCGGGCCCATTTCGCTCACTTTACGTACTCGATCCCGGTGATCCACCAGCACACGTCACCACTGGGGGTCTGAACGATGGCCTCATCGTCCACTTCCTTGCGCAACAACGCACGGGCCATCGGCGAATCGATGGAGATGTAGTCCATGCGCTCATAAATCTCGTCATAACCGACAATGCGAAAACGCTTGGTCTCACCTTGCTCGTTTTCGATGTCCACCCAGGCACCGAAGAACACCTTGCCCTCCTGCTCGGGCATGTACTCCACCACGCGCATGTCTTCCAGGCGCTTGCGCAGGTAGCGCACGCGGCGGTCGATCTCGCGTAGCAGCTTCTTGTTGTACTGGTAGTCGGCGTTTTCGCTGCGGTCGCCCAACGAGGCCGCCCACGTCACTTTGCGCGTGGTGTCTGGGCGTTTTTCACGCCACAGGTAATCCAACTCCTTTTTCAGCGCTTCATGACCTTCTTTGGTAATCAGCTTGGTACTCAAACGCGTGCATCCCCAGGCATGTCCATAGGTACCGAGATACCTGGGTTTCACACCCAGGCCTCGGCTGGCTGGCCCTGATGATAAATGAACCCGTGAAAGTAGCCAGGCCAGTCTAGCCATCCAACGCCTGATCCAGCTCCAGCAGCATGCCCCGCAGGCTCTGGCGCAAGCCCGACACCTGCGACGTCATGGCCTTCAGGGCTTCAGCCCTCTGGCTGACAGCAAGCGAATGGTCATGGAGTTGAGTGGTGCGTTGCTCCAGTTCTCGAACCTTCTGATCCAGTTGACTCTGCTCTTGCTGCAATCGCGCCTGCCATTGCTCAAGTGCCGACTCCCGTTCGAGTGCTGCGCGTTTTTGCTGGGTCAGCTCCTGAGCGACACGGGCAAGGTTGGTCAAGGTGCTGTCGACTTCGAACAACGTACTGTGCTCGCCGGATGCAGGGAGATTCGATTGCGTCGGCGCATCAGGCTCATGCGGGATAGCAGGCACGGCCGGCGTCATGATCACGGGCGCTTCGACGCGCGCCTGCCGGGGCTCCTCAACAGGTTGTTCATGCACCGGCGGCCGGGAAGGCTCGGATGCGCCCGCTCCTTTGGGAGGAGAAGTCATTTGCGACGAGAACCGAATGGACGGCACGATCACTGAGGCACTTTCGATCGCCGGTAGCGTTGGCGCCGACATGCCCAGGGTGATCACTTTCATCACCAACGCCTTCTTGATGATCACCGAATGATGATCCTCGGGCCTGGCAGGCGGCAGCTTGCAACCTTTCAAATCGAGAAAATGATAGGGCACCTGCGTTTCGGTAACACCCCCCGCCTTAATGCCCGACGCGGCCAACGTCAGTATTTGCTTAAACACATGCAAGGCTACTTGCAGATCTTCCTTGGACTCAACGCCACTCAAAAAATAGCGGTCAAGTTTCTTACGCAAGGCCGCGATATAAACCCTCGAACTTCCGGGCTCTACCTCTTCATCCAAACTATAAACAAGAAAATTGGAGGCCGCCTGACCTACAGCAAACCCACAGAGCAAGGCACCGTTAACCGGAGCATCCTGACCATTGCGTTCAAGAACAAGGGTACGTAGCAGCATCATGGCAATCAGGCCTCAATATGCGGGGCAGAAAGTTTACATAAACAACAAATAAACACTCGAAATTTGGACACTCTAAAACACCACCCATTGTTTCAGTGGCCCGCCTGACTCGCACGTAGGACTTCTCTTATTAAGACTGATCGACGTTCCCAAAAACGATCATTACCCGTACCCTTTTTTTAGCCCCCCTACGTCATGCCAAACTTATTCGGTAAAAAAATGATCGAAATAAGCAATCTGACAAAACACACGGGTAACACAACAATAATCAGTGACTTTTCATTCATTGCACACCCACAAGAATGTCTGGGGCTGTTCGGGCAAGACCCTATTGTCAAGACAGCCCTGCTCAATGTAATAGCCGGTTCAACGCAACCCTCCAGCGGCTCTATAAATATCCAAGGGTTCAACACACAAACCCACGCACTTAAGGCGAGGCAACTCGTCGGCTATCAACTGTCCAAGGACCTCGGCCATCCGACGATGTCCGTCAAAGCGTTCCTTGACTTCATCGCTGCCCTCCGTGGTTTCCACGGTGCCGAAAAGCGCGCCAGGTTGGAACAGGCTATCGCGCGACTGGAGTTGTTTGCGGTGCTCAACGCGCCGCTCGACGCTCTTTCCATCGGCTGGAATCGCAAAGTCGCCATCGCCCAGGCCATCCTGCATGGTCCTTCCCTTTTACTGCTGGATGAACCCACAGAAGGACTCGCGCCTGATCAGAGGCGTACATTCCAGGCGCTGATCCATTCATTGACGCAAGAAATGACCGTGATCATCGCCTCTCGCCACTGCGATGAATTGTCCGAGCTGTGTACCCGTGCCTTGGTCATTGCAGGCGATCGCCTGGTGGCCGATACCCCCCTTCCCGATCTACAGCGCGACTCGCGCCACTTCCAGGCCGTCACGCTCAGTGCCGAGACCCCGCTGGATTTACTCGCACTGGCCGTACTGCCAGGCGTAGCAGGCATCGAAGAGCACCGGCATGCACCCGGTACGGTGACCGTTCTCGCCATGCCGGGACACACCATCTATCCCCATATCAACACGCTGATTGCCAGCCGCCGCTGGAAAATCAATTCACTGAACCTGGAGCCAGGTCGCCTGAATGATGTGGTCCACCACCTGAGCCAGGAGGCGCCCCTTTGAAACTATTGCCCGTCATTTTAAAGCGTCAGCTCACCAGCTATGCGCGCGCACCCAGTACATACCTGAGCATCGCCATCTTTCCGATGCTGTCGGTGGCACTGGGGTTCTACATAAGCCCGTGGCTGGAACAAAATGGCAGCGACCTGCAGGTGTTTTTCCAGTTCCATCCTTGGCTCTATCTGCTCCTGATTCCCGCCCTGGCGACGCAACTATGGTCGGATGAAACCAACGCGGGGTTTTACGGCCTGATGAAAACCATGCCCATCACGCTGTTTGAATGGGTCATCGGAAAATTCATCGCCGCCTGGCTCGTGGCAGGCACCAGCCTGTTGCTGATGTTCCCTCTCGTTATTATCGCCAACTATCTGGGTAAGGCAGACAACAGCGTGATCGCCTCGCAATTCTTGGCAAGCTGGCTGCTGGCGGGGGGCTACCTGTCCGCGGGATGTTTTATTTGCGCGCTTGTATGTCAGCGCACGGTCATTTTCGTACTGACCGTGGGCTTATTGCTCACAGCCAGCGGGCTTTCTTCTCTACTGGATGCGCTTGAGCACCAAGTGCCTATAGGGTTGGCCGACAGTTTAGTGTCCCTCAGTCCTTCCTGGCGATTCAGCAGCATCGACGATGGAAAACTCACACTTCACGACTTACTTTACTTCTTCAGCATGATACTCGCCTTTCTCACTGCGACCACGGTCACACTCAACTACAAACACAGCTGAGAAGGGAAACCCTTAATGCGGTCCATTCTGCGCACCGGTATGACACTTACCGTTATCTTGCTGCTATTCCTGGCTTTTAACTTGGTTTGGATAGGTAAAATTCCTGATGCAAGGTGGGATCTTTCTCAACAAAAAGTTCACACTTTATCGCTGCCGGCACAACAACTACTCGCGACACTGGAAAGCCCGGTGGACTTATATTATTTCAATTCAAACAACCATTCGAAAAGAAGCTACGCCGTGAAACGCTACGGCAAACGGATTGAAGATCTGCTGAAAGAGTACGAGAAAAACGCCAAGGGCATGATCAACCTGCACGTTATTGAACCTGCACCTTTTTCGGAAGACGCCTACAAAGCCCGGCTATCGGGTCTCGACGACAACGCTGGATTTCTCGGCCTTATAGCCACCCGCGCCGGTCACGGCGTGCGACGTATTGGATCCTTCAGCCTCGACCGGGAGCCGTTGCTCGAGTATGAAATCAGCCATCTGCTCTATAAGTTGCAGCACCCGCAGCGCCCAGTGATTGCGCTGCTGTCGGGTCTGGCGATGGACGAATCTGCAAGTCGACTGCTGAAGGCGCTGCAGCATGAATTCGATCTGGTGAATCTGGAACCGTCTGCCGCGCAAATACCCGAAAACATCAACACACTGATGGTTGTGCACCCTCAGACGTTTTCTGAGCGAACCCTGTACGGGATTGAACAATTTGTATTGAGAGGCGGTAGGTTGATGATGTTTATCGACCCGTTGAGCGACCAACGCGCCAACGCCGGTCCAGTCAACACTCGGCTGGACGAACTGCTTGCCGCTTGGGGCATCCAGATGCCGGCGCACACGCTGGTGTTCGACTACCTCTACACGCCTTTGGAAACCCAAGGTGCCCCCAATCAGGCCAGATTGAACCTGCCCCGGCAGGCAATGAACCCAAACGATATCAGCACATGGAACCTCAATAGGGTGACCGCCTCAAGCAGTGGCGCCCTCACACGAGTGAGTAAAAGTCGAACGACCTTCACCCCTCTCCTGCAAAGTTCCGAGCAATCGGTGCTGCTGGATGCCGGCAGTTTTACCAGCGCAGCCCCATTCGACGCATTGATTGAAGAGGCGGCGAGCAAAGAGCAACGCCATGTCATTGCCGCGCGTATCGAGGGACCGACCTATTCGGTATTTCCCGATGGCATCCAGGGGCAGCCGCCAGGTTTGCAGAAAGCGACGCAGATCCACGTCGTGGTCATTGCGGACACGGACATGCTCACGGATAAGGTCAGCGACTCGGCGCCAGACAGCAACGCCCTGTTTGTCCTGAACACATTGGATAACCTGTCCGTCCCCGACAGGCTTGCTGCGATTCGTCCTCGAGCGGTGCAGCAAATGCCGCCGACGGTACTGGAGAACATGCGGGAAGCCGCAAGACACGCCTATCGCTCAAAGGCCGGTGAACTGGAACGACGCCTGCTACGAACCGAGCAGGAATGGCAGCGGCTGACCCCTTGGACAACGACCCTCGGCACTCAGGCCGTGGACACCACCACCCAACTACAAGCACTCAACAAAGAACGCCTGCGCCTGCCCATGGAGTTGCATGCCTTGCAGCACCAAGCGTATGCCCAGGTGCGTCGCCTGGAACTGGTCATCAAGTTGGTCGTGATCTTTGCCATACCGCTGACGTTATGCCTGATCGCCTGGACGGTCTTTCTACGCCAGCGCCGTCGTCGGCTGCAAGCCGGCAACGTGATTCACTGAGCGTTCAACGACGGGCTATCAGCCCCTGCCGGGCAACGCGGGTCAATTCGCGGATGACCTCATCGGCATCACTGGCGCTGGGGGCCTGGATAACCGCGAGGTCAAAACTGTTGCTGGCAAAACGCGCCAGGGAATCGCCGTCCTCGACAAACTGGATGAGGAACGCTGACGGTCGGCCTGTGCGACGCGGCCAACCATCCAGGTAACGCAACAGCGTCGGCTGGTGCTTGCCGCCCAGGAGAATTTTCGGATTGCGTTGAGTGAGGTCCGCAGTGATCGGAGCCAGGCGTATCAGGGGGCGTAATGCATTCATCGTGTCGTGTCTCTGCCTCAAAAGTCTGCGGGCAGGTGAGAGGCAACACCGAACCAGCGCTTTAGCGGAATTTCGAAGCATGGAGCATGCTTCTGTCGGGATCGATAACGATCACCCATGGCGCCCCGCAATTAGCTGTTTAAATCGGCGCATGAGCGGCATCCTAGAGAAGCCGGTGGGGCGGTGTCAAGAATCTCGAGCAACGAAAAGGCCCGCGCATGGCGGGCCGATTCAGGGTTCTGCAGAATGATCAGTGAGCGATGGCGCGGTCGGCAGACAGCTTGCCGGCACCTTCCAGCAGCACCGCAAGGGAGCCGCCCAGCAAGGCCAGTGCGAACTCATAACCGTTGTTAGCCATGAACAGACCGTTATGGATATGCACCGAGAAAATCGCCACCAGCGACAGGATAGTCAGGCCCAATGCCGCTGGGCGAGCCAGCAGGCCGATGATCAGCGCCAAGCCCGCGAAGAACTCGGTACCGCCCGACAGCAGCGCCATCAGGGTACCTGGGGCCAGGCCGATGCTTTCCATCCACTGGGCAGTGCCCGCCAGACCGTAGCCGCCAAACCAGCCAAAGAGTTTTTGCGAGCCGTGGGCGGCGAAGATGATGCCGACCACAATACGCAAGAGGGTCAGGCCGTAGCCGGCGCGGGTAGACAGAATGCTTTTGATCAGTGGGCTCATGGTGATAATCCTTTTCTAAGTAGGGGTTGGTTGGCCGCTATATTAATCAGTTTAAAGAATGATAAAAGCCGAAAAAATGCCTGATTAATATCGAAATAACCGATTACTTTCGCGAGGCGATTTTCGGCGTCGGCGGCTCCAGGGACTCCCGTTCCCGGTCGAACGCCAAATAGTATTTGTTGACGCTATTAACATAGCTGACGCCGCCCATCCCTACTTGCTCCATGGCTATGCGTTCAACCTGGAAGAACCACTGATTGGGGTTGAGCCCCCGGCGCTTGGCCTCGGTGCGCATGCCCTGCACCCGCTCGGGCCCCATGTTGTAGGCCGCCAGCACAAAGGCCATGCGCTCACGCTCATTGAGCTTGGGGCTGGCGAAGAACTTGCGACGGATCATCGCCAGGTAGCGTGCCCCCGCCTGCACATTGCTATCGAGGTTCTCGATGTTGTTGACCCCCACGCGCTGCGCCGCCGACGGCGTGATCTGCATCAGGCCGGTGGGGCCACCGCTGTTGCGTGCACCCGGGTCAAGCGCCGACTCCTTGAAGGCCAGCGCAGCGAGGTTGAGCCAGTCCATGCCCTGCTCGCGAGCATGCTTTTGCAAGACGGGGCGCAGTTTTTCCAGGCGCTGGCGGTCGACGCGGGCCAGTGGGTTGCGCACCTGATAGAGGCGACGGTAGATACGCTGGAACGCCACGTCCTGATCGGAGGGGGTTCGATAGGTCTTGAGAAATCGATCGATGCTGGCCCGCAGCATCGACGCATCCTGGCGCACAAACCAATATTCGTCACCGGGTGCACTGACCACCACCTGCTTATCGAAACGCAATTTGGGCAGGATCTTCGACCAGCGCTCGGCAATCGGCTTCTCGACAATAGTCAGGTGGAAAATCCCCGCCTGAACCATCTCAAGCACATCCTCCACGGCCAGGGTCGGGTCGACCCATTCCACCTTGATCGGTGGCTGTTTGTGCAGGGCCAGCTTCTGGTTGACCTGACTGATGGCATCCGCCGCTGCGCTGCCGGTGGTCAACGCCAACGTACGCCCGGACAATTGCTCCAACTTGGTGAACCGTCGCTCGCCCTTCACGCCTACCAGCCACAGCGGCACATCGCTGGCAATCGGGTCGCTGGTGCTGATCTTGTGCACGGCCTTCACATCCAGCAATTCACCGGGTGCGACCAGGTCACCCTCGCCACGCGCCAGCGCGCCGAGCAACTGGTCCTTGGCCTTGGGAATGATCTTGAGGTTGATTTCCTGGCCATCACGGGCGTGGCCGTTGAGGTATTGCTCGAAGGCGCGCAAGCGATGGTATTCGACACCGATGGCCTGGCCCTGGACCTCGCCGGAACTGTTGCGACTCTGGTTGACCAATACGCGCAGGGTGCGGCTCGAGCGAATCTCCGCCAGATCGCGAACCTTGCCGGGCTTGGTCACTTCCAGCGGCCCGTCCAGACGCGCGACCGCCTCCAGGGGCAGCCATAACGTCAGGCACAACATAAGCAACGCCGAGGGTCGGATCATCCGCTCTCCGGAAAGAATACTGGCCAACGCCCTCGCGAAAAATGAAGGCGTGGGAGTCAGAAACAGAGCGCTTAATGCGCAGACTTTGCGCGCAACGGTGGCACGGGCAAGGCGTTGAGCCAAACACAATGTCACTTGCGACGTTCAAAGACAGCTATAACTCGTTGTAGTTCTTCGATTTTCTTATAAATCTACAGCTCTGATATGCTTTCCGGCCGCAGGCGGAGATAGCACCATGCAACTCATTGATATCGGCGTCAACCTGACCAACCCCAGTTTCGACGAGAAACACCAGGCCGTGCTCGAGCGTGCCTACGCCGCCGGCGTGCAACAATTGGTACTCACCGGGACCAGCGTCGAGGGCAGCGAACAGGCCCTGGAGCTCTGCATAAAACAGGATGAAAGCGCTCAACGCCTGTTCAGCACCGCCGGCATTCACCCCCACTCCGCCAGCGACTGGAACGGCGACAGCGCCCAGCGCTTGCGTGGATTGCTCGGTGAAAGCCGCGTGCGTGCCGTGGGCGAATGCGGGTTGGATTTCAACCGCGACTTCTCGCCCCGCCCCCAGCAGGAAAAAGTCCTGGAAGAACACCTGGCCTTGGCCGTCGAGCTGAAACTGCCGGTGTTCCTCCACGAACGCGACGCCAACGTGCGCCTGCTGGAGATCCTCAAGGGCTACCGCGACCACCTCACCGCCGCCGTGGTGCATTGCTTTACCGGCGAACAGCAGGCGTTGTTCAGCTACCTCGACCTCGACTTGCACATTGGTATCACCGGCTGGATCTGCGACGAACGCCGCGGGACGCACCTGCACCCACTTGTCAGGGAAATTCCCCGAGGCCGTCTGATGCTGGAAAGCGACGCGCCCTACCTGCTGCCACGCACACTGCGGCCCAAACCGAAAAATGGTCGCAACGAGCCCGCGTATCTGCCGGAGGTACTGCGCGAAGTCGCCCTGCACCGCAACGAAAGCGTGGAAGACCTGGCCCAACACAGCACCGCCAGCGCACGCGCTTTTTTCGGTTTGCCTGCCATTGTTTGATGCGGCGCATTGACCCATGTCAAAACGGTTTTCCTGAGTAGCGGCACAATAATGGCACCTTGCCAATGCTGTTTCCGCTATCAGAGAAAACCTTCCATGGGTGCCTGGCTTAGCAATATCTCGCTGAAGTACAAATTCTGGGCCGTCAATGCGGTCGCCTTCATTACCACGCTGCTGCTGGTGCTCTACGCCGTGCAGCTTGAACAACAGGCCCGCAGCACGGCGTCACACGCCTCGGCGCAGGCGCAAGCGCGGTTACTCAGCGCCTGGCCGGCGGACAAAACGCTGCCCAAGGGAGAGCTTTGGCTGACGTTCGCAGGTGGCCAAAGCCCACAACTGGCCGATCAAGACCTGTCAGCCCTGAGCAACGCCAACGGCTGGGTCGAACTCAATCACATGCCCCTCTTTGGCGAAAACCCACTGATGGGTGCCGAAGTGATCGCCCGCCCCGACGGGCAACACGTCGCCGTGCTCGCCTACGCCCCCAGCTTGAGCCAGGTGTTCACCGAACGCTTCGCCAACTACGCGGTGGCGGTGTTGATCCTGATGCTGGCGATGCTCGGTGCCTCGCAATTGCTGATCCGCTTCCTGCTCAGCCAGCTCAACACGCTAAAAGACGTGATGCTGCACGTGGAAAAAACCGGCGACCTGTCAGCCCGTGTGCCCTTGGCGTGCAAGGATGAAGTTGGCCAGATGGCCAGCGCCTTCAACGCCATGCAGGCCGGTTACCAGCGCGTGGTCAACACCGTGGCGCGTACCGCCCGGCAACTGGACGAGGGTGCTGCGCGGCTGGCCAGCAGCATGAACGAGGTGCAGCACGGCATGCTCGGCCAGCAAAGCGAAACCGACCAGGCCGCCACTGCCATTAACGAGATGACCGCCACCGTCCATCACATTGCCCAACATGCCGGCGCTACCCGGGATCTGTCGCAGACCGCCGACACCCTCGCCGGCAGCGGCCAGGAAGTGGTCACCCGTGTACAACGCTCGATTGCTGGCCTGTCCACGGGGGTGCAACAGACGGCCGAAATGATCCAGAAACTCGCCGAGGACAGCCAGAAAATCAACGGCGTGGTCAGCGTGATCCACAGCATCGCCGAACAGACCAACCTACTCGCCCTCAACGCCGCCATCGAAGCCGCCCGCGCCGGGGAAATGGGCCGTGGCTTTGCCGTGGTTGCCGACGAAGTGCGTAACCTGGCCAAACGCGTGCAAAGCTCCACCGACGAAATCACCCGCATGGTCTCGGCACTGCAAGACGGCACCCGTGACGCAGTGGACTTCATGCAGGAAAGCTCGTTCAAGGCCGACGATTGTGTACAGCAAGCCCAGGAAGCCGGCGCCGCACTCGCCGAAATCACCGGCGCCGTGGCGCAGATGCGCGAAAGCAACACCCAGATCGCCGTCGCCGCCGAACAGCAGAGCCACGTCGCCGAAGAAATGAACCGCGCCGTGGTGAGCATACGAGATGTGACCGAGAACACCGTGCAGCAAACCGTGGACTCGGCGACCACCAGCAATGAACTGGCAACCTTGGCCGGGGAGTTGAGCAAGGCAATTGGGCAACTGAAGCTGTAGGACTGTTCAACCTGTAATCTTCTGCCTACACCAAAACCACGGTTTACCCGAGGTTTTGGCGAAACTTCCTAGCGTTACCCGCGAATAACGCCGACATCTTTTCCCTTTCAACCTCTCCAAAGTCTCTCGCCTGATCAATCAGCGCGAGGGACCGCCGATGCACTTCTCTATCCGTGCCCCACTGAATGGGGCCGTCGCATGATTCCGGTTATCGCCAAGTTCGTCCTGTCCCCCATGGATGGCAAGAAGCCGGACGTCGACAGCGTTTTTCGTGACTTCCGCAATTGCCTGAATACCTTTGACGAATGGGCCGAGAGCTTCTGGAGCGGTTCAGCCCTGGAAGTGGAGCAGGTGTTCAAGGTAGGGGAAGAGGTTTCCCTCATTGCTCCCGTATCGTCCAAAAAACCAAACTCCACGGTTGCCCTCTGCAAGGCCCAGGGCTCGTTGACCCTGGTGCATATGTTCGAGAGCACGCGGTTCGTGCCGATCGGCAATACCCCGGTGATGCTGCAGGCCATTGCTCCTGACGGCAGCCCAATGGGCCCGCCGATCCATCGCACCATAGGCCCCAGTGGCATTCTCGAAGTCAGCGACTGCACCCGCGATCAACCCTACCAAATCACCTTTTACCCCAATGTCTCCAAGGATCATGTCAAGGCGCTGTACGCGTCTTATCAGTCGGTGATCGCGGGGCTGGAAATGGGTCTGCGTGATGAGTGGACGAAGACCTTCAAGCCGCAATGGAAAGACTTTGCCAACGCCACGCCGTTCGAGCGCAGCGCGATGCAAGGCCTGGCGTTCTCAACTGGGATTGCCAAGGCGCTCTACAACCTGTGGGACAACCTCACCCAGTTGTTCGAGCTGCTGGCGGATATCAAAGCCAATAGCCAGAAGTTGTTGCAGTACGTCTCACAGGCCGAACTCGACGAACTGCTGAAACTGGGCAAAGACGCCATCGCCCATGGCCTGCTCGTGCTCAGCGATGAACCACTTTTGTTTATCTATCTGTCGGCCATGGTCGCCTGGATACGCCTGCTGCCGCCGCCTGAGATGTACGAGCTGTTGGGCGAGATGACCGGCGAGGTACTGATCAATCTTTTCTTGATCTGGGCGACGCGGGGCATGGGGGTTCAGGTTCGCCTGGGCATGCAGGTGTTGGGGCCTATCAAATCGGGTAGAGCACGCAAATGGCTGGAGCGGCTGGCTGATCAAGTGGTCGGGTCTCGGCTGGAAGCGCATGTCGAAACGGCCAAGCCGTTATTGCTGGGCAGCGCGGGGACGCCGATCAAGACGATTCCGGATGTGCCGTTGAAGGCTGGGGATCAGGTGGTTGCCAACCCGGTGCCGGTGGTTCGGGACAAGGCCAAGCAGCGGACGGTGTTGGTGCGGCAGGAGCCTGTGGATGACGTGCCGGCTGTTGCTAAGAACCCGGCTGGAGAGGCGGCCGCGTCTTCGGACAAAACAGCCACTAACGGTTGCCCGGTGTCGATGGTCACCGGCGAGGAACTGCTGACGCTGGCCGATGGGGCGTTGGACGGGGTTTTGCCGTTTGAGTGGACGCGCTTGTACCGCACCAGTGCGGTGGAAATGGATTGTGGGCTGGGGTTTGGTTGGAGTCACTCGCTGGCGCATCGGTTGAGTGTTTCCGGTGATTCGGTGGTGTGGACAGATCATGAAAATCGGTCGACTGCCCTGCCCTTGCCTACGGTTTCTCGGCCTGCGATTACCAATAGTTTGGCTGAAGCGGCGATCTACTTGGGGTCGTTGCCTGATGAACTGGTGCTGGCTCAGTCGTCACGGTTCTACCACTTTCGCGACGGTGTACTGACGGCGATCAGCGATGCGTATGACAACCGGTTGCGCATTTCCCGCAATTATCTGGGGCAGATTGAGCGGCTGGATAACGGCGTCGGGCGTTCGTTGTTTTTGCGTTATGCGTCGGGGCGGATCGTGGCGGTGGATTATCAGATCCATCGGGCCACGGGTCTTGAGCCTTTTGTCTGGGTGACGGAACAGAACGTTGTTTCCTACGCGT
>NZ_JAIOKW010000044.1:0-47630 GCF_020093335.1 Pseudomonas fluorescens group sp. | reverse complement strand
GGGTGGGAATGTGGGTATTTGAAGGAATGGAGTCGCGCAGGTCGGCCAAGGCTTGATACGCGGACAAGACGTTCTGCTTTATCTCACACCGTCCCCGGCCTACATTGAACGCCTCATGGATCAATACGGAGGTCAACATTCATGGCACGCATAGTCAGGATTCACGCCTACGGCGACGCCAGCGTCTTGAAACTGGAAGACGTGGACGTCCCCGCCCCCGCCGCCGATGAAGTGCAAATCGACGTCAAAGCCTTCGGCCTCAACCGCGCCGAAGTGATGTTCCGCAACCACGCCTACCTGCAGGAAGCCGAATTCCCCAGCCGCCTGGGCTACGAAGCCGCCGGCGTGGTGGTCGCGGTCGGCGCCGATGTCACCGAAATTCAAGTGGGCGACGCCGTCAGCGTCATCCCACCGCTGGACATCGCCCGCTGGGGCACCTACGGCGAAGTGGCCAACGTGCCCGCCCACCTCACCGTCAAACACCCGCAAACCCTCAGCTTCGTGCAAGCCGCCGCGTCCTGGATGCAATACGTCACCGCCTGGGGCGCGCTGGTGGAACAAGCCAAACTGACCCAGGGCGACGTGGTGTTGGTGACCGCCGCCTCCAGCAGCGTCGGCCTGGCCGCCTTCCAGATCGCCCGCAGCGTCGGCGCCACCGCCATCGCCGTGACCCGCACCCGTGCGAAAAAAAAGGCGCTGCTGGATGCCGGCGCGGCCCATGTCATCGTCAGCGATGAAGAGGACCTGGTCGAACGCGTGATGCAATTGACTGACGGCCAAGGCGCCCGCGTGGTGTTCGACCCCATCGGCGGGCCGGGCTTTGAAGCGCTCACCCAGAGCATGGCCAGGGGCGGGATATTGCTGGAGTACGGCGCGCTGAGCTCGGAGCCGACACCGTTTCCGTTGTTTACCGTGCTGGGGAAATGTTTGACGCTCAAGGGGTATCTCTACGCCGAGATCGTGGCTGACCCGGTGGTGTTGGCACGGGCCAAGGCGTTTATTTTGGAAGGGCTGGCGTCGGGGGCGTTGTCTCCGGTGATTGCGAAGACGTTTGGGTTGGATGACGTGCAGGAAGCGCATCGGTTTTTGGAGGCGAACCAGCAAGTGGGCAAGGTGGTGGTGACGGTGTGAGGGCGGCGTCCTAGGACAATTCCCAAAGCTGGGGAGTGGGTTGCCCGATTGCCTACGCGTGCGTCAGAATCCGCCGGCTTGTGCGCTGGGGGGGTCGAATCTAAGGTGGCGCGGTCGCTGAACTTCTCGGTGATCGGGTTTAGTAGCCCGGATCGGTTATCTAAATGTGCATGAGCTTCATCAGTCAGACATCGCGTCTGTGCTTGATGGCGGCTGTGCGCAGGGCGTCCTCGGACGCGCCGGCTTTAGATATCCACCGGTCTACTAACCTGCGTACAGCTGCCACCCACTCGTTTAGTAGCGGGGAGGTGGCGGCATAAGCCAGGATATCTTTTATGTCTAAGGTCATACCGGATTCAACCGCGCTTTTCTGCGTTGCTCCAGACGCCAGCAATGAAGCCCTCGTTACCAATAGCTACGAGACCTTCGCCTCGGTCAGCACCCTTCTGCTCGACCTCTCCGAAAGCCTGAGTGGCAAACAGCGTGACATCGCGCTGGCAATTCACCAACTGAGTGAATTGGGCGTGTTACTCACAGCTAAGCTCCTTGATCGTGAGGCCCCCTCCGCTGGCTGATCATAGCTATCCAGAAGGCGAGGCGGATCAGTCGCTGAGTCGTAGTACGAAAAAAGGAGGACGGATTGATCCATGAAGAATCGTTTCGTCCCCTTTTCAATGGTCTCAAAACGGCCTTTCATGAATGGCTACTCTCGGCCAAAAGCCGTCATTGCGTGGACGCTGAGTGGCATACGGTAGATTCTTGACTTGTTGAGGGTTCGAATTGCTTCTTCATTGCCACATTCTTAAAACGCAATCCCATGATTTTTATATAGAAGATAGATGGTTTGTGGTTTTTTTGCGTCCAAAAAATAGCCCCATGGGACCACCATGGAACTGGCGCGTATTTTGGGTGCGTTTTTTACTCGCAAGACGGGTGCACTTCGTTCCTTTATGAACTTAGTGTTAGGCCCACTACTCCCTAGAGAGGAGCGCAGATTCGTAAGCGTGTCTTCAACGTTTTGAGACCGAGGGTAAGAATTGATGTCTGTTGCCAGGGGCGATGTTCATCACGTGAATAGCGTGTCGACTCATTTACTCGCCGGGATTGCGTGCGCGCCCACCACACTTGAAGCACGGAGGCGTGAGATTCGCACGCATGACCTGATTTTTAAGCTTCAACTTGAAGAGACTATTTCCAATCTTGATGCAGACAATCTACGAATCTTGTTCAGAGGGGCGCTTGAGAAGCGCCTCCGTGAAATTTTGAGCGAGTAAAAAATTTTGGTATTGCCTAGGTCGACATAACGCCGCTTATGTTCAAAAGGCTCGTACACGTTAGCCCGGTGTGGGGGCCTTTTTAATGGCTGCGGTAACCAATGCCCCCTACACTGGCCTACCAGTGCCCCTTGTACTGGTAAGCGCATAACCCGCGCTTAAACGCTCTTGGCCGGCGCAAGCAGAGGTTTGGGCAAAGCATTGGTTGAGGGGCTGGGTGAGAATGAGGACACGCTGATTGGTATCTCCTGTACTGATCCAGTGGAGGAGCCCCTGGAGGAGTAACCATCTCGCCATATGGCCCACGGGAAGTTTAACCTTCAGAGCATTTCTTTCTGTGCCCACCGCAGAGGATCGCCGTTCCACACGCGTTCATCGGTCTCAAGGATCTGGCTAATCAGGTTGCACACAATCGGTAGCCTCTCATGGCGGCGAAACAAAGCTCCAACCTCTGAAAAAATGGGAGGCCCAGCTATCTCCCTAAAGACCACATTTGGCAGTTGAACAGTTTGAATCAGAACGCTGGGAATGACTGCTATACCAACACCCAGTGCCACCTGTGTCAGCACTGCGACCAGACTTCCGGGAGCCGAACCAATGTGTGGATCGAATCTCCCGCGCTTGGCCACTTCACGCAACCCTAACCCCTGTTCAGGTAGCACAAACAACTCGTCAGCAAGCGCACTCGGGCGAATGTCATCAACTGTCTTTGCCAGGATATGGTCCGCAGGCAAAGCAACGCAGAATCGGTCTCGGGCCAAAATACGGCTGGAGATTGCGTCGGGCAAATGCACCGGCATCCGTACAAAGGCCACGTCAATCCGACCGTCCTCGAGAAGTGCCGTGAGCTGCTCGGTAGGGAGTTCCTTGGTGTTCACCATGACGTCTGGCCACTGATTGCGAAAGCGCTTGATCTGGTCCTGGAGTACCCCGAAAAAGGCGGCTGAACCCACGTATCCGATTTCCACTCGGCCAACCTGGCCTCGGCCTGCACGTTGGCCCACGTTAACAGCTCTCTCGAATTGTTCGAGAGTAGCGCGGGCTTCTGTCAGAAACGCTTCCCCAGCTGGCGTCAAAGCGACAGATCGCTTTGTTCTATTAAAAAGCCGAGCTTCTAACAAGCTCTCCACTTCCTGAATCTGCGCAGTGAGTGTTGGGGCAGAAACGCCCAGCTGCTCGGCCGAGCGTGAAAAATGTAGATTTTCCGCCACTGTTACGAAAGAGCGGAGATGGCGAATGTCCATGGCAGCGGAACCTAGTATTCAGTTTTTCTGAATTATAAAGCCATCAAGCTTTGTTGTACTGAATTATTCCCCCTGTTCCAATCATTGGACTCACTACATTAGGAGTTCACCATGTTCCGCCTTCCTCACATCGCGACTGCCTTGGCTCTTTCTGGAACGCTTGCTCTGCTCTCTCTGCCAGCAGCAGCATCGGATTTGCCTAGCCAGCCAATTCTGACGCTTGCCGCCGCTCAACAGATCCTCACAGCAGCGCAAACACAAGCGCAAAAGGCTGGTTGGCCGTGCGTGATCGCAGTTGTCGATAGTGCTGGTTTGCCTATTCTCCTCGCTCGAATGGACAACGCCGCTGTCCCAGCGGGTGTAGAACTGGCTCCCGGAAAAGCTCGTACAGCCGCTCTGTTCCGACGTCCTAGCGGCTCGCTAGAAGATGCCGTCAACGGCACCCGACCTGCCGTCATCACGGCCCAAGGCTTTGTGCTGATGCGTGGTGGTTTTCCGATCATCATCAACGGACACACCGTTGGGGCTGTAGGGGTATCTGCGGACACACCACAGCACGATGAAGAGATCGCTCAAGCCGGGCTAGCTGCATTCAAATAAACGCCCGTTTCAAAAAGTGCAGTTACCGTTCCCGCTATCAGAAGAGACTGTCATTCCATGAGAAAAGAAGCGGCCATACTGGTTGTCGCGTCGGCGGGCTGTGCCATGACAGTTCTAGATACGAACGTTGTAGGCATTGTTTTGCCAACCATTGCCAGGGATCTTCAGGCATCGTTTGCAGAGGTCGAGTGGGTCATAAGCACCTACGTGCTCTGCTTCGCTGCCCTCCTGCTTCCGGCTGGCTCCATCGCTGACCGGTATGGCCGACGACGCGTCTTTCTGTTCGGAATAGCGCTCTTTGCAGTCTCTTCTCTGGCCTGTGGTTTGGCGCCTTCAGCGTCAGGCCTTTATCTGGCGCGAGCGGTACAGGGAGTCGGAGCCGCTTTCCTGCTTGCTCCTGCCCTAGCCATCATCGGACACACCTTTCACGATGAAAAAGCGCGTAGCCACGCATGGGCGATCTGGGGCGGCATCATGGGACTCACAATGGTTGTGTCGCCGCTCATTGGTGGAGTGATCAGTAGTTCACTTGGGTGGCGCTGGGCTTTCTATATCAACATCCCAGTCTGCTTATTGCTGGCGGCAGCGGTCGTGACGCTGGTGGATGAATCTCGTGACCCCATTCCGAGAACATTGGACATCCCGGGAATTGCGCTGTTCGCGCTAGGGATGTTCAGTGCCACATGGGCACTCATAGCCGGTCCCAGTCATGGATGGTCCAGTATCCCTGTCCTCGTGAGCATGATCGGAGGCCTGCTGTTTTTCGCAGTCTTTGTCTGGGTCGAAAAACGCCGCACCCACCCAATGCTTGATCTCGAATTGTTCACAGCCAGGCCCTTCGTTGGCGCAGTACTCGCGATGCTAGCCTACGCCTCATCTGCTCAAGTCATGGCATCGCTGTTACCGCTCTTTCTACAAAATGGCCGTGGCAACGGAGTACTCCAAGCGGGTATCGCCATGCTTCCATTTGCCATTGCGATGCTGATTTTCCCCCAAGTAGGTAGGCGACTTTCGCCTTACCTTGACAGCGCGGGCATCCTGGCACTGGGCCTCTTAATCGTTGCACTGGGTAACCTTATTCTGATGTTCTCCGCCATTCAGCAGGGAGAACTATTGCTGATTTCCGGCATGGCTATTTTGGGAACTGGTGGAGGATTGCTGAATGGCGAAACCCAGAAGGCGATCATGGGCACAGTTCCTCGGAGTCGCGCCGGAATGGCATCCGGCATCAGCACCACATCCAGATTTACCGGCATATTGCTGGGTTTCGCCGGGCTGGGAGCGGTACTCGCCAGCGGAGTGAAATTGGCGATCGAAAGCAGGCTGATAGACGCGGGAGTGTCTGCTAAACCCGGATTTTCCGAATACGTGATGGCAGGCGACTTCGCACGTGCTATCGCAATGTATCCCCACGACTTAACCAAAACGCTGAATGGGCTCGCTCAGCAGAGTTACAGCCAGGGATTCGCGGGCGCATTTGTGATTGCCGCTGTGTTCTCGCTACTCGCATCCGGTGCGGTGTATGTGCTGATGCGTAGCAAAAAAAGCCATAGCCCGAGCCCTGCCATCTAGCCACAGCCCTGCAAAACGTGAGTAAAGATATATGTCGATAAATGAACTGAAAATTGCACACCCGATTCAGGCCGACGCAATTATTTTTGACCTTGACGGTACTCTCGTTGACTCTGCGGACGACATGACAGCGCAATTGAACGCAATTCTGATCGAGCGGAATCTTGAGCCAATTTTGGTCGCAACAACTTCATTATTCCTCGGTGACGGAATGCGGTCATTTGCCAGGCGAGCGTTCTACTTGCGTGGAATAAATAACATAGAAGAAGCGATTGATACCTTCATCTCGCGTTACGAACACACTGACCATCCGATGACAAAACCTTATGACGGGGTAATTGAAACCCTTAACGCGTTGCGAGAAGCGGGGTGGCAAATATCTGTCTGTACGAATAAGGACGAATCGATTGCCATCGATATTCTCAAGCAAACCAACCTGTTGAAATTCATGGATGTGGTCTGTGGCGGGGATACCGTGTCCTTTATGAAGCCTGACCCCAGACACCTGGGGGCATTGGTAGCGCGTGCCGATTACGGAAAGCTCCCCAAGATAATGATCGGGGACAATAGGAACGATTTTGAAGCCGCACGCGGATACGGAATACCGTTTGCTTTTGCCAGTTGGGGCTATGGATCTGTGCCTGACGATTGCAAAGCCCTTAATCTCAAAGAATTCAGAGATATTCTCGACATCGTTGGCTTGCCTGGCCACTGAGCGGCAGCTAAGGATCGACTCCCGTCCTCGTCGGTCTACTAAATTCCGGATTCTTAGCAGGTAGCAAGGTCAGAGGTTTCCAATGGTGTTCATGGTGGATTCCTCCTCCTCAGGAGAGGACTAGGGTGGATCAGGTACAGTACTCCGTCATCGATATTCGTCCCAGAATTGCCGCTCACTGATTTGGCTTCAATTGACTCCGTGCGGCACTGCGCGGAAGGTTTCAGTTGAGTGCTCACGTCACCCTGACGTCTCTCGTATCCCCGAGGATCCGCCCCGCATCTTTTGCAGGGGGTAGCCCGAACACGCGAGCATAATCGCGACTGAATTGCGTGGCACTTTCGTAGCCAACCTCGAAGGCCGCAGCCATGACGCTCTTGGCATTTGCCACCATCAGTGTTCGCGCCTGGAGCAAGCGCACGCGCTTCTGATACTGCAAAGGGCTCAAATTGGTAACAGCCTTGAAATGGCGATGAAATGCCGAGACGCTCATCGATGCTCGTTCTGCCAAGCGTTCTACGCCGATGGGCTTGGCAAAGTCGCGGCGAATCCATTGAATAGCCATGTTAACGCGGGCCATTGCGGTATCAGGCGCTGCGATCTCTCTGAGCATCCACCCATGCGGTCCCTGTAGGACGCGGAAGATGATCTCCCGCTCGTAAACCGGGGCCAAAGCTGCGATGGCATCTGGATCGCCCATCAGTCGGAGCATTCGTATCCAAGCGTCCATCAGCTCGGTCGTAACTGAGGCCACCGAAAAGCCGGGATTATTTTCCATGCGGACAGCAGGTTTGGGCAAGTCGCCGAATAATGTCGACAGGACTGCCGGATCAAGCGTCAGACTGACTGCCAGATACGGCTCGCCTGATGCGGCGGGATGTACTGAACCCACGGCTGGTAGGTCGATGGACATGACAAAGTAGGTCGCAGGATCATATTTAAGCGTGCGGTTACCCACCGTCATGCTTTTGCTGCCTTGCAGAATCAGATTGATCATGGGGTCATAGACCGCCGCCAGCAGGTGCTCTGGGATCTTGCCCTGAACCATGGCTACGCGCGGGATGCCTGTCTCGGTTCGGCGGTTTTCAGCGCCGGCCGCCAGTGATCTAAGTTCTTTGAGTTGGTTGTCCATGATTAGCATGCTGAAGGTATAACGACTCCTCGTGCAAGCAAAAAGCAGAAACAGGCATGTTTAGAGTAGGAACGGATATGACCCCCTAGGCGCTGATTATTACTCTGGATGCACATTCCAACCACAGAGGAAACAGATATGGGCGTCATCGTGATCACAGGCGGCAGCCGCGGAATCGGTGCCAGTGCCGCCGAGCATATTGCCAAAAAAGGTATGGGCGTCATCCTGACCTATAACGCCAATCCCCAGGCGGCGGCTTCGGTTGTGGAGCACATCAAAGACGCAGGTGGGAAAGCCATAGCGCTCAAGCTCGATGTCTCGGATGTTGGCAGTTTCGAGGCATTTCGCGAATCAGTAGTGGTAGCTCTGCGGGAGACGTGGAATGCCACAACGCTGAGTGGCCTGGTCAACAACGCCGGCTATGGCTTGTTCAACCCGTTGGCCTCCGTCAGCGAGGCGCAGTTCGACGACTTGTTCAAAGTGCATCTTAAAGGCCCGTTTTTTCTCACTCAGGTATTGCTGCCGCTGCTGGCGGAAGGCGCCAGTATCGTCAACCTGACCAGCGCCACTACTCGCGTAGCCACCGCCGGAGTTGCACCGTACGCCGCGTTCAAGGGCGGGCTCGAAGTGCTCACCCGCTATATGGCCAAAGAGTTTGGTGAGCGGTACATACGGGCCAATGCTGTATCACCGGGTGCTATCCGTACTGAGCTGGGCGGCGGGCTGAACGACGAGTTCGAAGCGATGCTGGCGGCGCAAACAGCGCTTGGAAGGGTGGGTGAGCCCGAAGATGTTGCGCGGGTTATTGCCATGCTGCTGTCCGAAGAGGGCACTTGGATCAATGCCCAGACTATTGAAGTCGCCGGCGGCTACAACATCTGAACATACGGGGGTACACCATGCTTGATCATATTTTTTTGTCGGTAAGCGACATCGCACGCTCTGTCAGTTTCTATGAGACTGTACTGAAGCCGCTGGGCATCACCGCGCGTTTGGACTACGACGGCAAGGACGGCCCACCGGGGCATCCAGACCTGAAAGGTTTTGGCAGCAATGGCCGAATGTTTTTCTGGTTGCGTGAAGGTGTATCTGGAGGGCGGGCTGTGCACGTTGGTTTCGTCGCGAACAACAAGGTAGAAGTTGATGCTGCCTACGCCGCGGCCATAGCGCAGGGCGCCATCGATAATGGCGCGCCGGGCGCCCGCTTACACTACGACCCCGATTACTACGCAGCCAATGTCCTGGACCCGGATGGGTACAGCCTGGAATTCGTCTATAAAAAATGGCAACACGTCCAATGAGCGCACTTCTGATCTACGGAGCCACGGGCTACACCGGTCGTATGGCGGTCAAGCGGGCAAAAGCGCTTGATCTGAATTTTGAAATCGCAGGGCGCAGCAAGCAGCAGCTTGCGATCCTTGCAGCGCAGTTGGACGTGCCATATCGAGTGTTCGATGCTGGCGCAGTTCTCGAAACTGATCTGTCTGGCATCTCGGTATTACTAAACTTCGCGGGGCCATTCGCGCAAACAGCAGAGTCATTGATGAACGCGTGCATCAAGTCTGGGGTCGACTATCTGGACATCACCGCCGAGATCAACGTTTACCGGCTAGCTGAGAGACTGGGCGTTCAAGCCGCTGCCAATAAGGTCATGCTTTTGCCAGGCGTTGGTTGGGACGTCGTCCCCACTGATTCGCTGGCGGTGCAGGTTGCTAGGCGCGTTGAAAATCCGCTTGCAATGAGCATCGCACTTCAGGTCCCAGGATCAATGTCCCGTGGGTCGGCCATGAGCGTTAGTGAGATCATCGGTGCAGGCCTACTCGCAAGGGTGGACGGCGAATTGGTTATGGCGCCCGATGCGACGCCACGGGACTTTGACTTTGGTCAGGGGCCGGTCCTTTGCGTGCCGCTTTCTTTCGGTGACCTGATCACAGGCTGGCATTCGACGGGCATTCCTAATATCGCGATGTATGTGCATATCGCGGGCGATGCGTTTCCAGAAGGTGATCTGTCGCAACTGCCTGACGGACCCACGGCAGAGCAACGGGATGCGCATCGCGCCCGCGCAGTGGTTGAGGTCATAGACGCTAATGGAGTAACCGCAACGTCTGTGATCGAAACCGTGAACGGCTATTCCTATACGCCATTGGCAGCGGTGGAAGCTGCGCGCCGGGTATTGAACGGTGAACGGCGCCCGGGATTTGCGACACCGGCCACGGTCTTCGGAGATGGATTTGCCGAGAGCATTGCCGGGACGGTAATTACCGACTTCTAACGTGGTGTTGGCGATTCAAATGGCCGCTGTACGCTCTGTAGCGGAGGCCGGGCGGACCAAATATCGCAGCATCGCACGCAGATGGCAGGCCAAAAAGCCGTGAGTACGCTCGGTTGAATTACGAGGCGCTTTTAAACCCCACCGTATTGGTGACCGGCCGCTTCTGGCCGATTGCTGCCCGTCGCGAGCGGCGGCAATCGCCCCATAGCTGACGGTCGGCTTGGCTCAGATTCACATTGAGCAAGCCGGTCGCTCACCCAACCGCTCTACCAGCCTTACGAGATAACCGTCGGGATCCTGAACGATGAATTCGCGTTGGCCTACTTCTATATCGTCAGCCCGATACCAGGTGTCTTTGCATTCTCGATAGAGTGGACATCCAGCCTGAACAAGTTTTTGGATGATGGGTGCGAAAGCCTCAACATCAATCTGTAGGTTGATGCCTCTTCCAAACGGTTTGGTCAACGGCGCAGTCAGCCATTGACCCGCGTCCGGATCAATCTGCTCCAGCATTACTTGAGCACCATTCAAATCAAGGTACGCAAATCCGTCATCCGAACGTTGATAAGCTACTTTGAACCCCAGACGAGAAACCCAAAAAGCCAGGCTGCTATCCAGGTTGGTGACCATTAACTCCGGAACCAGTTTGTTACGTTCGAACATGAGATGACTTCCATTTCAAAATGCTTTTTTTTTGGGCGGGCAGGTTCTGCACCTACGGCTTCGCTGCCAGGGCGGGATCGTGGTGAGCATGATGATGCACGGTTGAGGAGAATTGGGGTCAGACCACGTTTTCAATAATGGTGGTCTGACCCCTATTTCAACTTTCAATAATGGTGGTCTGCCCCCTATTTCGCACTGGATTTTCTTCGGCTACATAATCGTCCAAGCACTCCGGCAGCAGCGTCACCTGCGTCCGAGTCTCACCCTCAATGAATCGTTTCATGATCACCCCCGATACGATCTAGACGAACAAAAGCTTAGATCATCCTCGGCGTATTCCGATTTTTGGCCTTAAAGCAAAGCTCGCTTTTCATCTGGATTGAAGACATTACCGGAGGGGATTGGTCAGATATTGGCAAGCTGGGGAACAATGGATTTACCCATGCAATTGACTGCCGCAAAGTATTTACGGCCGCTTGAATGAGACAACCTTGCGTGGCATTCGCAACAATACTCGTCACGGTATTGGCCATCAGGTTTGAAAAATAGCTTGGCCTCGTTGAGGTCGGTTATTAAAAATCCTTCAGATTTCAAAATCTGTTCAAAACGATCACGTAGTGAAGAGAGGGCGGTGGGAAGGTGGGGATGACTGAGAAGCTCCTTCGGGTATGGGGTCGCACTCAGTAGATCCACCGTCACGATCGATTCCCCGGTCGCTTTGAGGGCTTGCAACAGATGTGGGTGTACGTACGACAGACTGCTCGCAGCGTGATGCGCAATACTTTGACAGACACTATTGAGGCGGCGACGGGAAGGCATTCATTCTTCCTGATTTGGTTTGCGAGCTGCGTCGAGCTGCTGGATTCTTAGAGACCATATGGTGCCTCAAAACCTGGTCGAATGCCCCCATGGCCGAATAGTTCTAAAAATGTGTTTTCACACAGCTTGGGCCAAAAGCGGACCTTCGCGAGGACTTCTCCAATGCTGGCACCTAAGCCTGTCAGTTGCTGACCACAGGCATTGCCTAGATCGATTGGAACGCAGAAAAAATGGGGCATGGGCGTACCAACGGCAATATGATCCGCCAGCACTACAGGACGTGGATCAATGAGGACGGGCCAGACGTGGTGGGAATGCTGCAACTGGCACTCAAGCTGTAATAAGTAAATAAATACAAAGGCCCCGCACCTGGTCAAGGTGCGGGGCCTTTTACATAACGGTATTAAAGCGAAATTATTTAAGCAGTTAACTCTTTTGCATACGCAACCAGCCGAGCGCATCTTTCATTTAAAAACACCTCATAATTATCATCAAATTCCTTCGCACAGCAAAAAGCCGATGCCAGGGTTGCTTCGCGCTCTTGCACGTCATGACTAACAAGGTCCTCGAGATAAACCGACGGACGTTTTCGACCAATATTCTTATTTTCTGCCGCGCTCAAAAAGCAGAAATTACCCAGAACATTAATTTGCTGCTCTGGCACGCCACAATCTCGCAAAAAAGCACGTGGATAGATATGATGGAACTCTGACCTGTTGTAACGTTGAAGAACCTTATCTAAATCAATATTCTTGCCTGACAGAAGGCTTCTAGGCGATCTATTAGCAAGTAATAGCACGAATGTTTTAGTTGCTGCTGCCCCCACCCTAAACGTATTATGAAAAAACTCCACCTTGACATTATCGTCAATACCATCAAAGGTATTTGGAAGCCCATTCTTTAGCTTCAGAATTTGCTCAATATCATGAATAGTCGTTTTTCTCGTTTGGCTTGTATATCTTCCAGAAAAGCACGTACGCCAGAACCAACGTTTCAATGCGTGATACGTTTGCCCCCCATATACAACCTCTTTCCCATCAGGTTCTGCAAAAAACACAGCTAGCGGTACGAGCATAGATGGATATGGCAGCAGCTTTAGGTGAGAAATCTTAAGCTGTGTTCTCATGAAATCAATTGCACCGCGAATTCCATTTTCGACCGTTGAGAACTGCGCTCTTACTTCACTCCCATTTAGTCCAAGCAATTTTTCCGGACCCGGCTCACCAGCCAAGATCCCAGCCACACAACTGAGAACTAGATCTGCATCATCTCCGACACCAGCAAAGCCGAAGTCCGACAATTCCTCTCTCAAGTCCTTAAACTTTTCCAACAAGTCAAAGTCATCGCTCCAGGTCCAAGCAGACAGCAACTGCAAAGTATCTAACGCAACACCAAGGTGATTTATACGTTCAAAAACAATAGCTACTATTGAACGATCTTCGCTCTTTAAAACTTGCACCGGTATGGAAATTTCTTTGAATTTTTCCTGCAGCTTATCAATTTGCGCAATTTGCCCTTCATTCAGGTGTGCAGTACTAGCGCGGTACTTCACCGAATCAAATAAGACGCTCATAGGAAAATAACGATTCCGATCCCAACCTTCTTCTTGAATAGCAATAAAAACACTATCCTGAGGATTACCGGTTGCTTGCAGGTCGAAGTAGATATCAGCCCAGTCTGGATTATCTTCCGGAACCAACTCTGTTTGAAATACTGTAAAAATTGAAGTTAGCCGTTGCTGGCCGTCAAGAACATAATCAATTGGATAGTCTGCATGAGGTTCAGGCAGCGTGAACGTGCCTAGGTTTCGCTCCGTCGTCAACTGTTGCTTAGTGCGCCAGAAAAGTAACGAGCCAAAGGGATAGCCCTTGTAAACGCTATCAAGCAAATATGCGACCCTGTCCATTTCCCAAACAAAGCCACGCTGAAATGCGGGGATACGAATCTCTCCAGACACAACTGCGTCAAGAATTTTACGAATTGAATAATGCTGATACTCCATACGACTCTTCCCTACTCGCATTTTAGATGGCGCCAATGTACTCGAGTTCTTTCTACGGAATCCAGCTTTCTCTTTCTGGCTGTTGGAGCTAAAAATTAGCTTCCCCAGATTTTTAGAGGAAAATTTTCTCGGCACGTTGCCCTGTCCCAATCTTTAAGCAGGGTGTCAATACTTGATCGTAGTAGAGACATCTGTCCCCTACATCAGATTCAGCCGCACGACACGTTCTGAGCGCTGACCCAACACATCCCTAAAGCCGCCTGAGGAAGGACGATCAAATAGACATCCGCTTGAGAGAGAATTGGGGTCAGACTACGTTTTCAATAATGGTGGTCTGACCCCTATTTCATTGTTCACCTTCAGACCCCTCGTCTTGCCAACTCAGTAACACATGGGCCCTGACCGGTTTTTTTCACGCACGGCTTACAACCCAAGTCCGTACTGAAACAACGCCATGTCCATCACCCGCGCCGTAGGATACGGCAGTTCCAGGCGTCCCGTTTTCAACGGCAGGGGTGAAAGATTCAGTTGCTCCACCACACCCACCAACGCCGTCAGCCCCTTCCCGCTGGCGGTGGTGATGAATGCGCGGCGGGGGAACAGATCGCGGCAGGCCGCAATGTAGAAACGGTCCAGCGCCGGGCACTCCCCCCACACCCCCATCAGGATTTTGGTCTTGAGCGTATCGGTCCAGGAGACGTTGGTGGCCAAGGTCTCCATGGAGGCCAATACCCTGTCCAACAGGGCTTGGTTATAGGCCAGGTCCGGTGCGCCGGGTGCGAAATTATCCAGGGAGAGTTCAAACAACTCCGGGCCCTGGCCGGTAAAAAGGCACTTGGCCAACGCTTTCATCAGGTCCAGGTTGCTGTTCTGCAGCAGGCCCGAGGAGCCACGGAACATCCCCCAGTTCGCCAGGTAGAACCCAATATGCAGGGCTGTCGTGTCTATGTGTTCTTCGCTGATGAGGTCAGCCCACAGAGGGCGGGATTCGTCCCAGATGTATTCATAGAGAAACTCCCACGCCTTGAGTCGCGGGTAGTCGTTACCCGGTGAGGGCTGGATATTCTGGTAGTAGATTTGGGCATAGCGATTGACATCAAAAATCATCATCTGGCTTCCTGCGCACGGCGTTCCTGTTGATCACCTCAGCAGAGGTTATCGACAGCGCGGTCGAGATATTGAATACGCAGCCCCCAAGGACCCGCCCCACGTTTACACTGGCACCTTTTGCGCCGCTCACTCAGGGAAGCACTCAATGTCCACCGATCCGCTATGCCTGGTTTTTGTCCCCGCCCTTGTGGCTGTGCTCACCGCCGCCGAGGCGAAAAAGGGCGTGCCGTTGACCGAAGCTGAAGCGTGTGAAATCCGCGATGCAGCCACCTGTATTGCGCTGCCGTTCAGCACCGCGCTGGCGATGGAAACCGAGCGGGGTTATCCGGATATCGTCGCCGAGGACTGCTGGAATGAGTGGCAACGGGTGCGTGTTTCGGTTGCCTAACCACGCTTATCGACCCCCTTACGAATGGAATCGACACCATGAACAACTCCCCGCGCCTGCTCAAACCCCTCATCTGCCTTACCCTCCTCGCCGCCCTCACCGGCTGCGGCGCATTGACGGATGTGCGCTCCTTCTCCACGCCCTACGCCACGCCCACCAGCGCTGAAACCGTGCGCCTGCGTGTGATGAGCGATGGCATGGTGCGCGCCGTGCCCAATTCCAACTGCATCAACTTCCGCCTGCCCGGCGCGGGGGTGATGGTGGTCAACCGAGATGGCTACGCAGACCGCAATGGCGAAAGCTTGGGCATGGCGCCCGTCGAGCGGGGTTCGGAGGCCACGGTGATGAGTGAGCTGCGGGTGCCGGCCGGGCAGCCCATTGCGTTTCACTACATCGGCAATCGTTGCTACAACATGTTCACTTTCGTGCCGGAGGCGGGGATGGATTACGAACTGGATGCAACGGGTCGCTATAAGTGCGGGGTGACGCTCAAGCGCATGTTGGTCGGCAAGACTGAGGGCACCCGGGTGCCATTGGGTGAGAGCAAGTTGTGCAACTGGGGCGATAACTTCTGAGCCACGTCTCGCCCTCAGCTATGCAACGGCAACGCCACCCCAAACAACACGAAGAACCCACCGCAGACTTTATTGAACCGCCGCCCCGTGCGAGCCAACCATGGCCGCACCCGGTGCGCGGCGCTGGCCACCAGGTATTCGACCACAAACTCCACCACGGCGTAGGTCAGCGCGATGATGGCGGTCTGCGTGATGATGTTTCTGTGGGGGTCCAGGAAGGGTGGGATAACCGCGGTGAACAGCAGCAGCGCCTTGGGATTTGAGAGGGCCGAGACCAACCCCTGGCGGAACAGCGACCAGCGTCGCAGGCTGGTGGTAGCCGCCGTTTCCAGGCTGACGGGGGCGGCGCGCCACAGTCCGTAGCCCAGCCAGATCAGGTAAAGCCCGCCGGCAATCTTCAAGGCCGTGAACGCGCTGGCCGAGGCCTGGATCAGTGCCCCCAGGCCCAGCGCGCACAGCGCAAGCACCAGGGCAAAGCCGAGCACGCCGCCGCTGATGGTGAACAGGGTTCTGCGACTGCCGTGCAGCGCGCCGTGGGTCAGCACCAGTAACGCATTCGGGCCTGGCACCACGGATATCCCGCAGCAGGTGAACAGGTAGAGCAACCAGGTCTCGAAGGGCATGATCAGGTCCTTAATGGGTAGGTTCTGGCCGCTATCTTGCGAATGAACAACTACCGTGAAAAGCGCATAATTCACGGCGTAGCCATTCGATTAACGAATAAAGGTAACCACCATGTCCTCCAGCGATTTGCAGATCGATTGGCTCAAGTGTTTTGTGGCCGTGGTGGATGCTGGCTCGCTTTCGGGTGCGGCCCATGAGGTCAATCGGTCGCAGTCCGCCGTCAGCATGCAGATGAAAAAACTTGAGGCTGCGCTGGGCCGGCCCTTACTGAACCGTGGCCCCCGGCACCTTCAACTGACCGACGACGGCCAGACGTTGCTGGGCTATGCCCGCCGCATGCTCGCCTTGCACGCCGAAACCCAGGCGGCGTTTCACGGTGAAGCGTTGACCGGGCGCATCCGCCTTGGCGTTGCCGAGGACTACGCGGCCAAGTACCTCACGCCAGTGCTGAAACGGTTTGCGCCACGGTATGCGGGGGTGGACATCGAGCTGACCTGTGAACAGTCGACCGCCCTGATCCCCCGTGTGCGCAGTGGCGACCTCGATCTTGCGTTGGTGTCCAGGGACTCGGCGCACACGGGGACTTTTCTGTTCAAGGAGCCGATGGTCTGGGTAGGTTCCCCGCAGTTCGAACTGTGGCGACGAGACCCGGTGCCTATCGCCGTCTACGAAAGCGAAAGCCTGGCGCGCCGGTACGCGGTGAATTCACTGGCGCAACAGGGCCGTCAATTCAAGGTGGTGTACAACAGCTCCAGCCTGGCCGGCCAGGTCGCCGCCGTGGAAGGTGGGCTGGCGATTGCTGCGATTACCCAATGCACCGTGCAGCCATCCTTGCAGGTCTTGAGCGGCGAACACAGCTTGGGCGCTATCGAACCCATGGAGGTGTCGATTCTACGTAGTAGGGCCTCGCGCGGGTCCAAGGCCGTCAACAGCCTGCATGGGTTTATCATCAGCGCACTTAGAGCTCAGGCATAGCCCTGTCGCATACCGCTATCAAAAGGAAGGTTCACACCCTTATGGATATCCAAGACCTCAAACAACGCCTGGCCCGCCCGGCGCTCAAACTCATCGCCGGCGGTTTTCGCCCTGCGGGCACTGATGAAGAAAGCTGGCTGGGTAACGTCTTTCTGTTCCGCGCCGATGAAGGCATCCCCACCAATAAGACCGGGGAACCGTTGCTGCCCTACGCGCAGTTCTACTTGCCCGCCCTGCCCTTCAACAGCCCGGCGCTGAAGGGCGTTCGGGTGTTGACGCTGTTTGTGTCGAACCCGTTCCCCGAGCATTTTGAACCCATGGGGGATAACTGGCTGATACGCGAATACGGACCGGACGATGTGCTGGTGCGTAAAACCCTGCCGGTGCCGGGCGCGTTTCTCAAGCCGTTCCCCTTGAAGGCGGAACCCGTGCCGGAGGATTACCCGTTGTGGGATGGCGGCGGTGTGCCTGCTGAGCTTGAGCAGGAAATACTCAAGCTGGAACGCGCCGGAGAGATACAGAGTTACTACGACCTGGTGACCCACACCTATGAACATAAGCTCGGCGGCTATCCGTCGTTCTGCCAATCGGGTGTCGATCCCGGTGAGGGGTTCGAGTTTGTGTTCCAGATTTCGTCGGACGCAAAAATCCAGCTGAATGTGGTGGATAGCGGGAGCTTGATGTTCTGGAAGCACCGCATCACGGGGGAGTGGGCGCTTTATTATGATTTTTATTGAGCGGGATGCGACACACAGGCTGCGGGAGATGACCCCATCGCGGCCTCGCGCAAGCTCGACAACGCCTACCATTGATCTGCATTCGGAGCATTACATGGCCCTGTCCAAACGTGAAATCGCTGGTATTGAACGCCAACTGGTCGCCGCGCTGACTGAGGCCTGCGAAACCGCCAAGGCTGAAATCCCGGGATTCGAATGGCTGACGCATACGGTCAACTACACCGCGTTCCCCCAGAGCCTGCGCATCACCTGGGTGTTCGACACGCGCGCCAGCAAGGACCACGCCCTGGCCAGCGGCGTCGACCAGCGCATGCGCGCGTTGACCGCCACTGCGTTGCAGGACGCTGACGTCCCCGCCGTGCCGTTGGACCGCTGCGTGCACTTCGACTCCGAAGAGGAATGCCACGTGCAGCACGGCGGCGATTGGGGTGTGCGGCTGGCTCGCGCGGCCAGTGTTGTCAGGCCTGTGCGGTAAACCGCTGCGCGCCGCGCCGCTCAAGTATCGCCGCTTCCGTCTCGCGTGTAGCGACTGTGCCTTTGTAGGCCAGTTGGTTTATAAACAGCCCGGCGGAATATTCCTTGGGCGGCAAAGAGCCGGGGCGATTGAACAGTGCGGCCAGGTCTAGCGTGGCGGCGAAGTTTTCCTGGGTCAGGCTGTAGTAGCCCATCAGGTTTCCCGACCAGGGCGAGTCGGCGTCCAGCATGTCGATCGTCGCCTCGCGGTATTGGATCGACGCAGGCTTCAGGTCGCGGGACTGATTAAGCAGGTCGCTGAGCCGTTGAGTGTCCGAAGGGCTGAGCTGGCCCGCCGTGTCGAGCACCTTCAGCGTGTCATTGGCCTCGACGGTGAAGCCGAACTTTTTGTTGGCCAGGTCTGCCGGCAGTGTGGCCCGAAAGGTCTCAACTGCGGCTTTCAGCGTGCTTGTTGCGCCCTGGTAACGTTGTACGAATCGAGGCAAGTCCGGCGATGCCGAGCGGCCGACCCACGTGTCGATGGCTTCCAGGGGTTGCGCGGTGATCGAGGTGTTTTCGCTGGGGTGGTAGACAGCCGCCGGGGCCGCGTTGGCCAAGGCTGCCTTGGCGGCGTCCGTCATCGGCTCGGGCGTGAGCTTTTGGCCGGAAGGCTTTAGGGCGGTATTGGCAGGTGGGATAGAGGCAGAGCTGAGGATAAGGGCCATTTAATCAGTCCATGATTGGCGGGGTCTTTCGGGTTATCGGCGGCGACGGGGCAAGTCTTAAGTCAGTCGTCACTGATAAGCGCTAGAGCCCACTCGACAATCTCTGGATAATGCCCCTCCTCCCGCCTCGATACGGAAATCCCACGCTATGAAGTTGCCCGCGTCCGCCGTCGCCCTCGCCGCAGCCTTGCTGTTGCCTTCCCTCGCCCACGCCGACGACGCCGCACTGGTCGACACCCTCAAGGCCTTCACCCGCTGCGACGCGAGTTTTTTCAGCAGCCTGAATACCCACCGCGACGCCTGGCGGGCCTACGCCCCGCTCAAGCAAGAGAAGGACTTCAGCTGGATCGCGGTGCGCGATCGCACCGACCCCAAGGCCACCGCAGTGCCGGTGAGCGCGCCGGCCATCGCTGGTTTGAAGTTGCTGTCCTACAACGATGAGGTCAGCGATCTTGGCCCGTTGGGCCTGTATTACTTCTGGGGTTTCACGGTGGACGGCAACATTGATGACGTCGCCCAGCGCTTCGCGGCACTGCTGGACCCACCCGGTGCGCTGCAAAAAGGCGAGGGGCAATACACGCGCAGCGAACTCAAGGTGGGCAACAGTTGGCAGGCGATCAAGCCGATGCCAGGCAAGGCACCGGGGCTGCGCCATGTGGAGCGGGTGCTGATCGTGGAGCCGGAGGGTAATCATTCCCGCGTGAGCTGTTCGGTACAGGGCGGTGTGACGCCCGGCTTGGTGGCGCTGCTGCGGCCGGACATTGCCCCGGTCGATTACCCGCGCACGGTGGCCGACACGAATCTCGCCGATGTGCCGGTGCCGCCCACTGTGCTCCAGGGCCTCGATGCACCGTTGTTGCAGCCCAAGTTCAAGTCGCTGAACTACACTTATCTGTCAAAAAATGATGCGGGCAAGGAGGCGCCGATCACCATCCGGTTCAAGGCCGAAGGCGGTTTGCTGGTCAAGAATGAGGCCTATGGCAACGCCTTCAATGTGGACCGGTTAATGGTGGCGGACCTGATCCAGCTGAAATCGAAAATGAACGGTGTCGGTGAAGGCCAGGTGCTGCAGACCCGCGAGGCCGAGGTCAAACTACCGACCCGTTGGGCGCCGGGCCAGACCTTGAGTGCCCACCTGAAGATGGCCAATGTGCCGGTCAAGCCCACTGACAAACCGACCGAGACCACCTTGACCTGTAAGGTCGGCGAGCGCTTCCCGGCGCGCGAGGTGTTCGCGTCGTTGACGGGTGATGCCATCCGGCTGGCCTGTGAGCAGGACGGCTACACGTCCTCACGGGCGTTTATCGAGGACCTGGGCGTCGCCCTGACGCTGGAGGCGACGTCGAGCCAGACCCACTATGTGAATGAAATCCAGGCGCTGGATGTGGTGCGCTGACTAAAGCTCCACGCCGCGCAAGAACACATCGACACGGCCGCTGATCGCCCATTGTGTTTTAGCCGCGGTCGCACTCGTGGTGAGCGGGCTTGTTGTAGTGAACGGGCTTACTGTGGTGAGCGGGCTTGCCCCGCGCTGGGTGGCGCAGCCGCCCCAATAAAAACACCGCATTCTTTCAGACAGAATGCGGTGCCTGGGTTTGGGTCGGCTGCGCCACCCAGCGCGGGGCAAGCCCGCTCACTACAGGAAATGGAGGGGCGGCTAGAAGTGGTGTATGAGCGCGCCAAACAGGTCGCCTTGCGGCATTTTGCTCAACGCAATGTCGGCGTTCTCGAACCACTGCGCGCTGGCTTCGGGATGCGGGCCGCTCAGTATCACCACGCCCTTCTCGAAGGTGTACCGCGCGGCCGCGACGTCGCCGTTGCGGTAGGTGGCGATGGCCGTGTAGGGCGCGACCTTGGGGAAGTAAGGGCCGTCCTGGAAGAACACCTGGTCAGGCTTGCCGTCCCACGTGACCTGCACGGCGGCGTCGGCGATGTCGGGCACTTCGAAGCCGGGGCGGCCGGCTTCGCCGTCGAGGTCCACCGGGATCAAGCCGAGGTTGCTGTCATCCGCCAGGTAGGCGCCCATGCACAAGCCCAGGTAGCGCCCGCCGTTGGCCACGTAATCGCGGATCGCCTCGCTGCGCGCATCCCCCAGGCTGCGCAGGGCACCGGGAATGTCCTGGCCGCCGCCGGGTTGCACGTAGAGGTCGTAGCGCGCCAGGGTTTTCGGCGTGATGTCGATGGCCTCATCCGCGCCCACGTAATCGATCTGGTAGCCGGGGTTGAGGCGATGCAGGGCCTTCGCCACGTTCTCGGAACAGTCATCGCAGCCCGCCGGGCCCCGGTAGATGGCGACGTGGGTGATGGGCGTCGCAGCCTCGGCAGGCGAAGGCAGCAACAGCACGGATGCAAACAACGTGGCGGCGACAGCGCGTAGGCTCATGACCGAAGACTCCTGTACGGACAGGGCAAAGCCTATAACGACTGCGCCAATCAATCCGTTAACAGTTGTAAACACCGGTCACAATGGGCGCGCTGTTTATGGGCCTGGCGTGGCGCTGCCAAACCCTTCATTTGGCAAACGCATACTCCCCACCCTGCTCAACCGCCTTGCGATAAGCAGGCCGCGCCTGAATTTTTTTCACCCACGCCGCCAGGTTCGGGTAGGCCTGCAGCTTGCCTTGGGCCTTGGCGATTTCGCCGATGAAGCTCATCTGGATATCCGCGCCGCTCAACTCATCCCCCAGCAGATAGGACTTACCCGCCAGCTCGTCATTCAGGTAACCCAGATGGTTAGCCACTTCCGACTCGATACGCGGGTGCAGCGGCGCACCGGCGTCGCCCAAACGGCCGACGTAGAGGTTGAGCATCAACGGCAGCATCGCCGAGCCTTCGGCAAAGTGCAGCCATTGCACGTAGGTGTCGTAGGCGGCGCTGGCAGGGTCCGGTTGCAGGCGGCCCTGGCCGTGGTGGCGGATCAGGTAGTCGATAATGGCGGCGGATTCGATCAGCACCCGGCCGCCGTCTTCGATCACTGGGGATTTGCCCAACGGGTGGATGGCCTTGAGTTCAGGCGGCGCGAGGTTGGTTTTCAGGTCGCGTTGGTAACGCTTGATCTCGTAAGGCAGGCCGAGTTCTTCAAGCAGCCACAGGATGCGTTGCGAGCGTGAGTTGTTGAGGTGATGGACGATGATCATGGAGGCTCCGCTGGGCAAGAGTGGGTTGTGGATAAACAGACTACGCCACCGTCGCGCAGTGCCATCAAATAATTTTCCAGGTGACGAGCGCCATCGTTACCAGGGGCGTCGGTTGGAAAGGAGGCATTCGGCTGATCAGCCGTTCCCCACCATCGCCCACAACGAAGCCCCCACGCCCGTAATGCTCTCTCCCGCAATCAACCCCGCCGCAGCGGTGATCGCAAAGCGTTCGGTGATGCTCGGCCAGCGGCAGCTCACCAGCCAGGTGAGCACGGCCCCCAGCGCCATCATCAGCGAGACCGAGGCCGGCAATACAAAGGCCAGGCCCAAGGCGGCGGCGCTGGGCAGGTAGCGGGCGCGATGAGCCGCCAAGGTGCTGTCCAGCACGCCCAGCAACACGCCGACTAAGCCGCCGATAACGATTGCCCAGCGGATGCTCGTCGACAACGAATCCAGCCCGAGGGTCAGGGTTTGCGCCACAGCTTTCCAGGTGGCGACCGCCGGTGCCGGCCACTCTTCGGTGAGCAGCATGGATTGGGGGTCGGGAATCAGCGCCAGGTAGGCGAACACGCCCACGATGCTGCCGACGAAAATCCCCAGGATCTGCGCGATCACTTGCTTGTGCGGCGTGGCGCCAATGGCCTTGCCCACTTTGAAGTCATTCATCAGGTCTGTGCACTGCCCGGCCGAACCACCGGCGGTGTTGGCGCTCATCAGGTTGATCGGCACCTGCCCCGGCGCGACGATGCCGAAGCTCAACTGCGACAGTTGCCCGATGGCGCCGATGGGCGGAATACCCGTAGCACCGACGACGCGCGCGGCCACGGCGGCCAGGCAGATGGCCAACGGGATGGTCAGCAAGGCCATCCACAGGTTGATCCCGAATAACAGCGCCTGCAGGCCCACCACCAGCACAATCGACAGGGCGAAACCGGCGGCAGGTCCGGGCTTGGGGATACGCCAAGGGGTACCGCCATCGGCTTGGGTCGACCGGTGCAGGGCGCATAAACGGATGGCCAGCGAGGCCAAGGTGGAACACACCATCAGGCTCACCCCCGGCCACAGCAACCACTCCACCAGGGCGGCGAACTGGGGGCCGCTGCTGTCGGCCGGTAATGTCACCAGGCCTTGCGCCAACAGCCACGGCGCCAGGCCACCCCAGGCGAGCAAAGCACCGAGCAGCAGGGTCAGGCCCACACGAATACCGATGATCCCGCCGAAGCCCACCAGCAACAGCGATGGGTCGGCGGTGAAGGTCAGGCGCTCCCACGAGGCGCTCGGTGACCAGCGCGGGAAGGCCCAGATAAAGGTATCCACCCACTTGACCGAGCCGGACAGTAACGCCGCACTGAGCAACACCTTCAATCGCGTCGCGGCTTCGCGGCCGTGGTTGTAGATGTGCAGCAGGGTTTCCAGGGTGGCCATGCCCTCGGGGAATTTCAGTGCGTTGTCATTGAGCAGTGATGGGCGCAGGTACCAGGCGATCCAGATCCCCAGGAAGCTCACCGAGAACACCCAGGCGATCATCGGGAGAGCGTCCAGCTGATTGCCCGTGAGCAAGGTGTAAGCCGGGATCGGCGCCACCAGCCCGCCGGAAATGATCGACGCCGCTGCCGAGGCGACGGTCTGGTTGATGTTGCTTTCATGCAGCGTCCACGGCAGTTGCCCGGAGGAGCGCTTGGACAGGCCTTGCCAGATCGCGTAGCCGACCAGCAACGCGATGATCGACATGTTGAACGACCAGCCGATCTTCAACCCGGCGTACACGTTGGAAGGCGTGAGCAGAATGCCAAGGACTGTGCCGGTGATCACGGCGCGCAGGCTGAGCTCACGTTCGACAGGGGCGTGCATGGGGAGCGTTGGCAAGGTCGAGGGCATGCGGATTCCTTTCGGCAGGGAACGGGGCGACCAGACAAGTGAGCCCTGCGGGGGGCTGAAGGTTCCTGAGTTAATGCGCCGGGTCGGCCTTTTGTAGTGAGCGGGCTTGTCGAATCGTCGCACCGCCCGCGCTGGGCTGCGAAGCGGCCCTAATGGGACCAGTGCGTTGAATCAGGCAGAACGCGTGGCCAGGTTTGGGGCTGCTGCGCAGCCCAGCGCGGGGCAAGCCCGCTCACCACAAGAGCTCGATCACTACAGAGGCTTCACCAGAGGATCCCAGCAAGTGCGCCCGAGGGGCTGAGGTTTTCTGATTGGGTGCTAAGGGGCGGGCCTTTTGTAGTGAGCGGGCTTGCCCCGCGCTGGGCTGCGAAGCGGCCCTAATGCGACCGGTGCGTTGAATCAGGCAGAACGCGTGGCCAGGTTTTGGGGCTGCTGCACAGCGCGGGCGGTGCGACGATTCGACAAGCCCGCTCACCACAAAAGCTCCACCATCACAAAAGCTCGATCACTACAGAGGCTCGATCACCAGAGGAGCCCAGCAAGTGCGCCCGGGTGGGCTGAGGGTTTCTGATTGGGTGCTGAGGGGCGAGCCTTTTGTAGTGAGCGGGCTTGCCCCGCGCTGGGCTGCGAAGCGGCCCTAATGCGACCAGTGCGTTGAATCAGGCAGAGCGCGTGGCCAGGTTGGGGGCTGCTGCGCAGCCCAGCGCGGGGCAAGCCCGCTCACCACAAAAGCCCGCTCACCACGAAAGCTCGACCATCACAAAAGCTTGCTCATCACAAAAGCTTGCTTGCCAGAGAAGTCCGCTCATCAAAAACAGGGTGAGCCGAACGAGCGGTCTTGCTGGAAAAAACTCCGTTTCAGCTTAAAGCCACGCGGCATCCCATAATGAATAATCCCCTACCCGCTCCACCAAGCCGGCTCGCAATGGGTTGGCAATGATGTAGCGGGCCATTTTGCGAATATCGTCCTCTTCCCGCACCGCCCTGTCGTGATAGCCCGGTTGCCAGACACGTTCTTTGCTTTGACGGTGTCGGTTGATGGTCAATGTGCTACGCGACTTCATGCGTCGCACCACGTCGGCCAAGGTCATCTGCTTCAACTCAAACAACCAGTGAATGTGGTCAGGCATGATGACCCAGGCCAGAGAGTCGACCAGTCCCCGCTCATGAGCCTGCCGGAATTCGGCAACCAGCAGACGCCCCAGGGAAAGGTCGGTGAATAGACGCTGACGGTGATGAACGACGACGGTAATCAGGTAGCTGCGTCCGTGTTCCGAATAGCGACCGTGACGCAGACGATGGGATTGGGGTGTGGGGCGCATTCCGTTCCTCTTGGTGAAAGTCCTGAAGAGCAGTAACGCTAGCGTGCGGTGTGCGGGGGGCCAGTATCACTTGATGACTGAATGTATCTGGGCCTATTGCGGCGCAAGCAGGGTGAGGCGGTTAGCAATTTTTTGTGGTGAGCGGGCTTGTCGAATCGTCGCACCGCCCGCGCTGGGCTGCGCAGCAGCCCCAATGCGACCAGTGCGTTGAATCAGGCAGAGCGCGTGGTCAGGTTTTGGGGCTGCTTCGCAGCCCGGCGCGGGGCAAGCCCGCTCACCACAAAAGCCAGCTCACCACAAAAGCTCGATCACCAGATGAGGCCGGCAAGGGAGCGAGGCGACCGCTTGGCAGCCCTTGTGCGCAGAGGTACATGACCCATCGCGTTAAAAAAACAACCATTGCCGAGATCCATTTACAGTCATACGATGACTGACCACAATCATAAAAATAAGGGTTCCGCAGTGAATAAACCTCTCCTCCTGGCCGCCGCCGTTGTCTGCGGCTTCAGTGCACACGGCAACGCCGCCACCTTTGCGTATATCTCCAGCCCCGGTGACGGGATGATTTCCCAGTACCGTCTCGACGAAAACAACGGTGCGCTGAAGCTGGTCAATCAAGTCAACGCCGGCGACCAGGTCAACCCCATGGCCCTCAGCCCTGACGGCAAAACGCTGTTCGCCGCCTTGCGGGTCAAGCCGTTTCAGGTCCAGGGTTTCAGCATTGACCCCACCAGCGGGCATTTGACGCCGCAGTCCAAGGCGCCGCTGGCCGAGAGCATGGCGTACCTGGCCACTGACCGCGCCGGGCGTTACTTGCTCGCCGCGTCTTACGGTGCAGACACCCTCAGCGTGCAGCCCGTCGATAAGGCCGACAAGATCCTCACCTACAAGACCGGCCCCCACGCGCATTCGCTGCGCACCGACCCGAGCAATCGCTTTGCCTACGCAGGCAATCTGGGCGCGGACCATGTGCTGCAATACCGCTTCGACGCCGACACCGGCGCACTCACGCCCATCGGTACAGGCTACGTGAGTGTCCCGGCCAACACCGGGCCTCGGCACCTGGCGTTTTCGGCCAACGGTAAATACCTGTACGTGGTCGGGGAAATGAGCGGCACCGTCACCGCATTTTCCATCGATGACCGCAGCGGCGCGTTGACCCCGATTGGCGTGGCCAACGGCATTCCCGATCGCTTGAAACTGGCCCACGGCGAAGTGCGGGATGCGCGCAACAACGACTTGAAAGACGACCCGACGCCGCGCATCTGGGCGGCCGACCTGCGCCTCTCGCCGGATGGCAAGCTGCTGCTGATGAGTGAGCGCACCAGCAGTTCGGTATCGGCCTTTGCGGTGGATGCTGCTACCGGCGGCCTGCGTTTTCTCGACAACTACCCGGTAGAAGAGAAACAGCCGCGCAATATCGCCTTCTCACCCAATGGGCAGTGGCTGCTGGTGACGGGTGAAAAAAGCGACACCGTTGGCACCTATGCCGTCAGCGACACAGGTGCCTTGAAGCGGGTGAGCGAAGCACCGTCGGGCAAAGGCGCGCTGTGGATTGAAGTGCTGCATACCGCAGCGAAATAACCCTCAGCTCAACCGGAACCGCGCGGTGTTGTCACTCAACGCCTGGCTGCCCTTGCTCAGGGTGTCCGCCGCGCGGTTGACCGCTCGCGCACCTTCCAGCAAGCGCCCCGCCGCCTGGTCCACTTGCTGGATGTTGCCGCTCACCTCGTCCGCCGTCGCGGCCTGCTCCTCGACCGCCGTGGCGATCTGCGCCAGCGTGTCGGTGACGTTCTGCACCGCGCCGGCGATTTCGCCTAAGCGCGCGCCCAGCCCGGTGACGGACTCGGCGTCGGTCAGCGCCTGATCGCACGCGGCGCCCATCAGGGTGACCGCCTGGCTGACGGTGGCGCGCAGGCTGTCCACGGTGCCGGCGATCTGCGCGGTGGAGGCCTGGGTGCGTTGCGACAGGCTGCGCACTTCATCGGCAACCACGGCAAACCCCCGGCCCTGCTCGCCGGCACGCGCCGCTTCAATGGCGGCGTTCAGTGCCAGCAGGTTGGTCTGCTCGGCAATGCCGCGAATGGTGTCGACCACCGACTGAATCTGCTGGCCCTGCTGGCTCACTTGTTCCAATGCATTGGCGGTGTCGGTCAGGCGTTGGTTGAGCTGCTGGATGCTGGCGGTGGTGCGCTGGCTGTCGCGACTGCTGTCTTCGGCGATGCGCCGGGTTTGCTGGGCACTGCCCGAGGCTTGTTCACAACTTTGGGCGACGCCCAGGGAGGTGGCGGCCAACTGCGTGGCGGCGGCGGCAATCTGGCTGATCTGGTGCTGCTGGTCTTCGACTTCGGTGAGGGTGCTGCCCGACTGCGAATTGAGGGTGAGCACCGCCGAGCCGAGCTGCTGGGTTTCGTGATTGACCCCGAGCAGGCTGGTGCGCAATTGCACCACCGCGACGTTCAGCGCGGTGCTGATGGCGGCGAGTTCGTCGCGCCCCTCCACCGCCACTTCCACACACAGGTTGCCATCGCGCAAAGACTCGGCGAGCGTGGTGATGCCGCTGGCGCTGCGGCGGATGGAAGTTTGCAGGCACATGAACAGGTACAGCGCCGCCAAGGCCAGCAGGCCGAACGTCAGCGCCAGCGGGATGAACTGCTGGCTCGCGCGGTCGTGGTAGTAGCTCAGGCGCGCATCCATGGACTTCAGCGACTGAATGCGCAGCGCGCCGAGCGAGTCGAGCATTGCGTCGATACTGCGTTCGAAACCGGCCGTATCGAGCTTGATGCTGCCGCCGAATACGCCGTCGTCGAGCACTTTGAGTTCGTTATCCAGCAACTGCAGGCTGGTGTCGTACTGCGCTGTCCACGGTTCCATCCCGGCGTATTGCTTGGCCTTGAGCGAGGCGGCGGCCTTGGCCAACTGGTCCCGCGCATCGCCGATGCGGCTGCGCAGGTCGCGCAGTTGCAACCGGCTTTGCAAAGTGAACTGTCCCGAAGAAATAGACGACTGCCCGACGCTGGCCATCCGGCCGACCCGCTCTATCAGGTCAGGGGTGTGCTGGGTGCCCATTTGCATGAGCATGTAGGTTTCCAGCCACGGATCGAGGATCAGCCCGGCGTCCAGGGTGATCTGCTCGCGCAGGGTTTGCATCGCCGTCAGGGCCGCGGTGAAACGATCATAACCGTCCGGCCACCAGCCTACGGTGCGCAGGGATTGGGAGTCCATGCCCTTGACCGTGGCCTGCAACGCCTCGAAGCGCGCCAGGATGTCAGCGCTGGCGTTCTGGGTTTTCAGCGAATCGCCCAAGGCTTGCAGGCTTTGCTGGATCACGGGGAAATTCGCATCAACCTTGTCCATCGCTGCCTTCGCCGCCGGCGTCGGGGCGTGCAGGATGTCTGCCGCTTTCCAGCGCGCGGCCAGGTTGCGCTGAGCCGTCAACTGGCCATCTAACGCGTCCAGGGCTAACAGCTGCCGAAGGCCAGACTGCTCGCTGGAAATCACGCTTAATTTGTCGCGATAGTCCGACCCCATCATCCACAGGCTACCCGCCAGGGGCAGCATGAACAGGAAAAACAGGACCTGGAACTTACGCGCAAAGCCGAAACG
Organism: Pseudomonas fluorescens group sp.; assembly: GCF_020093335.1. Classification (NCBI taxonomy): domain Bacteria; kingdom Pseudomonadati; phylum Pseudomonadota; class Gammaproteobacteria; order Pseudomonadales; family Pseudomonadaceae; genus Pseudomonas; species Pseudomonas fluorescens group sp. The sequence continues at coordinate 18,673 of NZ_JAIOKW010000044.1, read as the reverse complement.
CCCGAGCAGGCGGATACCGGGTGACAAAAGGCTGTGCATGTACGACAACTCCCCAAAACAACCCACACGGTGCGACGGTGGGCGAATGCTTGAAATGACTAACGGCAAAATGCCATGTCATTGATTGAGAAGGCCCAAGCAAGATACGGGCCGCTGCTGCACAGCCCTGAAACAGGGCGGGCGGTGCACCAGCAGCCTCCTCTGCGTGCTCGAAAATGGGGCGAAAACACTCAGCATCGACACCGGCGCTGTCACCGTCGGAGACGACTGCCCGAGACGCGTTCCAAAACATCCTTAATCACAGGCATCCTATCGGCCGCTCCCCAACCGAACTTGAGGGCCCGCAAACTTACTGGTGGTGAGCGGGCTTGCCCCGCGCTGGGCTGCACAGCAGCCCCGAAAAGAACGTTGGCCACCTGACGCTTTTAACCCTTCACCCGCTCACGCCAGCAATTGAGCAATCCACCCCGCCTGCCGGGCAATCTCTTGCACCTTGTCCTCCGGCACCGCCTGCCGCGCGCGCTCCAGGCTCGCCAGGGTCTTCTGCTTCTGATGCAACATGCGCTGCCACTTGGCGATGAACGCTGGGCTACGCGCCTGCATCTGCAAGGGGCCGAAGTACAGCTGTTCAGCGCTATACACCACCGGCCCGGCGCGCTCGGCAACGATGATCTCGTAATAGAAACGGTTCTCCCGCAGCAGCTCTTCGCTGCTGATCGAATAACCGTTGTCCATCAGCCACTGACGCAACGGCTGCTCACCGCCGTTGGGTTGCAGGACCAGCCGCTCCTGGCCGCTCAGATGCGCCTTGCCGCTTTCCAAGATGTCCCGGATCGTCTCGCCGCCCATGCCGCAGACGCTGATCGCGGTGATCCCGTCCGCCGCCTCGATGGCCGCCAGACCATCGGCCAGGCGCACGGTGATGTGCTGCTCCAGGCCGTTGTCACGCACGGTGCGTTGCGCCGCATGAAAAGGCGTCGTTGCCACCTCCCCCGCCACAGCCGCAGCGATCACACCCCGGCGCATCAACGCGACCGGCAGGTAAGCGTGGTCGGAACCGATATCGGCCAGGCGCGCGCCATGGGGCACGTTCGCCGCCACGCGCTCCAGGCGCAGGGATAAAGTGTGTTCGTTCACCGGTCTTGCTCCCCCGAAAAACGATCCCGGCTGTTGGTCAGGTGCAGCACCATCGCGGCGCGGGCGGCGTCCGGGTCCTGGCGTTTGATCGCATTGAAGATCGCCTCGTGTTCCAGGTTCGCCAACTGACCCAGTTTGGCAAAGTCGGCACCGCCCCGTTCATCGCCCTTCACTTGGGTGCGGGGGATCATCGCATTGCCCAGGTGCAGCATGATTTCAGTGAAGAAGGTATTGCCGGTGGCCTCGGCAATCAGTTGGTGAAAGCGTTTGTCTTCCTCCACGCAGCTGTCGTTGTTGGCCAGGGAGGCTTGGTAGTCATCCAGCGCTTGGCGCATGTGCGCGAGTTGTTCCCCGGTTCGGCGCAAGGCCGCCAGCGCCACGGCTTGAACCTCCAGGCCCAGGCGCAGTTCGAGCATGTTGCGCACGCTGGCCACCGTGTCCACGTGCAGGCGCAGCCCTTGTTGAGCCTGTTGCACCAGCACAAAGGTGCCGATGCCATGACGCGTCTCGACCAACCCGGAGGCCTGCAACTTCGAAAGTGCCTCGCGGACCACGGTACGGCTCACCCCATGCTCAAGCACGATGGTGGATTCCGACGGCAGTTTTTCACCGGGCTTCAACTGGCCGAGCAGGATGCGCTGGGTCAGGGCATCGACCACGCCTTGGGCCAGGTTGGTGGAGCGTCTACGGGGAGGGGCTGCGCTATCAATCGGCATTACGGCGGGTCCACGGGGTTGGGCTGGGGGGAGCTTAACACCGCCTGGACGGGCAAGGTCCTGCAGATCAAAAATATGCCCAACTTGTATGACAACCAATCTGAACCGCCGATTTAGTAATAATTTCAGAAATGCGCCTCCCCTTTCGCCAAACGCGCAAAAAACCCGTAAACACTGGAAAATAACCAGAACACACAATCAGGCAGGCCCCTTATAAGAACAAAAATACCCCCCATGCATTGCGATAAAAAGAAAACCACTTGTATGATGTCTATCAACAAAACACGCAAACCCGCATAAAAATAATCAGGGGGAGTTTTGAATTGTGAACAATTCAAGCCATGCATCTGCCGCACCAGAAAGTGATTCGGTCCTCGCGCGCGCCGTGAGCAAAGTGAAGGGCCATGTGCTCCCACTGTTCGTGATCATGTTCATCCTCAACTACATCGACCGGGTCAATATCGGCTTTGTGCGCACGCACATGGAACATGACCTGGGCATCGGCGCCGCCGCCTATGGGTTCGGCGCCGGGTTGTTCTTCATCGGCTACGCCCTCTTCGAAGTGCCCTCCAACATGCTGCTGCAAAAGGTCGGGGCACGTATCTGGCTGACCCGCATCATGTTCACCTGGGGCATCGTCGCGACGATGATGGCGTTCATCCAGAACGAAACCCACTTCTACATCCTGCGTTTTCTGTTGGGCGTGGCCGAAGCCGGTTTCTTCCCTGGGGTGATCTACTATTTCACTCGCTGGCTGCCGGGCGTGGAGCGCGGTAAAGCCATCGCGATTTTCCTCAGTGGTTCTGCGGTGGCCTCGCTGATTTCCGGCCCGCTGTCGGGGGTGCTGTTGCAGATCGAAGGGTTCGGCTTTCACGGCTGGCAGTGGATGTTTGCCATTGAAGGCCTGGCCTCGGTGGTGATCGGTTTCTTTGTGTGGTTCTGGCTGGACTCCAAGCCCCACGACGCCAAATGGATGACCCGCGAAGAACAGGACGCACTGGTCAACGCTATCGACCAGGAACAGCGCGAACGTGAAGCCCTCACCACCGTCAAACCGACGATTGGCAAGCTGCTCAAGGACCGTCAGATCCTGCTGTTTTGCGCCTTGTACTTTTGCATCCAACTGACGATTTACGCGGCGACCTTCTGGCTGCCGAGCATCATCAAGAAAATGGGTGACTTGAGTGATGTGCAGGTCGGTTTTTTCAACTCGATTCCCTGGCTGATCTCGATCATCGCCATGTACGCCTTCGCTTCGCTGTCGGGCAAGTTCAAGTTCCAGCAGGCCTGGGTGGCGGCAGCGCTGTTGATTGCGGCGGCCGGCATGTTCATGTCCACCACCGGTGGGCCGGTGTTTGCCTTTGTGGCGATCTGTTTTGCGGCCATTGGCTTCAAGTCGGCATCGTCGCTGTTCTGGCCGATCCCCCAGGGCTACCTGGATGTGCGCATCGCCGCAGCGGTGATCGCGTTGATCAACTCCATCGGCAACCTGGGCGGCTTCGTCGCGCCGACCACCTTCGGCTTTCTCGAACAGACCACCGGTTCGATCCAGGGCGGCCTCTACGGCCTGGCCGGCACCTCGGTGCTCGCCGCGATCCTGGTGTTCTTCGCCAAGACGTCGCCGTCTGCCGTGTTGACGTCGCCCAGCGCGCCAACAGGCGCTGCCATCAGCAAACCTCTCTGAGCCCCTTTAGGAACCTGCCATGAATACTCCCGTCGTCACTCACTTCCAGGTCATCCCCGTCGCCGGCCACGACAGCATGCTGCTCAACCTCAGCGGCGCGCATGGTCCCTACTTCACGCGCAATATCGTCATCCTCAAGGACAGCAGCGGTAATACCGGCGTGGGTGAAGTCCCCGGCGGCGAGCGTATCCGCGAAACGCTCGAAGACGCCCGCAGCCTGGTGGTGGGCCAGCCGATCGGCCAGTACCAGCGTGTCCTCAACCAGATGCGCAGCACCTTTGCCTCACGGGATGCGGCCGGCCGCGGCCTGCAAACCTTCGACCTGCGCATCACCATCCACGCCGTCACCGCCGTGGAAGCCGCGCTGCTCGACCTGCTGGGTCAGTTCCTCGAAGTCCCCGTAGCCGCCTTGCTCGGTGAAGGGCAGCAGCGCGATGCGGTGAAAATGCTCGGCTACCTGTTCTATGTCGGCGACCGCAACGCGACCGACCTGGCCTACCGCAACGAAGCCGACAGCGACGATGAATGGTTCCGCCTGCGTCACGAAAAGGCCCTGACCAGCGACGCCGTGGTGCGCCTGGCCGAAGCCGCCCAAGCCAAGTACGGCTTCAATGACTTCAAGCTCAAGGGCGGCGTGCTCAGTGGCGATGCCGAAATCGAAGCCGTCACCGCCCTGGCCGAACGTTTCCCCGACGCACGCATCACCCTCGACCCGAATGGCGCCTGGTCATTGAAAGAAGCCATCCGCCTGTGCCGCGACCAGCACCACGTACTCGCCTACGCCGAAGACCCCTGCGGTGCAGAGAACGGCTACTCGGGCCGCGAGGTCATGGCCGAATTCCGCCGCGCCACCGGCCTCAAGACCGCCACCAATATGATTGCCACCGACTGGCGCGAAATGGGCCATGCGATCCAGTTGCAATCGGTGGACATCCCCCTCGCCGACCCACACTTCTGGACCCTGCAGGGCTCGGTACGCGTGGCGCAGATGTGCAACGACTGGGGCCTCACCTGGGGCTCGCACTCCAACAACCACTTTGATATTTCCCTGGCGATGTTCACCCAGGTCGCCGCCGCCGCCCCCGGCGACATCACCGCCATCGACACCCATTGGATCTGGCAGGACGGCCAACGCCTGACCAAGGCACCGCTGAAAATCGAAGGCGGCTACGTGAAAGTGCCGAGCAAGCCAGGCCTGGGTGTGGAGATCGACATGGACGCGGTGGCCAAGGCCCACGAGGTATACAAAGGCATGGGCCTCGGCGCGCGGGATGACAGCGTGGCGATGCAGTTCCTGATTCCGGGATGGCGCTTCAACAACAAGCAACCGTGCCTGGTGCGGTAATTCCCTAAGGGAACTTAGGTCAATGTGGGAGCTGTCGAGCGCCCACAGTTGACCTTGGTTATTTTGCCGATTGTGGTCGTTTGATGGGCTGTACGGTCAGCTCAACCCCTAACGCCTGCCGCCTCGGCAACGTTGTTCACGCCTTGCGCTTTGGCGACCTCGGCAAGCGCCTTCATGAGTACCTGCGGATCTTGGGCCATCATGCTTTGCGCAAGATACGCACTGATGGTTTCCGGGCTATCGAGGAAGCGCGACGCTTCATAAACGCTGGTACCGGACGTATCAAGATCGAGGATCGGCATGTCCTCGGGTTTGAATTTCGACTCGTTCATGTCATCTACCTATCAGGGCATCAAGAATCTCTTTTGCGCGCTTGATTCCTCGCTTTTGGTCGGTTTTATCCCCCCTCAAACCGTCGAGCCCTGTATCAAATTCAGGCGTCCTGCCAATCAAATCAGTCACAGAATCACTTGTAGCCTGATGGCTACGCCCTGTCGATGCCAGTGATTTTTTGTTTCCGATGAGCCCCGGAAGAAAAATCCTAGTTCAGCACCCGATCAAACAACGGCGCCACGTCATACCGCTGCTTCAGCATCTGGGCATCTACCAGGAAATCCGCCGTTGCCTGGGCCTCGCTGACAATCGTCGGCGAGATCGGGAGTACCTTGATCGCATCGCGCTTGAACCACACCTTGGCGATTTCCGGTGCCGACTGGTTGGCCTTGGACCAGGCTTCGGCGTACTCATCGATGTGCGTGTTGCTCCACTCCCGAGCGCGGGTAAGGCGGGCAATAAAGTCTTTGATGATCGCGCTTTTCTGCGCCAGGGCCGGCTCGTACGCCACGATGTAGGTGGGCGCGCTCATCAAGCCTTTGGCGTTGCGGATCAGGCTGCTGCCTTCTTTTTCCTGCAACGACACGTAGGGTTCCCAGGTGCCGAAGGCGTCGATGTCGCCTTGGGTCAACGCCAGGCTCGCCTCCGCCGGCAGCAGGTACTTGAAGTGGACGCTGCTGCGCGGCACACCGGCCTCATCCAACGCCTTGTACGCCAACTGTTGGCTCCACGAACCGTTCCAGATGGCGACGGTCTTGCCCTTGAGGTCGGCCACTGAATGAATGCCCTTGCGCGCCACAATGCCGACGCCGTCGAGGCTGGTCTGGGTACTGGCGACCACCTTCACCGGCGCGCCATTCGCGGCCAGGCTGATCACCGGGGTATCGCCGACGATGCCCACGTCCAGCGCACCGCTGGCCACTGCCGAGGCCACGGGGGAGCCGGTGTTGAAACGCTTGAAATCGATGGTGTACGGCAGGTCTTTCAGCTCCCCGGACAGCTCCAGCACGATGCGGTTGGAGAAGAACTGGTCGCCCACCGTCAGGGTCAGCGGCTCCGCTGCCCAGGCGGAAGGGCCCTGCAGGGTCAGGGAAGCAAGGCCCAGCAAAGAAAGCAGTGTTCGGCGGTTGATCATAAAAATTCCCACACGGTTAGATGGCTGTTTCAACCATCTGTGGGCATGCAGTCTGGTCGTTCAGCGTAGAAGCTATCGCAATAAGAGGGCGAGGTTTAATACTGTTGCGCACTATCGATAGAACCGTCGTACAGGTCGCTAGCTGCTTTTCGTATTAAAAACTTGGCCGCCCCTGAGTTAGGGTGACGTCACCAGACCACTGGACCCCAGCACCTGAACCACTTTCTGCAAGGTCCATTGCATGCCGACTCCCGCTTTGAATATCTGGGGCACGCCGCCCACTGCCCGCTACGAACACCTGGCCGCGCCGTTTCGGCCGCTGTTTGCGCACATCCTCGCTCAGGCCGCCGAGGCGGATCAGACGCGCGCCAGCCTCGCCACGGTGATCCAGCAACTGAACGCCCTGGGCTTACCGCGCTGGCGCCTGCCGGCCAGCTATGGCGGCCAGGACGCCACGCTGGTCGAGCTGCTCACGTTGCTCACCGAGTTATCCGCCGCTGATTCCAACATCACTCAGGCCCTGCGTGGCCACTTTGGTTTTTGCGAAGACGTGCTCAGCGCCAAGGACCGCGACTGGCGCGCCAAATGGCTGGACCGGCTCGGCCAGGGCGCCCTGCTGTCGCCGGGCAGCACCGAAGTCGGCAGCCAGGCCCGTGGCGATTTCGACACCCGCCTGCACCGTGACCACGCCGGTGCGCTGCGTATCAGCGGCAAAAAGTTCTACACCACCGGCGCGCTCTACAGCGACCTGATCAACACCATCGCCACTGGCGAAGACGGCACGGTCTACAGCGTGGTCGTCGACCTCAAGGCCCCCGGCGTGCAGATCATCGATGACTGGAACGGCTTCGGCCAACGCCTCACCGCCAGCGGCACCTGCGTGTTCGATAACGCACCGGTGGTGGACAACGATGTGCGCCTCACCCACCAGCGCTTTGGCCATGGGCAATCATTCTTCCAGCTCTACCACCTCAGCACCCTCGCCGGCATCGCTCGGCGTGCCGCGCTCAGTGGTGCCGAAGAACTCAGCAAACGCGCCCGCACCTTCACCACCGGCAACGCCGACACCGCAGGCCACGACGTGCAGCTGCTGCAAGTGATCGGCGAAGTCGCCAGCCAAGCCTATGCCGCGCAAGCCATCACCCAACAAGCGGCGCAACGCCTGGAACACACCGCGCAGTATGTGATTGCCCACGACCAACCGCTGCAGGATGACGACCCCCAGGTGGCCTTGGCGGAGCTGGAAGTGTGCCTGGCGGTCAACCCGGTGGTCGACGCAACGCTTGCGGCAACCACGGCGCTGTTCGATGCACTGGGTGCCAGTGCCACCGCCAGCGACAAAGCGCTGGACCGGCTGTGGCGCAATGCGCGCACCCTGGCGAACCACAACCCGCGCGTGTACAAGTCGCGGATTGTGGGGAATTACCTGGTGAACGGGATTTTGCCGCCGGCGCAGTGGCGGGTGGGTGTGGCAAAAACCTGACGGCTGAATGACACACCACAATGCTGATCGGCGCATGACTTACCGGCTCACAAACGCCACCACCCGCGCCAACATCCGGTCACACGCCTGCAGCTGTTCCATGCTGATGAACTCATCCGGTTTGTGCCCCTGCTCCATACTGCCGGGGCCGCACACCACCGTGGGAATGCCGGCCTCGTCGAACAGACCGCCTTCCGTACCAAAGGCCACCGTGCCAAATTCCCGCGAGCCGCAGAACTGCGCAACCCACTCGGCCGCCTGGCTTTCCAGCGACGTGGCCAGGCCCGGGTAACTCGACAGTTCGCTGATGCTGATCGCCGATTGCCCGCTCACCGCCCGCATCGCCGGCAACAACGTGTGTTCAGCGTAACCCTGTAACTGCTGCACCACCTGCCAGGGATCCTGGGCCGGCAGCGAGCGCACTTCAAAGTCGAACATGCATTCCTGCGGGACGATATTCAGCGCCTTGCCGCCGTTGATCAGGCCGGTCTGCACCGTGGAAAATGCCGGATCAAATCGCGCATCCAGATGCTCGGGTGCCTTGAGCGTTTCGCCCAGACGCACCAGTTCGCTGATCAAGCGCGCGGCGTATTCGATGGCATTTACGCCCGACGGCGCATACGCCGAGTGGCACGCCGCGCCATGCACATGACAACGCATCGCCAGCTTGCCTTTATGGCCCAGCACCGGCTTGAGTTCGGTGGGTTCGCCGATCACACACAACAGCGGCTTGACCGCTTGCCCATGAAACCGCTCGATCAGCGAACGTACGCCCAGGCAGCCGACTTCCTCATCGTAAGACAGCGCGATATGCACCGGCATGCGCAAAGGCGCCTTTACCAGGGCCGGCACGCACGCCAGCACACAGGCGATATAGCCCTTCATGTCCGCCGTGCCACGGCCATGCAGCTTGCCGTCCTTCTCCGTCAGTTCAAACGGCGCCACGCTCCAGCGTTGACCGTCCACCGGCACCACGTCGGTATGCCCGGACAACACAATGCCGGGCACATCCGCCGGGCCTAGGGTCGCCAACAGGTTGGCCTTGCTCTTGTGTTCGTTGTACACCAGCTCACAGGCCACGCCGTGGTCCTGCAGGTACGTGCGCACGAAGTCGATCAAGGCCAGGTTGGACTCGCGGCTGGTGGTGTCGAAGCGCACCAACTGCGCCAGCAGGTCGCGGCTCGTGTTCATCGGTCATCTCCCGGCACAGCGTAGCCCGGTGCGATCTGTGGGTTGATGGCGCGGTCGATGTAGTCCTGCAATTGCCCGCGATAGGCCTGCCAGAGCTGATCAAGCGCGCTGATGGGGTCGGCGTCGGCCCAGTCTACGCGCAGGTTGACGACCGGCCACAACAGGTCATCGACGATGACCAGCGCCGCCGAATGCACCGGCCCGGCTTCGCCACCGCCGGCCACGCCGGCATGCATCGCGGCCAGCAGGCGGTCAGCGAAGTGCCCCGAGGCCGTTTCAAACGCCGCCACCATGGCATTGATCACGCCGGGGTTGGCCAACATGTTCCCGGCCGCCACGCATTGCTCACCACTCACCGCGTTGTGAATACCCAGGGTCTGCGCACCACTGAAATGCGCGGTGCGGCCCTGGCTATCAATTACCGTCACCTGACGGTATTGGCTGTGATCCTGCTCGATCAGGGTGGCCAGCGCCTCACTCGGCGTCAGGCCCTGCTCCAGCACGTCCAGCACCTGCGGCCCCAGGCTCGGCAAGGTGATGTTCTGCGACGCCACCGCGCCCACGCCAGGCCGTAGCCATGGGCAACGCGCGCCCACCGCTATGCTCGATGAGCTGATGGCGATACCCAACTGGCCCGTCTCGGCGCAGCGGGCGACAACGGAAAATGTCATGGGGTTTCCTCAGTCGAGCACTGAAGGGTCAGCGTCGATCATCAACTGCTTCATTTCTTCAAAATGCTGGCGGGAAAAATCGGCAATGCCTTCCCAACCCCGCGCGGTTTTCTCCGCCACGTCATCGGACAACACCCGCAACGGCTGCCCGGTCGACCAGGCCGTCACAAGAATCTGGCAGGCGCGTTCGAGGGTCCAGATATCGTCAAATGCCTCGCCGATGGACCCCGCCGTCACCATCACGCCGTGGTTGCCCATCAGCAGGCGACTCTTGCCGTCGAGCAGCCCGGCCAGGCGCGCGCCTTCAGCCTCGGTGTCAGCCATGCCGCCGTACAACTCGTCCACCGCCACGCGGTTGAAATACCGCGCGGTGTTCTGGTCAATCGGCGGGATGTGCGGCGTCGCCAGGCACGCCACCGCCGTGGTGTAAACCGGGTGCAAGTGCAGGACCGCACGGGTGTGCGGCAGCAGCCGGTGAATCTGCCCGTGGATCGACCAGGCGGTGGCGTCCACGTTGGGGTGATCGGCACAGGACGTGTCGTCCGCGTTCAGCAGCAACAGGTCACTGGCGCGGATACGCGAGAAGTGCTTCCACTTCGGGTTGAGCAAAAACTGCTTACCGTCGGCCGACACAGCGGCGCTGAAGTGGTTGGCCACCGCTTCATGCATGCCCAGGTGCGCAATGATGCGAAAGGTCGCCGCCAGGTCGATGCGCGTCTGTTCTTCGTGGGATAACGCCATGAATCGATCTCCGCAGGGCGCGGCCGCACGCGAATGCGGCACGCGCTTGTAGGTTTACTTCGGCATCAGTGCTGCGATGTCCGCATCGGTAGGTGCTTCGAAGTTGTACTTCTTGAGCAAGGCGGCGTACTCCGGCGTGGCGCGGTATTTTTCCAGGCCATCGAGCAAGGCCTTCTTCACCGTGTCATTGCCCTTCTTCACGCCGAAGCCGTTGAGCACCGGGTAGATCAGCGTGTCGGACGAGATCACCACGCGGTTGCCGAGTTTGTCGATCACGCCCCGGGCCACGGCGGCGTCGGTGATCTGCGCTTCAACCGCGTGGGCCAACAGGGCCTGGGTGGTTTGCGGGTCGGTGCTGTATTCGCTGATCTGGATCGGCTTCAAGCCCTTGGCCACGCAGTACTCCGCCGACAGCTTGTTCATCTGCGCCAGCCACGAGGTGGCGCCCATGGAGCCGATCTTGTGGCCGCAGAACTCTTCCGGGGTCTTGGGCTGGAAGGTGCTGTCCTTGAGGGTCAGGATCGACTCGCCGCTTTTCAGATAAGGGATCATGTCGATGACCTTGACCCGCTCGGCGGTGATGTACATCGACGAGTTGGTCACATCGAAACGCCCGGCCTGCAGGCCGGTGATCAGGTTGGGGAAGCGTGTGTCGAGGGTCTCGACCTTGCGGCCCATGACCTTGCCCAGGCCGTCCATGAACTCGATATCAAAGCCTGCGGGCTTGTTGTTATCCATATACTCATAGGGGAAGAACGTCACATCGGACCCGGCGATGATCTTGCCATCCTGCTGGAACGCCGAAGCCGCCAACGAAGTCATTGCAACCGCTGCGCCCAGCAGGCACACGGCAAGGGGACGAACACTTTTACGAAACGCTGTCATGGTGATTACCTGCGAGGGGTTTGGGTAGCAAGGAATTGGGTTAGGCAGTGGCTGAATCTTGTCCTGCCTGTTGCACGAAGAACGAGGCGCCACGGGGCTTCTGCGGCAAGCGCATGTGGTTGTCGGTGGAGCGCACCAAGCCGCTTTCTTCACCGGCCACCAGCAGGCCGGCATGTGTGCTGGGCAACGGGTTTTCGCCGAATGGCAGCGCGTCTTCAGCGGCGTACACGCTGATGAAGAGGGTGCGCGGCAGTTCGGTCTCGTTGGGGCTGGAAGCATGCAGAAGACGGGTGTGCATGAAGCACACGGAGCCGGCCGGGCCATAGCAGGCCACCGGTTGCTGGCAGTGCTCCTCAACCACCGCATCGTCCACCGCACCGGTGAAGCGCTGGTGCTGCCAGTGCGACCACAGCGGGCCTTTGTGACTGCCGGGGATCACGTTCAAAGGGCCGTTTTCCGGTGTGACTTCGCTGACCATCAGCAAGGCGGTAACGATGTCATCGTTGCTGTGGGGCGTGAACAGGAAGTCCTGATGCCATTTCACCTGGGTCGCGGTATGGGGCAGTTTGGAGTTGATCTTGCTGTGGTGAAAACGCGTGCCCTGGGCGCCGATCAACTGCGCGGAAATCGCTGCCATCCGTGAGTGCAACGCCACGCGTTCATACGCCGGGGAAATCTCGGTGGGCGAACTGACCCGGCGCAGCGATGGGTGATCGGCGCGGTGATCACCCTCCAGGTCAAAGCGCTCGCGGCCATCCACGGTGGCGCCCCAACCCCGGTCATGGCTGCGGCTTTCTTCTACCCACTGGTCGAAGTCGTGCTGCAGCGCGGCCACTTCGTCCACCGACAGCACGCCTTCTACCACCAGGAATCCGTCACGCTGGAATTGTTCGATTTGCGATTGCTCAATCATTTTAGTGTGTCCTGAACGTTAAAGAGATCACGCCAGCGAGACGTCCTTGAGGAACGCCTCCACGCGTGGATTGTGGCCGCTGCGCAGGGCGCCCGGCGTGTCCTCGCAGACCACGCGGCCCTTCTCCATGAACACGATGCGGTCAGAAACCTTGAAGGCGAAGTTCATCTCGTGGGTGACGATCACCATGGTGATGCCCTCCTCGGCCAGGGCCTCGATCACCTGCAGCACTTCGTTGACTTTCTCCGGGTCCAGGGCCGAGGTGGGCTCGTCGAACAGCATGATCTGCGGGCGCATCATCAGGGCCCGGGCGATGGCCACACGTTGCTGTTGGCCGCCGGACAGCTGGTGCGGGTACTTCCATGCGTGGTCGAGCATGCCGACCTTGTGCAGCAGCGCGTAAGCCTGTTGCTTGAGGTCGGAGGTCGCTCCCAGGCGATGGTATTTCGGCGCCATCAGCAGGTTGTCGAGCACGCTCAAATGCGGGAACAGGTTGAAGCTCTGGAACACCATGCCGATGTTCAGGCGATGTTCGGCGTGCTCGATGTACTGGGGTTTCTGCGCGCCGACTTTATTCAAGTGAATGAACGGCTGGCCGTTGATCCGGATCTCGCCGTTGTCCAATTGCTCAAGGCCATTGAGCAGGCGGATCAGCGTGGTCTTGCCCGAGCCCGACGGGCCGATCACCGACACCACTTCACCGGGTTGGATCTGCAGGTTGACCGAGCCCAGCACCTCGATGTCGTTGTAGGCCTTGTGCAGCCGTGCGGCTTGCAGCGCGGGCTCGCCGTTGGTGGCCGGGCGCGCCAAGGCCGTGCGCCGTTGGGTCGCGAGGGCCAGTACCGCCGCGTCGGGAACGCGGGAAACGTTGCGCTGGTTGACGTCGAGAAAGCGCTCCAGGCGCTTGAGCAGGAAGTCGAACACCGTGACGATAAACACGTAGAAGAACGCCACCGCCGCCATGGTTTCGATCACCAGGAAGTTCTGCGAATACAGGCGCTGGCCGACCATCAGGATCTCGGTCAGGGAGATCACCGACACCAGCGAGGTGAGCTTGACGATGGAAATGTATTCGTTGGCCAGTGACGGCAACGCCACCCGCAGCGCCTGGGGAATCACCACGCGCCATTGAGTGCCGAAGAACTTCAGGCCCAGCGCACGCGCCGCCTCACCCTGCCCCTTGGGAATCGAGAGCAGCCCACCGCGATGGATCTCGGCCACGTAGGCAGTCTCGCAGATGACCAGGGCCAGCAGGCCGGACCAGAACGGGTCGGCCAGCACCGCCGACGTGCCGGGCAGCGCCTGGGGCAGGTTGTAGATAAAGATCAGCAGCACCAGCAGTGGCAGGCTGCGGAACAGCCAGATGTAGCCACGGGCCGGCACGCTGAGCAGGCCATGCTTGGATTGCTTGGCCAGCGCCAACAGAAAACCCAGGCCAATACTCAGGACCCAGGTCAGGGTACTGAGCTTGATCACCGTCCACGTCGCGCGCCAGAACTCGGCATCGGCCAGCAAACCAAACATGTAATTCCAGTCGAATGTCATCGTCGCCGTGCCCTGAGAAGTTGATCTACATCGATGGGTTCAGAGTCGTGGGGGGAGGCACTTGGGGTCAATTCGTAAAAGCCGGGGCACTGGGTAGGCAGAACCTATGCAGCTCAAAAGGGTGCACGCCGGAATTCACGGCGCGTCGGGCGCCGCATTTCGGTGCAAAACCGGGTTACCGCGTGATCGTTAACGACCTTCGCGAACAAGCTCGCTCCTGCAATCGCGCACCGCATGCGGGTCAAAAAAGCTCGGCGGTGCCATGCCGGGGATGTATTGGTCAGACACAAACATGCGGCACCGCTCGGCAAACGCCGACACCACGCGCGACAACTGGGTATTGCTGGCCGTGGCGTAGCCCAGGCGCATCGGCCGGTGCGCGCCCGCCAGGCGCAGGCGAATCACGCGTTTGCCGTCCTGGGACATGTTCGATTTGGGCCGCGCATTCGCGAAGGAATAGCCGATCCCATTACCCACCATGGCGCGCACCGTTTCGAGGTTGGTAGAGCGCATGATGATGTTCGGCGTAGTGCCCGACTGGATGAACAGACTGAGAAAATAGTCACGGCTCCACGGCGTGTCGAGCAGCACCACCGGGTAGGCCTCAAGGTCTTGCATGCTCACCGCCGGCAAGCTCGCCAATGGGTGGTATTCGCCGACCATGACATAGGGTGGCAACTGCGCCAGGGGTTGGAAGTCGATGTCCGGGCTGGTCACCAGGTCGTAGGTCAGGGCGATGTCCAGCTCACCGCTGCGCAATTTTTCCAGCAACTCCTCGTGGTTGCCTTCGGCTTGCGTCAGCCGCACGCCGGGAAACGCACGGCCGAAACCGAACACCAGCTCAGGCGTGATCATCGGCGCCAGCGACTCCAGGCACCCCACGCGCAACGGCCCGCGCACGGTGTTCAATGACTCCGACGCAATGGTGTAGAGGTTGGTCATCTGTTCCAGGATCAGCTTGGCCTCCTGCATCACCAGGCGCCCTACCGCCGTGAGGGAAATGCCTTGGGCGTGGTGGCGGATAAACAGCTGGATACCCAGCTCTGCCTCCATATGCGTGATCGCTGCCGAGATCGACGGCGACGACACGTGGATGCGCTCGGCGGCCGCACTGATGCTGCCCGCCTCTCCTGACGCAACGAAATACTCCAGTTGACGCTGAGTAATACGACTGAGCATTACGCCTGCCCCTCAACAATGACTGTGTGGGTCACGTTGCAGGGTTCGTGCCGGGTCAGGCGCCAACCGATGACCTGCACGGGCTTCGGTTTTTCCTAAGCACTACCCCGCGCAAATGCTGGTTTCGCCGGAACCGGGGCGGTGTGAAGCTGGACTCATCCCGCTTTCCACGAGTTACCGTCATGCCTACCCACACCCGTATCCGCATGTTCAACACCCAGCAGACCTACCCCAACCAGGCGCTGGACAACGACCTGTGCCAGGCCGTGCGCGCCGGCAACACCATTTACGTTCGCGGTCAGATCGGCACTGACTTCGACGGCAACCTGGTCGGCCTTGGCGACCCGCGTGCCCAGGCTGAGCAGGCGATGAAAAACGTCAAGCAACTGCTTGAAGAGGCGGGCTCGGACCTGTCGCATATCGTCAAGACCACCACCTACTTGATCGACCCCCGCTACCGCGAGCCGGTGTACCAGGAGGTGGGCAAATGGCTCAAGGGCGTGTTCCCCATCTCAACCGGGCTGGTGATCTCCGGCCTGGGGCAACCGGAATGGTTGATGGAGATCGATGTGATCGCCGTGGTACCGGACGACTGGACCGTATGAAAGCGGTGATCGCCTGCGAGCCTGGCGGCCCAGAAGTGCTGCAGGTGGTAGAGCGCCCCGTCCCGGAATTACACGCCGGTGAAGTGCTGATTCGTGTAACGGCGGCCGGGGTCAATCGCCCGGACCTGATGCAACGCAACGGCTCGCCCATCCCCTCAGGGGTCACCGATGTGCTGGGCCTGGAAGCAGCGGGCATTGTCGTCGTGGTAGGCACGGGTGTGGATGAGTTCGCCATCGGCGATCGCGTGATGGCCTTGCTCAGTGGCGGCGGCTACGCCGAGTACTGCGTGGCACAGGCGGCGCATTGCTTGCCGGTGCCTGCGGGCTTGTCACTGCACGATGCCGCGGGGGTGCCGGAAGCGGCGTTTGCCGTGTGGCATAACCTGTTTGAACTGGGCCGTTTGCGCAGTGGCGACACGGCGCTGATCCACGGCGCCGCGAGTGGTGTCGGCAGCTTTGCCGTGCAGTGTGCGCACGCCGCCGGTGCGCGGGTGATTGCCACCGCAGGCGGCCCGCAGAAAGTCGCGATGCTGCAAGCGCTCGGCGTGTGGCGTGCGGTCGATCGCCATGCTGAAGACTTCGTCGACGCAGTGAACGACTGCACCGAAGGCCGCGGCGTCGACGTGGTGTTGGATAACGTCGGCGGTCCTTACGTGGCGCGCAACCTCGCCGCCATGGCCATGGGCGGTCGGCACGTGAGCCTGTCGTTCCTGCAAGGCGCGCGCATCGAGTTGGACTTGCAAGTGCTGATGCGCAAAAACCTCAGCCTCACCTCCTCCACCCTGCGCCCCAAAAGCCATGCCGAAAAAGCCCGCCTGGCCGTGTGCATCCGTTCGCGTTTGCTGCCCTGGCTGGCCTCCGGTTTGGTACGCCCGCAGGTCCACGCCCAGTTGCCACTGGCTCAGGCCGCCGACGCGCACCGCCTGCTGGAAGCCAATGCCAATATCGGCAAAGTCGTGCTGACCGTCGCCGAATAACCTGGAGCCCTTCATGACCCACCGCGTGTTTTTCCTCAACGGGCCCAACGCCAACCTCTACGGGCTGGACAAAAACGGCACCTACGGCAGCGAAAGTTTCGCCAGCATCGAAGCCCGTTGCCAACGCCATGCCGCCACGCTGGGCCTGACCCTGGACTTTCGCCAGAGCAACCACGAAGGCGTGTTGGTGGACTGGATCCAGGAAGCACGCCTGAACGCCGACGCCATCGTGATCAATGCGGCCGGGCTGAGCTACAGCAGCGTGCCGATACTCGACGCGCTGCTGGCGTTCGACGGCCCGATCATCGAAGCGCACATGAGCAATATCTGGAAGCGCGAGAGCTTCCGGCATCACTCCTACGTGTCCAAAGCCGCCACCGGCGTGATCGCTGGGCTAGGCGCGCTGGGCTATGAACTGGCACTGACTGCCCTAGCTGCGTTGCTGACATCTTGAAACCACAACACTTCAAGTGTGGGAGCTGGCTTGCCGGCGCCTTCGGTTGAAATCGGTGTTGCAGACAAACCCCTTACTTTCCAGGAACCGCCCATGTCAGTAGAAACCATCAACACCTTGGTCGTCGGCGCAGGCCAGGCTGGCGTCGCCATGAGCGAACACCTGTCCCTGATGGGCGTGCCCCACATCGTGCTGGAGCGCCACCGCATCGCCGAACGCTGGCGCTCGGAACGCTGGGACTCCCTCGTCGCCAACGGCCCGGCCTGGCACGACCGCTTCCCCGGTCTCACATTCGAAGGTATTTCACCCGAGGCCTTCCCCCCCAAAGAGCGCATGGCGGATTACTTTGAAGCCTATGTGCACCAATTGCAGGCCCCGGTACGCACGGGTGTGGAAGTACAGTCGGTGGAGCGCCATGTTGGTCGACCCGGCTTCAAGGTCACCACCTCGGCCGGCGTGATCGAAGCCACCAACGTCGTTGCCGCCACCGGCCCGTTCCAGCGCCCGTCCATCCCGAATATCGTCCCCGCCAGCGCGCCAATTCATCAACTGCATTCCTCTGCCTACAAGAACCCCGGCCAACTGCCCGAAGGCGCCGTACTGGTGGTCGGCGCCGGCGCCTCCGGCTCGCAGATCGCCGAAGAACTGCAAAAGGCCGGCAAGACCGTGTACCTCTCGGTCGGCGAGCACTACCGTCCGCCCCGCGCCTACCGCAGCCGCGACTACTGCTGGTGGTTGGGTGCGCTGGGCCTGTGGGACGAAGTCAAAATCCAGCCGAAGAAAAAGCACGTGGCATTTGCGGTGAGTGGTTATGAAGGTGGCAAGACCGTAGACTTCCGCCGACTCGCGCACCAAGGGATTCAGTTGGTGGGCGTCACCCAGAATTGGCAGGACGGTGTCATGACCTTCCAACCGGGCTTGGCCGAGAACGTGGCCGAAGGCGACCGCGCTTACTTTGATGTACTGCGCGATGCGGATGCCTACATCGAGGCGAACGGATTGCCGTTTCCCCTGGAGCCGCAAGCCTGGGAATTATTGCCTGACCCGGAGTGCCTGGTGAATCCGATCCTCAGCCTGGATCTGGCTGAGGCCGGCGTGACCACCCTCCTGTGGGCCACCGGTTTCAGATTCGATTTCAGCTGGTTGAAAGTGGATGCGTTTGACGAGAAAGGCGAGCCGTTCCACAAGCGCGGAATTTCGGCGGAAAGCGGCATCTACTTTTTGGGGCTGCCGAACCTGGTCAACCGCGCGTCATCGTTTATCTACGGGGTGTGGCACGATGCAAAATACGTCGCGGACCATATCGTGCTGCAGAACGAGTACAAGGCCTATAAAAAGCCTGAGTAAGAAGGGACATTCTTTTCGCGACCACAACGCCCACAAACAACGCCGCTCCCCTGTGGGGGGGTGTCGAGCCTTGGCGAGGCATAAGCCTCATCGATCAGATGCTCTTGTCTGTGCTTGATGGTGGCTCTGCGCAGGGCGCCCTCGGGCGCGCCGGCTTTGTGTGTTTCCCCGGTCTACTCACCTGCGTACAGCCGCAACGCTCTCGTTTAGTAGCGAAAAGGTGTTGGCCCTAAAACAGGCACAACACACCTGTTCAACGTCACGCCTAATCCACCCTGTGGCTGGATAACTATTTCAAACCGCGGCCATCCGTCGCATCCCCCTTCCCCGCC
>NZ_JAIOKW010000043.1:0-48015 GCF_020093335.1 Pseudomonas fluorescens group sp. | reverse complement strand
CCGCCCGCCCTGGCCCAAGGGGTCAGCCTGGTCTCCCTGGCGTTGATCCTGATTGCCGTGTTCGGTTTCGATCGACACACGCCGTTTCCTGGTGCTGCCGCGTTGCTGCCGGTGCTGGGCGTGGTCGGGTTGATCTGGGCCAACGGGCAGCAACACACCTGGGTCGGGCGATTGTTGAGCTCTCGGGTGATGGTGGGCGTGGGGCTCATTTCATATTCCTGGTACCTGTGGCACTGGCCGGTGTTCGTGTACGCCAACTATGCGGCGGTGGACGGTTTGAGCCCGTTTGAGTTGGCGGGCCTGATGCTGGTGAGCCTGGTGCTGGGCTATCTGTCCTGGCGATTCGTGGAGGCACCGTTTCGCGAAAAGCGCTTGCTGGCGGGCCGCAAGGCGATCCTGGCGGCGGGTCTCGCCGGGATCCTGTGCCTTGGTTTTACCGGTTTGGCGTTGCGTGAAGCCAAAGGGGTGCCCTGGCGCCTGTCCGAACAGGCGCTGCGTTATGCCCAGGCGAAAACATGGAGCCCGGCGTTGATGGCGTGCATGGCCGACAAAAACACGCCGGATGAACGCCTGTTTTGCCACTTCGGTCCCAAAAACAGCTCAGTGTCCGCGCTGGTCTGGGGTGACAGCCATGCCACCGCATTGATTCCGGCACTCGAGGACGGCGCCAAACGTCACGATATCAGCCTGGTGCAGGCGAGCTTCGCCGGCTGCATGCCGTTGGATGGCCTGGAGAATATTGCCCGTTGCGCGCATTTCAACCAGCGGGTCGAGAAAGCCATGGCCGAACAGCCGTTCAGCGATGTAGTGCTGGTGGCGCGCTGGAGCCTGTACCTCTATGGGCAAATGTCAGGGGACAAAGAGCATGCGCTCAAAGACCCTGCCACCGGCAACTACGTACGCGCCGTGGCTGAAGAGCGCTTCGCCCAGGGCCTGCGCGAGCGCATTAAAGGGCTGCGCGCCGCCGGGCATCGGGTCTGGCTGGTCAAGGAGGTGCCGTTGCAGGAAATCATTGTGCCGTACCGCCTCAGTCGCCTGGCCATGATGCACCGTCCGGTGGACAAGGAAGGGCTGCCCGTGGAGGAACATATGAAGCGCCAGGCCTTTATCACTCAGTTGTTTGACGAACTGGCGGCGGCCGACAGCGGCGTGACCGTGTTGGACCCCGCGCCCCTGCTGTGTGGCGCCGATGGCCTGTGCCGGGTCGAGCTCAATGGTCGCGCGTTGTACACCGACGACAACCACCTCTCTGACGTGGGCGCGCGGCACATCGAGGCCTTCCTGGAACCGCTGTTCAGTTCCTTGCAATCACGGCGGCTGACCGCCAATTAAGCTGCCAGCTGCCTTCAGAGCAGGTAGGATGTACGCCTATTTTACGGGTGGCATGGTTAATGAAATTCAAGGATCTTCGGGATTTCGTGCAGCAACTTGAGCAGCGCGGAGAGTTGAAACGTATCCAGATGCCGATTTCCCCGGTGCTGGAAATGACTGAGATTTGCGACCGTACCCTGCGCAACAAGGGCCCGGCGCTGCTGTTCGAGAACCCGACCGGCTTTGATATCCCGGTGCTGGGCAACCTCTTCGGTACCCCCGAGCGCGTGGCCTTTGGCATGGGCGCCGAGTCGGTCAGCGAGCTTCGCGAGATCGGCAAGTTGCTGGCCTTCCTCAAGGAACCCGAGCCACCCAAGGGGCTGAAGGATGCCTGGTCGAAGCTGCCGATCTTCCGCAAGATCATTGCCATGGCCCCCAAGGTGGTCAAGGACGCGGTGTGCCAGGAAGTGGTCATCGAAGGCGAGGATGTCGACCTCGCCATGCTGCCGGTACAGACCTGCTGGCCCGGCGACGTCGGCCCGTTGATCACCTGGGGCCTGACCGTCACCAAAGGCCCGAACAAGGATCGCCAGAACCTCGGTATCTACCGCCAGCAAGTGATCGGCCGCAACAAGGTGATCATGCGCTGGCTGAGCCACCGTGGCGGTGCCTTGGACTTCCGCGAGTGGTGCGAAAAACACCCTGGTAAACCGTTCCCGGTCTCCGTGGCCCTGGGTGCCGACCCGGCCACCATCCTCGGGGCCGTGACCCCGGTGCCTGACAGCCTGTCCGAATACGCCTTCGCCGGCCTGCTGCGCGGCAACCGTACCGAGCTGGTGAAGTGCCGCGGCAACGACCTGCAAGTGCCGGCGACTGCTGAAATCATCCTCGAAGGCGTGATTCATCCCGGCGAAATGGCGGATGAAGGCCCTTACGGCGACCACACCGGCTACTACAACGAAGTCGACAGCTTCCCGGTGTTCACCGTCGAGCGCATCACCCATCGGATCAAACCGATCTACCACAGCACCTACACCGGCCGTCCGCCGGATGAGCCGGCCATTCTCGGCGTGGCGCTCAACGAAGTGTTCGTGCCGATCCTGCAGAAGCAATTCCCCGAGATCACCGACTTCTACCTGCCGCCGGAAGGCTGCTCGTACCGCATGGCCATCGTGACCATGAAGAAGTCGTACCCCGGTCATGCCAAGCGGGTAATGCTCGGTGTGTGGTCGTTTTTGCGACAGTTCATGTACACCAAGTTCGTTATTGTCACCGACGACGACATCAATGCCCGCGACTGGAACGACGTGATCTGGGCCATCACCACGCGCATGGACCCCAAGCGCGACACGGTGATGATCGACAACACGCCAATCGACTACCTCGACTTCGCGTCGCCCGTGTCTGGCCTGGGGTCGAAGATGGGCCTGGACGCTACCCACAAATGGCCGGGTGAAACCACCCGCGAGTGGGGCAGGGTGATCGTCAAGGATGAAGCCGTCACCGCGCGTGTTGATGCGATCTGGAAAGAATTGGGAATAGATTGATGCGTGTAACCCTGCAACCTTCCGGCGCCGTGCTGGAGCTGGTCCCCGGCGAGCGAATCCTCGAAGGTGCGCGCCGCCTGGGCTACGAATGCCCCCAGGCCTGCCGCAACGGCGTGTGCCATGTGTGCGCGGCGCTGTTGGTGGAAGGCCGCGTGCAGCAAGCCGGTGAGGTGCGGGACCACGGCGAGTTCTACACCTGCATCGCTGAGCCGCTGGAAGACTGCATTGTGTTGTGGGATGGCGTGCTGGCGCCGGGAGAGTTGCCGTTGCGCAAGTTGTCGTGCCAATTGAGTGAATGTGTAGAGGTCGGTGGCGACGTGTGGCGTGTGCGCCTGCGGGCGCCAGCCGGCAAGGCGGTGCGTTACCACGCCGGGCAATACTTGATGATCGAGCGGGAGAATGGCGAGAAGTCGGCGTTTTCCCTGGCGTCGGCGCCCCATGCCGGGCGCGAGCTGGAGCTGCATGTGCTGGCCCGCGAGGACAGCGCGCGTAGCTTGCTGGAGCAACTGCAGCGCAATCAGATGGCCCGTGTGGAGCTGCCGTTCGGCGACACCCATTTGGCCGAGTTGCCGGATGGGCCGCTGGTGTTGATCGCCGCCGGCACCGGCATGGCGCAGATGCATAGCCTGATCGAACATTGTCGCGCGTCCGGCTTCAAGCACCCGGTGCACCTGTACTGGGGCGTGCGTCGCCCGGAAGATTTCTACCAGATAGAACACTGGGACCAGTGGCTGCAACTGCCCAACCTGTTCCTGCACAAAGTCGTCAGTGACTTGTGCGGCTGGGAAGGGCGCTGCGGGTTGCTGCACGAAGCGGTGTGCGAAGACATCACCGACCTCAAGTCGGTGCACGTCTACGCCAGCGGTTCACCGGCGATGATCTACGGCACCCTGGATGCCCTGGTCGAGGCCGGTATGGATGCGCACCAGATGCGTGCCGATGTGTTTGCCTACGCGCCACGGCCCTGAGCCGGGCAAAACATCACGGTTGCATGCCGATCAAATTGTGCGGGCTTGCTGTGGCGAGCACGCTGGCTTGCGCTGGGGGGGCGAAGCGCCGCCCAAAGAGCCGGCTCCAGCTGCGCTGTCGAACGGGAGCAAGCTCCCTCGCCCCAGTAAGCCCGCTACCACGCTGGACGGTGCCTGCTTAGAATCGCAATCCCGTCGTCACCATCGCCGCATTGAACCCCAGTAACACCAACTCCGCCGCCACCGGCCCGTAATGCGTGCCCACGGACGGAATGATCACCGGCGCCACGCCAAAACGATTCAACGGGATCTTGTCGCGGTACTTGCCGCGATAACCTTGGATCGCCCCGCCTGTCAGCTTCAAATACACCGGATAGTCGGCCATGTCATAGCGCTTGCCCGCATAGGCGTAGTACGAGCGTTGGCGGAACGAGTTGCGGAACGTCGCCCCGCCGTACACAAAACCGGATGCTTCGTTGCGCTCCAGGCCGATCAGATCCTGGTTGTTGTTGTGGTCCGGGTCGGGCGCGAAGTGCCGCGTGTAGACGCTGGTCTGTGCATACCAGAAGCCTTTGTCGTCCTCGGTAGCGGATGTTTCGCCCGCCAGTGCGGTGGTGGCCTGGGCCAGCAGCAACAGGCCAGGCAGTCGGAATTTCTTCATGGGTGCGACCTCGGTAGTCGATTATTGGGCGGCTAGGTGGGTCGTGATGTGTGCGTTATTTTGAGGGTTTGGCACGTTCCCAGGCTGAACCGGGGCTGAAAGTAGCGAGATTGGCGCGCTCAATCCTGATGAATGGGCGGGTTTGCTTATGCATTCGCTTATTCTTTAAAGGTATTTAATTTGTTTCATAAATATCATTAGGCTATATATCAACGGACTACCGAACACTCACAACAACCAATCACTGACCGCCACCGCCCGCCAGCCGGACCGATCGTACGAACTCAGAGCACGACGTTCTGGTTTTTGATTCAAGGGGAGCGGTATGGGGAGCTACAAGCAACACGCGCTGTACACGGCGATTTTGTCGGCCAATTTGCTGACCGCTGTGGGTTTCAATCCCGTCTTTGCGGCCGAAACGTCCGCCACCGATACACCCAAGCTCGATACTGTGATCGTCACCGGTACCCGCGCCCAGGAGCGTACGGCCAGTGCTTCGCTGTCACCGATCGATGTGATTTCCGGCGATACCTTGCGCAGCACGGGTTCCGATGAGTTGGGCGCGGTGTTGGCGCGGCTGATTCCGTCGATCAATTTCCCACGCCCAAGCCTGGTGGACGGCGCCGAACTGGTGCGCCCTGCGCAGTTGCGCGGCCTGTCGCCGGATCAGGTGCTGGTGCTGGTCAATGGCAAACGTCGCCACACCAGCGCCTTCGTCAACCTGGGTGGGGCGGTGGGCCGTGGCTCTGCACCGGCGGACTTGAACGCGATCCCGCTGTCGGCGGTGGACCATATCGAAGTGCTGCGCGACGGCGCGTCCGCCCGCTATGGCTCCGATGCGATTGCCGGGGTGATCAACGTGATCCTCAAGCACGCCGACCAGGGCGGCTCGATCTCCACCAAGTTCGGCGAGTACAAGAAGGGCGACGGTATCCAGCGTAATGTCAGCGGCAATACCGGCCTGGCGCTGGGCGACAACGGCTTTATCAACCTGTCGGCCGAAGGCGCCGATAACGATTACACCAACCGCGCCGGCAATGATTACCGCCCAGCCAGCATCGGTTCCACCACCTACGGCCAGCGCGTGTTCCGCCAGGGCGAGCCGGCCACCGATGAAGGCAAATTCCAGTTCAACTCGGAATATGCCTTCAACGATGCCGCCGAATTCTACAGCTTCGGTGGCTACAGCAAACGGCGCGGCGAGACGGCGGCGTTTTACCGGGCGAGCAACGCCTCCAACAACATCGCGGCACTCAACCCCAACGGCTACCTGCCGCTGATCAAGGGCAACCTGGAAGACACCTCGCTGGTGGTGGGCCTGCGCGGGCTATTGGCCTACGACTGGCATTACGACCTGTCGGCCAACTACGGCAAGAACCAGTACGAGCTGGGCACCGAAACCATCAACACGTCCCTGGGCCTGGCCACGCCGCGCAAGTTCAACAACGGCACCCTGAGCAACGATCAGAAGCAGATCAGCCTGGACCTGTCGCGTGAGTTCGACGTGGGCTTCCTGCCTTACCCGGTCTCCGTGGCCTTTGGTGGCGAATACCTGCACCAGGGTTACGAGATCGAAGCGGGTGAGCCGGCGTCCTACTTCCAGACCGGCAGCTCCGGCCTGGGCGGTTTCCGCGATGCCGACGCCGGTACGAGCACGCGGCATAACTGGGCGCAGTACCTGGACCTGGAAACCAATTTCACCGAAAAACTCAGCGCCTCCGCCGCCGTGCGCCATGAGGATTACAGCGACTTCGGTTCCAACGTCAGTGGCTCGCTGTCGGCCCGCTACGACTTCACCCCGCAGGTGGCCTTGCGCGGCAGTATTTCCAATGGTTTCCGCGCGCCGTCCCTGGCCCAGCAGAACTTTGCCTACACCTCATCGCAACTGATCGGCAGTACCGTACAGGAAGCGGGCACCTTCCCGGCCAACAGCCAGGTGGCTCGCTTGCTCGGCGCCGAAGACCTCAAGGCTGAAAAGTCGCGCAACTACAGCCTCGGCCTGGTGCTGGAGCCTGCCGATGACCTGACCGTGACGCTCGATGTGTACCGTATCGACATCCGCGACCGCATCAGCCTGTCGTCAAACCTGAACCTCAACCCGGCGGCGATTGCCTACCTGCAAGCCAATGGCGTTGGCAACATCAACTACACCAGCGCCCGCTACTTCACCAACGCGACCGACACCAGCACCGACGGTGTCGACCTCGTCGCCAACTATCGCTACCAGTTCGATAACGGTATCCGCTGGAACAGCACCGTGGGCTATAACTACAACCACACCAAAGTCACCGACGTAAAAGCCAACCCGGCGATTCTCGACAGCCTGGGTGTGAACCTGTTGCGCGTGGACCGTCGCGAGCGTATCGGTTTGCTCGGCGATACCACGCCACAACATAAGCTGAGCCTGGGTAACGACTTCACGTTCGGCCGTTGGGCGCTGCACAGCAACCTGGTGCGCTATGGTGAGTTCACCAGCTACCAGGCAGACAAGGTCAATGACCAGACCTTCAAGGCGGCCTGGGTGCTGGACCTGTCGGCAGACTACACGCTGAAGAACTGGACCTTCACCCTGGGCGGCGACAACGTCACTGATAAATACCCGGAGAAGGTCAACGCCTTCGCCAGCAGTGGTGGCAATTTGGCCTATAGCACTTTTTCGCCGTACGGTTACAGCGGCGCGTTCTATTACGGTAAAGTTGCCTATAACTGGTAAGAGCACAGGAGACCTAAGCGATTTGCCATGACCGCCATTGAAACCGATCTTTTGCAATTGGCTTACCCTCCGCGACTCGATCTTGGGCCGCAACTCACTCACGAACAATTGATGAGCTCGATGCAAGCCACCATGGCTCGGCATAAGGGTGGGCCGGTCTGGCTGTTTGCGTATGGTTCGCTGATCTGGCGGCCTGAATGCTCGTCGACCGAGCGCGTGCGGGCGCGGGTTCACGGTTATCACCGGGGCCTGTACCTGTGGTCTCACGAGCATCGGGGCACGCCGGAGTTGCCGGGGCTGGTGTTTGGTCTGGACCGTGGAGGCTCTTGCAGTGGGTTCGCTTACCGCTTGCCGGAAGATCAGCTGGAGGCCTCGCTTTACGCCCTGTGGCAGCGCGAGATGCCTTACCCCTCCTATCGGCCGCACTGGCTCAGTTGCCGTCTTGAGGATGGCAGTACCGTGCAGGCGCTCGGGTTTGTATTGGAGCGACACCTGCCCAGCTACGCCGGCAACCTGCCCGACATCGTGCTGAACCATGTGTTGCAAAGCGCTTGCGGGCGTTACGGCACCACTCGCGATTATGTCGAGCAGACCGTCAACGCCCTGCGTAGCCACGCCATGCCAGATAAAAACCTGGAGGCGCGGCTCAAGCGTTGTGCAAAGGATTGCTCAGGCGATTAACGCGCCGAGCTGACGCTGTTGGTGTGCCACAGCGTGGGGATCAGGAAGGCGATCGCCAATACGCACGCGCCGATCAGCAGCACAAAACCACCGTCCCAGCCGAAATGGTCCACGGTGTAGCCCATGGCCGCGCTCGCCGCCACCGAACCGCCCAGGTAACCGAACAGACCGGTGAAACCTGCCGCGGTGCCGGCGGCTTTCTTCGGTGCCAGTTCCAGCGCCTGCAGGCCGATCAACATCACCGGGCCGTAGATCAGGAAGCCGATGGACACCAGCGCGATCATGTCGACCATCGGGTTGCCCGGCGGGTTGAGCCAGTACACCAGGGTCGCCACGGTCACCAGCGCCATGAACACGATACCGGTCAGGCCACGGTTGCCACGGAAGATCTTGTCCGACATCCAGCCGCACAGCAGCGTGCCTGGGATACCCGCCCATTCGTAGAAGAAGTACGCCCAGGATGATTTATCGACCGTGAAGTGCTTGGCTTCCTTGAGGTAGGTCGGTGCCCAATCCAGTACGCCGTAGCGCAGCAGGTAGACGAAGACGTTGGCGAAGGCGATGTACCACAGCATTTTATTGCGCAGCACGTACTTGACGAAAATTTCCTTGGCGCTGAATTCGTCTTCGTGGCTGGCGTCGTAGCCTTCCGGGTAATCGTTCTTGTATTTCTCAATCGGCGGCAGGCCGACCGACTGTGGTGTGTCGCGCATGGTGATGAAGGCAAACGCCGCCACTGCCAAGGCCACTGTCGCCGGTACATAGAACGCCGCATGCCAGTCGTTGAACCAGGCCATGCCCAGCAGGAACAGCGGGCCGATCAGGCCGCCGCCGACGTTATGCGCCACGTTCCACACCGACACCACGCCACCGCGTTCTTTCTGCGACCACCAGTGCACCATGGTGCGTCCGCTCGGCGGCCAGCCCATGCCCTGGGCCCAGCCATTGATGAACAGCAAAATGAACATCATGGTCACGCTGGACGTCGCCCAAGGTGCGAAACCGAAAATGAACATCACCCCTGCTGAAACCAGCAGGCCGAAGGGCAGGAAATAGCGCGGGTTGGAGCGGTCGGACACCAGGCCCATGAGGAATTTGGACAGGCCGTACGCAATCGCGATGGCGGACATCGCCAGGCCCAGTTCGCCACGGGTGTAACCCTCGTCGATCAGGTACGGCATGGCGAGGGAGAAGTTTTTGCGCAGCAGGTAGTACCCGGCGTAACCGAAGAAAATACCGGCGAAGATCTGCCAGCGCAGGCGTCGGTAGGTACTGTCTATTTTTTCTTCAGGCAGGGGCGCCTGATGTGCGGCAGGACGAAAGAAAGCAAACATTCAAGGGCTCCAGATTTCTTGTTTTGACTGCGGATGCGAATGTTACAGTTTCGTTACCGAAAATAGCATCGCCTCTTATCTGCAAACACAGGAAATCGGAGCAATTGCATGTTCTCTTATGAACATGTCGTGAATAGACAAGTGCTGGTCGGGATTGGGTCTCGAGACCACTGATTATCTAATGTGGGAGCTGGCTTGCCTGCGATAGCGGTCTTTCAGGTTCATCTATGGCAACTGACCCACCGCTATCGCAGGCAAGCCAGCTCCCACATTGACCGCATTTCAAGTCTGTTAGCGGATTTGGACGACGACCTTGCCCACCGCCTTGCGCTGCCCCAAATCATTGATCGCCTGGGCGGCCTGTTCCAGCGGGTACACCTGCGACACCAGCGGCTTCAACTTACCCTCGGCATACCACGTGAACAACTGCTGGAAATTCGCCGCATTATCCTGCGGCTGACGCTGCGCAAATGAACCCCAGAACACCCCAACCACCGCCGCGCCCTTGAGCAGCGCCAGGTTCACTGGCAGTTCCGGAATGCGTCCGCTGGCAAAACCCACCGCCAGCAAACGCCCGTTCCAAGCGATGGCGCGGATGGCCTGGTCAAACAGGTCGCCTCCCACCGGGTCGTAGATCACATCGGCACCGTTGCCGTCGGTCAGGCGCTTGATCTCGTCTTTCAGGCTGGTTTCGCTGTAGTTGACCAGCTCATCGGCGCCGGCGGCCTTCGCCACCGCGAGTTTGTCGGCGCTGCTGGCGGCAGCGATCACCCGTGCGCCCATGGCCTTGCCGATTTCCACGGCGGCCAGGCCCACGCCTCCGGAGGCGCCCAGGACCAACAGGGTTTCGCCGGGTTGCAGGTTGGCCCGTTGTTTCAGCGCGTGCATGGACGTGCCGTAGGTCATGCTGAACGCGGCGGCCGTGTTGAAGTCCATGCTCTGCGGGATCGGCAGCACGTTATAGCCCGGCACCGCGACCTGTTCGGCAAAGCTGCCCCAGCCGGTCAGCGCCATGACCCGGTCACCGACTTTGAGGTGGCTGACTTTTTCGCCCACGTCACTGACCACGCCTGCCGCTTCGCCACCCGGCGAGAACGGGAAGGGCGGCTTGAACTGGTACTTGCCCTCGATAATCAGGGTGTCCGGGAAGTTGACCCCGGCGGCATGCACGTCCAGCAGGATTTCGTTCTTCTTGATCGCCGGGCTGGCGATCTCTTCCAGCACCAGGGTTTCGGCGGGGCCGAAGGCTTTGCACAGCACAGCTTTCATCGGACTATTCCTTTTGGCGTCGTGGCCGATAAGTGTAGGAGGGTATGCCCCTGGGTCAACGAGCATGCCCGGGCCTGATAAGTCGCCATAAGCTTGTGCTCTGCCTTGCTAGCGTTATGCTACCGGGCAACCGAATGTGAGGAATGAACTGTGAAAGCGTGGATCCTATTGATGCTGGCCCTGACCTTGCCGATGGCAGCCCAGGCCGAAGAGGCCAAAGAAGGCGAGGCGCCGAAAGTCAGCTATATCAGCCTGAGCCCGCCGTTCGTGGGTAACTATGGCCTGGATGGCACGGCGAAGCTCAAGGTGTTCAAGGCCGACATCGCCCTGCGCGTGACCGGCACCGAGGCGGCAGCACTGGTCAAAGCCAATGATCCATTGATCCGCAACCAGCTGGTGGCACTGTTCACCCAGCAGACCAACGAGGCCATGAGCACCGTTGAAGGCAAGGAAAAGCTGCGCCAGGAAGCGTTGAAGCAAACCCAGCAAGTGATGAACGACGAGACGGGCAAGCCGGTGGTGGAAGACCTGTTGTTCAACAACCTGATCATCCAATAAGTCGCTACGCGACTATCGGGGGCAAGCCCCCTCCCACAGTTGGAATGCGATCAAATGTGGGAGGGGGCTTGCCCCCGATGACGGCGGTACAGACGCCTCAGGACGCCAGGCTCTTCCTGAACCGCGCCAACGCCACCGCAAAAAACACCAACCCAATCCCCGCCAGCGCCAGCAAGTCCGGCCACACCACGCTTACTCCCGCATCCCGAAACAGAATCGCCGCGCTCAGACTCACAAAATGCGTCGACGGCGAGCCCTGCATGATCCACTGCAGCCACTCGGGCATGCTGTCCAGCGGCGTGCTGCCGCCTGAGAGCAGCAGCATCGGGATGATCACCGGGATTGCCAGCAAGCCGAACTGCGGCGTCGAGCGGGCGAGGGTGGCGAGGAAGATGCCCAGCGCGGTGCTGGCAAACAGGTACAGCGCCGTCACGAACAGAAACAAGCTCAGCGACCCGGCCAGCGGTACGCCGAGCAGGCCTTTGACCACCACTTCCAGCGACAGCCAGGTGCACAGCACCACCACGAGCATGTTGCTCCAGATTTTCGCCAGCATGATTTCCAGCGCCGTCAGTGGCAGTACCAGCAGATGGTCGAGGGTGCCGTGCTCGCGTTCGCGCAGCAGCGCCGTGCCGGTCAGCACGATAGCCAGGATGGTGATGTTGTTGACGATCTGGATCACCGCCAGGAACCAGCCACCTTCCAAGTTGGTGTTGAACAGGGCGCGGGTGGTCAGCAACGCGGGCGCCTGGCCGGCGGCATCGGTTTGTCCGCTGTTGGTCAGCAGTTCGCGTTGAAATATCCGCCCAATGTAGCCCGCGCCCATGAACGCCTGGCTCATCGCCGTGGCATCCACATTCACCTGCACGCCCGGCTGGCGCCCTGCCAACAGGTCGGCCTGGAAGTTCGCTGGCACATTGATCACGAAGGTGTATTCGCCGCTGTCCATGACCTTGTCCAACTGGTCATAGGGTAACGGCACAGGCGCTTGGAACTCGGGCGGCTGCAACGCCTCGGCCATTTGGCGTGAGAGTGAGCTGTGGTCTTCGTCCACAAACGCCACGCTGGCGTTGTGCACGCCGATCACCGAGCCGGCGGCGGGCATATAGATGGCGACGGTGAACGCGTAGAACAGAAACAGCAACAACACGCTGTCGTGTCGCAGGCTGGTCAGCTCCTTGATCCCCAGCCGCAGGATGTGTGCGAACGTGTGCATCAGGCCTCCTGCTTCTTGAGCATGATCAGGCTCAGCCCGGTAAACCCGATGAAAAACCCGAACAGCGCCAGGCATTGCGGCCACAACTGGCGCAGGTCCAGGGCCTTGGTGAACGTGCCCACGGTGATATCCAGAAAGTGCCCGGCCGGAAACAGCATGCCCATCAATGCCGCCGCTCCTTCCAGTGACGAGCGTGGCACGATCAGCCCGGAGAACTGGATCGTCGGCAGGCTGGTGATGATCATCGTGCCGAGGATCGCCGCGATCTGCGTACGGGTGAAGGCGGAAATCAGCAGGCCCATGCTGGTGGTTGCCAGCACGTACAGCAACCCGCCGAACGCCAGTGTCAGGCCGCTGCCCTTGAACGGTACGCCGAACAACCAGCGGTTCATCGCCACCAATACCGCCAGGTTGACCAGGCTGACTGCCAGGTAGGGCGCCTGTTTGCCAAGCAGGAACTCCAGGCGGGTCAGCGGCGTGGCGTAGAAGTTGGTGATCGAGCCCAGCTCCTTCTCGCGCACGATGCCGAGGGCGGTGAGCATCGCCGGGATAAACGCCAGGATCAGCGCCATCACTCCGGGGCCGATGGCGTTCACGCTGACCACGTCCTGGTTATAGCGAAAGCGCGTCTCCAGCCTGGCGGCGGTCAGGTTGTTGCGGGGCAGGCTGCTCAGTTCGGCCAGTTGCGCAAGGTTGCCCTGGTGTACGGCCTCGACGTAGTTGCGGCTGGTTTCCGCGCGAAACGGCATGCCGCCATCGAGCCACGCGGCCACTGTGGGCTGGCGACCGGCGTACAGGTCGCGGCCAAAACCGGGCGGAATCTCCAGGGCCAGTTTGATTTCCGAACGTTGCAGGCGTCGGTGTAATTCAGCCGAATCCTGAATGGGCGACTGCTCGGCGAAATAGCGTGAGCTACGAAAGGCTTCCAGGTAGGCGCGGCTTTGCGGCGTCTGGTCCTGGTCGTAGACGGCGAACGCGAGGTTTTCCACGTCCAGGGAAATGCCATAGCCGAAGATCACCATCATGAACATCGCTCCCAGCAGCGCGAAGGCCATGCGCACTTTGTCGCGCAGCAGTTCCTTGCCTTCGCGGCTGGCCACGGCCAACAGGCGAGCCAGGCTGAATCCACGCTTGCTCACGGGCGGTGCGCTGGTCGCGCTGACGGTTGCGGTGGCTGCAGCGGGCTCGGCTTCGCCCTGGGCCTGTTCCAGGCAGGTGACGAACGCGGCTTCCAGCGTGTCACCGTGAAATTGCCGTCGCAGCGCCTCCGGTGTATCGCAGGCCAGCACCTTGCCCGCATGCATCAGGGAGATGCGATCGCAGCGCTGGGCTTCGTTCATGAAGTGAGTGGACAGGAAGATGGTCACGCCTTGTTCGCGGGATAGCTCGATCAGCAGTCGCCAGAAATCATCCCGCGCAGCCGGGTCGACGCCCGAGGTGGGCTCATCGAGGATCAGCACTTCCGGGCGATGCAATACGGCCACCGCCAATGACAGTCGCTGACGCAGGCCGAGAGGCAGTTCACCGGACGGTTGCTCGGCGACGTCAATGAGATCGAAGCGTTGGATCAGCTCGTCAATGCGCGGACCGCTATCAGCCGTGGGCAAGTCGAACAATTGCGCATGCAGCACCAGGTTCTGGCGCACGCTGAGCTCGCCATACAGCGAGAAGCTTTGCGACATGAACCCCACGCGCTTGCGGGTGGCCAGGTCCTTGGCATTGACCGGGTTGCCCAGCAGCGTCGCACTGCCCTCAGTGGCTGGCATCAGCCCGGTGAGGACTTTCATGGTGGTGGTCTTGCCGCAGCCGTTGGAGCCGAGGAACCCGAATATTTCACCTCGGCCGATTGCTAAGCTGACGTTGTTGACCGCAGTGAAATCGCCGAAGCGCAGGGTCAGGTCGTGGGCTTCGATGGCGATGTCGGTGTTGTCGCTTTCGCGCGGCGGAATCACCAGCGGTTGGTTGTCGTGGGCGCTGTCACCCTGGAAGTGGGTGAACGCCTCGTCCAATTTGCCGCTGGATGTTGCGCCAGCCAATTCACTGCTCAGGCCGTCGGCGATCAACTTGCCGCGATCAAGCATCAGGCAATGCTCGAACTGCTCGGCTTCTTCCATGTATGCCGTGGCCACCAGCAGCGTCAGTTGTGGCCGCTCGCTGCGTACACTGTCGACCAATTCCCAGAAGCGTCGACGTGACAACGGATCGACGCCAGTGGTGGGCTCGTCGAGGATCAACAGGTCGGGGTCGTGGATCAGCGCGCAACACAGGCCAAGCTTCTGCTTCATACCGCCAGACAGCTTGCCGGCCGGACGGTCGGCGAAGCGTGCGAGGTCGGTGGCCAGCAGCAGGTTATGCATGCGCTGGTCGCAATCGGCTTTCGACAGGCCGAACAACGTGGCGAAGAATCGGATGTTTTCGCGGATGGACAGTTCGGGGTACAGGTTGCCGCCCAAACCCTGGGGCATAAAGGCAATGCGTGGGTACAGGCTGTTGCGGTGACGGCGGTCTTCGATGGCGCCGCCGAGCACGTGCAACTGGCCATCCTGAAGCTTTTTAACCCCGGCGATCAAACCCAGCAGGCTCGACTTGCCCGCGCCATCCGGACCGATCAACCCGCAGCGCGTACCGGCCGGCAAGCTGAACGTGATGTCGACCAGTGCCTGCTGCTTGCCGTAGCGATGGTTGATCCCCGTGGCCTGCAGCGCCAGGGCGGTCATTGCAGGTTGGCCGGCCAGTCAGTGTCAGCCGTGCGCACATAACCTGCGCCGGGCATGCCCGGTTTGGCTTGGGGCACGGCGCTGGGCTGGGTGAGGCGCAGTTTGACGCGGAAGACCAGTTTTTGGCGCTCGTCGCGGGTTTCCACCTCCTTGGGGGTGAACTGGGATTTGGCGGCGACAAAACTGATCTTGGCCGGCAGTGGCTGGCCGGGCAGGGCGTCGAGCAGGATACGCGCGTCGCTGCCGATGGTCAGGCGACCGGTGACGGACGCGGGCAGGTAGAGGTTCATGTATTGATCATTGGGATCAATCAACAGCAGTACGCGCCCACCCGCGCCCAGCACCTCACCTGGCTCGGCCAGGCGCAATTGGATAATGCCGTCGATGGGGGCGCGCAGGCTGCTGTCGTCGATTTCGCTGGTAAGTTGGGCCACCTGGGCCTGGGCGGCTCCGATGGCGGCCTTTCCCGAGTTGACCTGCGCTTGGGCGGCAATCACTGCCGCATTGCCGGTGTTTTGCCGCGCTTGCTGCTGGTCGATCAGCTGGCTGCTGGCGAAGCCGCGCTTGTACAGCTCTTGGGTGCGCTTGAGTTCCTGGTTGGCCAGCAGTTGCTCGCTCTGGCGCAGTTGCGCATTGGCTTCGGCGGCGGCGAAGTTTTCCTTGGCGCGCAGTACTTCGGCTTCGGCTTGGGCGCGCTGGGCTTCGAGGGTGCGGGTGTCCATGCGTGCAAGCAATTGGCCCTTGAGCACCTTGTCGCCTTCGTCAACCCGCACTTCGGCCAGGCGCCCGGGGATCTTGGCGGCGATCTGCACTTCGGTGGATTCCAAGCGGCCATTGCCCATGCCAATGCCTTCCGGCAGGCGGTCCTGGGTGGAGCGCCAGTAACCAAAGCCACCGGCACCCAACAACAAAGCGATGAGTGCGACGGCGAAAAGACGGGAGGTGTGGTGATTCGTCGACATGGCGGCTTCCTGCGGCATTAGCGTCCTAGTTTGAGCGGTTTGCCCCGGCGGGGCGTTGATACCGGTCAGTTAAAGCAAGTTGATTACTGCAGCCCATTGCTCGGGCGTGACGGCCATCACCGACAGCCGGCTGCCTTTTTGCACCAGGGGCAGTTCGGCAAGGGCGGTTTGCTGCTTCAGGTAACCGAGGCCGAGCACTTTGGGAAAGGTCTGGACGTGGGCCACGTTGATCGCACTCCACGGGTTTTTCTCCGGGGTGGCCTTCGCGTCGAAGTAGTGGCTTTGCGGCTCCAATGCAGTAGGGTCCGGATAGGCTGCCTCGACGATCTTGCCGATACCGGCAATACCCGGCTCCGGGCAACTGGAGTGATAAAAGAAAAATTCGTCACCCACCGCCATGGCGCGCAGGAAGTTGCGGGCCTGGTAGTTACGCACCCCGTCCCAGCGTGCTTCACCGAGCTTTTCCAGACCGTTGATGGAGAGTTCGTCGGGCTCGGATTTCATCAGCCAATAGGCCATTTTGGGGCTCCTGAAAAAGGCATTGGGCAAGTTGTCAGGCAATTTGATGACAAACCGACAGTCGGTTGGCGCCAAGGTTTGCGTGTTGGTTCACGTTACCGCAAAATGCCGGCCTTTAAGCTTGACGCAGCTGCAACGGACTACTTTGGAACGTTGTTGTCATCGTGTACGAGGTGCCTGAAGGGGGGCAATCGATGCAACGTAAACCGGATTTACTATGGATTTTGGTGATTTTGTTTGGTCTGGGCGTCGTGACCACCGGGTATGCGCAAAGCTTGTGGTCGAACAAGACCGATGCGCCGGTTGAACTGTCACCCGTGCAGCAGCAATTCAAGCGTTGACACGGCTTCAAGGCGCCGCTGATTCCAGTGGCGTCCCTGCGATATACCACTGCTTATCGGTGACGGTGCCAGCCAGCGGCACATCCCAACTCGCCTGCACCAAACGCTCGACCTTCTGACATTCATGGGCCAGGCCCAGCAGCGTCGGTTTGCGCCAGCTTTGGCGGCGCGCCAGATATGCCAGGCTGCGATCGTAAAACCCGCCGCCCATGCCCAGGCGTCCCCCCGCATCATCGAACCCCACCAACGGCAGCAGCACCAGGTCCAGCGCCCAGACCTTGCGTTGGCGGCTGATATTCACGCGTGGCTCCAGGATGCGAAAGCGATTGGGCAGCAGCTTTTCCCCAGGTCTTACCCGTTGGAACACCATCTTGGTCCGTGGCCAGGCGCTGAGCACCGGCAGGTAGGTGGCCTTGCCACGGCGCTGGGCGGCGCGCAGCAGCAGGCGCGGATCGATTTCACCGTCCGTCGGTAAATACAAAGAGATATGTTTGGCGCGGCGAAACAGCGGGTGCTGTGCCAGTTGCCGATACAGGCCGTGGGCGGCCTTGCGCTGCTCGCTCGGCGTGAGGGCGCGGCGGGCATTGCGCAACATGCGTCGAAGTTGCGGACGGGAAAGCGGCGCAGGTTCGGTCATGGTTTCGGCTCATAAAACAATGCCAGTCCGAGGACTGGCATTGAGTTTGGGAATTCAGGCTCCCCGACAGAGCCGCTGTCGACTTAGCCCTTGAACCCGAAAGTTCAAGGTGGAAGATGCAGTAGGCTTTAAGGCTTTCCGTCTAGCGGACATGCACACCAGCCCAACGTGCAACTTCCAGGGTAGTGCGAATCGGCTCAGGGACATCGCCGACTGGCAAACACGCCAGGGAGTGGGGCAAGTATACCCCAAACAGTCGCGGCAATCAGCCCTTGGGTGCGTCTGAGTCGCTGGAAAGTACCAGATCCACGCGTTCCAGCAGGTCACGCACCTGCTCACGGGTGGAGCCGCTGGCCTGCACGTCAGGGCGTTCCTGCTTATGCAGCAAATCGTGGGTGATGTTCAGTGCGGCCATCACGGCGATGCGGTCGGCGCCGATGACTTTGCCGCTGCTGCGGATTTCACGCATCTTGCCATCCAGGTAGCGGGCGGCGCTCACCAGGTTGCTGCGCTCTTCCTGGGGGCAGATGATCGAGTATTCTTTATCGAGGATCTGCACGGTGACGCTATTGCTTGAACTCATGAGTCTTGCTCCAGGGCCTTCAGGCGCGAAATCATCGATTCGACCTTACGCCGGGCGATTTCGTTTTTTTCAATGAGGTGAGCGCGTTCCTCGCGCCAGGTCTTTTCCTGAGCTAATAGGAGTCCGTTTTGACTCTTAAGTTGCTCGACCCGAGTAATTAGCAATTCGAGTCTGGCCATCAGCGCTTGCAGGTCGGTGTCTTCCATTGGGTTCCACTGGATTTGTCTGATGAATGGCAACTGCAGGATAAACGATCTGACGCCCTTGATAGTCTTGGTACGTCTGCCGGTGCTAGGATACAGCGCTCCATTCTAGACATTGCGCCGTCTGGCGCCTAGCTCACCATGCCTATTCAGAACTCCCCGTACGACGCTTTTTCCAAACTGCTGAGCACCAGCGGCCACCCATGCTCGCCTGCCGAACTGCACGGCGTGTTGCTGGGCCGCAGCTGCACCGGTGTTGGCTTTGATGCCGACAACTGGCTGGCTGACGTGGCCGAGCTTCTGGAAACCGAACCGACCGACAACGTGCGTAACGCGCTGATCGGCCTGCAAGAGATGGTCAAGGGCGAGCTGACCGGTGACGACGTCACCGTGGTCCTGCTGCTGCCGACCGACGACGCGCCGCTCACCGAGCGCGCCGCTGCACTGGGCCAATGGTGCCAGGGCTTCCTCCACGGTTTCGGTGTGAACGCCGGTGGCCTGGAACTGAGCACCGACGCCAAGGAAGTGCTGCAGGACCTGGCAGCCATCTCCCAGGTGCAGGACGCCCTGGAAGAGTCCGAAGACGGCGAAGGCGACTACATGGAGGTGATGGAGTACCTGCGCGTTGCGCCGCTGCTGCTGTTCACCGAGACCAAGAAGTCCGCTGAGCCTGCTGCACCCAAGCCGTCGCTGCACTAAGAAAGGAAGCCCATCTGCCCATGATCTATATCCCCAAAGCGGAATACACCCGACGCCGCAAGGCGCTCATGGCGCAGATGGAACCCAACAGCATCGCGATCCTGCCGGCCGCCGCCGTGGCGATCCGCAATCGCGATGTCGAGCACGTGTACCGCCAGGACAGTGACTTCCAGTACCTGAGCGGTTTCCCCGAGCCGGAAGCCGTGATCGTGTTGATGCCCGGTCGCCAGCACGGCGAGTACGTGCTGTTCTGCCGCGAGCGCAATGTCGAACGCGAGCTGTGGGACGGCCTGCGCGCCGGCACCGAAGGCGCGATCCGTGACTTCGGTGCCGACGATGCCTTCCCTATCACCGATATCGACGACATCCTGCCCGGCCTGATCGAAGGCCGCGACCGGGTGTATTCGGCGATGGGCAGCAACGCCGAATTCGACCGGCACCTGATGGAGTGGATCAACGTGATCCGCTCTAAAGCGCACCTGGGCGCCCAGCCGCCGAACGAATTCGTTGCCCTGGATCATCTGCTCCACGACATGCGCCTGTATAAATCGGCGGCAGAGTTGAAGGTGATGCGCGAGGCGGCC
The DNA here is from genome assembly GCF_020093335.1 of Pseudomonas fluorescens group sp. Classification (NCBI taxonomy): domain Bacteria; kingdom Pseudomonadati; phylum Pseudomonadota; class Gammaproteobacteria; order Pseudomonadales; family Pseudomonadaceae; genus Pseudomonas; species Pseudomonas fluorescens group sp. The sequence continues at coordinate 28,512 of NZ_JAIOKW010000043.1, read as the reverse complement.
CGAATCTCCTGCGCCGCCCACGTGAAGGCGATGCAGGCCAGCCGCGCCGGTTTGCATGAGTTCAGCCTGGAAGCAGAATTGGATTATGAGTTCCGCAAGGGCGGCGCAAAGATGCCGGCCTACGGTTCCATCGTCGCCGCCGGGCGCAACAGCTGCATCCTGCATTACCAGCAAAACGACGCGCTGCTCAAGGACGGCGATCTGGTGCTGATCGACGCCGGTTGTGAGATCGACTGCTACGCCAGCGACATCACCCGTACCTGGCCGGTCAACGGCAAGTTCTCGCCGGAACAGAAGGCGATCTACGAGATTGTGCTGGCCTCCCAGGAAGCCGCCTTCGCCGAAATCGCCCCGGACAAACATTGGAACCAGGCCCATGAGGCCACGGTGCAGGTCATCACAGCCGGCCTGGTAAAGCTGGGCTTGTTGCAGGGCGACGTCGACGAGTTGATCGCCAGCGAAGCCTATAAGGCCTTCTATATGCACCGCGCCGGCCATTGGCTGGGCATGGATGTACATGACGTGGGCGAGTACAAAGTGGGCGGTGAATGGCGTGTGCTGGAAGTCGGCATGGCGTTGACCGTGGAGCCGGGGATCTACATTTCGCCGGACAACCAGAATGTGGCAAAGAAATGGCGTGGCATTGGCGTACGCATCGAGGACGACGTGGTAGTGACCAAGCAAGGCTGTGAAATCCTGACCGGCGGCGTGCCCAAGACCGTCGCCGACATCGAAGCGCTGATGGCGGCTGCCCGATGAGCCGGGTCAACCTGGCCATTATCGGCGGCGGTTTGGTAGGCGCCAGCCTGGCGCTGGCGTTGCAGGCTGGGGCCAAGGCCCGTGGCTGGAAGATCGTGCTGATCGAACCCTTCGCGCCGGGCGACAGCTACCAGCCGAGCTACGATGCGCGGTCTTCGGCGCTGTCCTATGGCGCCCGGCAGATCTATCAGCGCCTGGGCCTGTGGCAGGACATTTCCCGCCGTGCCGAGCCGATCAAGCAAATCCACGTGTCGGATCGTGGGCGTTTCTCCACCGCACGGTTGTCTGCCATGGAGGAGGGCGTGCCGGCCCTCGGTTACGTGGTGGAAAACGCCTGGCTGGGCCAATGCCTGTGGCAAGGCCTGGACAAAGACGTGGTCAGCTGGCGTTGCCCGGCGGAAGTCACGCGCATGGAGCCGCTGGCCGATGGCTACCGCCTGACCCTCAACGATGAAACTGTACTGGAATGCGACCTCGCCGTACTGGCCGATGGTGGCCGCTCCGGACTGCGCGAACAGCTGGGCATCGGCGTGAAAACCCGCCCGTACAACCAGAGCGCGCTGATCGCCAACATTACCCCGAGCGAGTCTCATAACGGCGAAGCCTTCGAACGCTTTACCGATGAGGGCCCGATGGCCCTGTTGCCGCTGCCGGACAACCGTTGCGCCCTGGTCTGGACCCGCATCGGCATGGACGCACAGCGCCTGGCCAACCTCGACGAACGCAGCTTCTTGAGTGAATTGCAGGGCGTGTTCGGCTACCGCCTGGGCACCCTCAAGCAAGTCGGCGCCCGCCATCTGTACCCTCTGACCTTGGTCGAAGCCGAAGAGCAGGTGCGTTCCCACCTGGCGATCCTCGGCAACGCCGCCCACAGCCTGCACCCGATTGCCGGGCAAGGCTTCAACCTGTCCCTGCGCGATGCGAATGCCTTGGCCGAGGCCTTGCTGGCCGGGCCGCAAGTGCCGGGTGACCTGGCGACCTTGCAGGGCTATCGCGAACGCCAGCGCTTGGACCAGAAACTCACCGTGGGCTTCTCCGACCAGGTCACGCGCCTGTTCGGCAGCGCCCAGCCGCTGGTGGCGCTGGGCCGCAACATGGGCCTGCTGGGCCTGGACCTGTTGCCACCGGCCAAACGCTGGTTCGCCCGTCAGGCCATGGGCCTGGGCACGCGTCCCGATGCGTAAGTGGTTGATCGAGCGCCTGGGCAAGGCGCGGTTGTTGCGCTGGATCATGACCCTGTATCCGCCGTACCTGGGGGCGGGGGTCAGCGTCCGGCACATGAGCGCCGATTTCCGTCACGTCAAAGTGCGCATGGGTCTGGGCTGGTACAACTGCAACTATGTCGGCACGCAATTCGGCGGCAGCCTGTATTCGATGGTTGACCCGTTCTACATGCTGATGCTGATGGAGAACCTGGGCCGCGACTACATTGTGTGGGACAAGGCCGCGAGCATTGACTTCGTGTCGCCGGGCAAAGGCCCGGTGTATGCCGAATTTTCCATCGACGAGGCCTTGCTGGACGAGGTCCGTCGACACACCGAAGGGGGCGAGAAGTACCTGCCCCACCTCAAGGTGCAGATTCATGACGGCTCCGGCACCCTGGTGGCGCGGGTCGACAAAACCCTTTATGTGCGGCGCAAGCCGCCAGTGAGACAGGCTTAAAGCATGGACATGCGCGCAGATGTGCTGATTGTCGGGGCCGGAATGGTCGGAAGCGCCTTGGCGCTTGCGTTGCAGGGCAGTGGCCTGCAGGTGCTGTTGCTCGACGGCAGCCCGTTGAGCGTCAAGCCGTTCGACCGTGATGCGGCCTTCGAGCCCCGGGTGAGCGCCTTGTCGGCCGCCAGCCAGCGCATCCTCGAGCGCCTGGGCGTGTGGGACGGTATCGTCTCGCGGCGCGCCAGCCCCTACGGCGAGATGCAGGTGTGGGACGGCAGCGGCACCGGGCAGATCCACTTTTCGGCGGCCAGCGTGCATGCCGAGGTGCTCGGGCACATCGTCGAGAACCGCGTGGTTCAGGATGCCTTGCTCGACCGCCTGCATGACTGCGACCTGGGCCTGCTGGCCAATGCCCGCCTGGAACAGATGCGCCGCTCCGGCGATGATTGGCTGCTGACGTTGGCCGATGGCCGTAAGTTGCGTGCGCCGCTGGTGGTAGCCGCCGACGGCGCCCACTCCGCCGTGCGCCGCCTGACCGGCACTGCGACCCGCGAATGGGATTACCTGCATAACGCCATCGTCACCAGCGTGCGCAGCAGCCAGCCGCACCAGCGCACGGCGTGGCAACGGTTTACCGACACCGGGCCGCTGGCGTTTTTGCCGCTGGTGCGGGATGGGCAGGAGGATTGGTGCTCGATCGTCTGGTCGACCACGCCGGCCGAGTCCGAGCGCCTGATGGCGTTGGACGATGAAAGCTTCTGCGGTGAATTGGAGCGCGCCTTTGAAGGGCGGTTGGGGACCGTGGTGAGCGCCGACCCGCGTGTGTGCGTGCCTTTGCGCCAGCGTCACGCCAAGCGTTACGTGGCTGAGGGCCTGGCGTTGATCGGAGACGCGGCACACGTGATACACCCGTTGGCGGGGCAGGGTGTGAACCTGGGTTTCCTCGATGCGGCGGTGTTGGCCGAGGTGTTGTTGGCGGCAACCGAGCGTGGTGAGCGGCTGGCGGATGTGAAGGTGCTGAGTCGTTATGAGCGTCGGCGCATGCCGCATAACCTGGCGTTGATGGCGGCGATGGAGGGTTTCGAGCGTCTGTTCCAGGCCGATCAACTGCCGTTGCGCTGGTTGCGCAATGCTGGCTTGAAAATGGTTGACCAGATGCCTGAAGCCAAGGCCGTGTTTGTACGCCAGGCGCTGGGCCTGACCGGCGATCTACCTGGCCTGGCAAAACCCTGACATCGAAATGCGGTTACTGCTGTGCTCGTAAAAGATAGGCCGCGATGAGGCTATCCGCTTCATCGCACACTCCCTCATGCAACATCTGGTAACGCCTCAACCAAGCGCCACTAAATGCCAGTCCTTATCATTTGCCCTCTTTTTGCAAATGAGAGACCGCCCCCATGTTGGCACCCAAGCGCCTCCTGACTGCCCTGGCACTCACCTTGATCGGCAGCACGACCGTGCAGGCCGCCGACGAAGTGGTGGTCTACTCCTCGCGCATCGACGAGCTGATCAAGCCGGTGTTCGACGCCTACACTCAGAAGACCGGCGTGCAGGTGAAGTTCATCACTGACAAGGAAGCCCCGCTGATGCAGCGCATCAAGGCCGAGGGCGAGAACGCCACTGCCGACCTGCTGCTTACCGTGGATGCCGGCAACCTCTGGCAGGCCGAGCAAATGGGCATTCTGCAACCCTTCACCTCCGCGGTCATCGACAAGAACATCCCCCTGCAGTACCGCTCTTCAAAGCACGCCTGGACGGGCTTGAGTCTGCGCGCGCGGACCATTGCCTACTCCACCGACCGGGTAAAACCGGGTGACCTTACCACCTACGAAGCCCTGGCCGACAAACAGTGGGAAGGCCGCCTGTGCCTGCGTACGGCGAAAAAAGTCTACAACCAGTCGCTGACCGCCACCCTGATCGAAACCCACGGCGCGGCCAAGACCGAGGAAATCGTCAAGGGTTGGGTCAACAACCTGTCCACCGACGTATTCTCCGACGACATCGCCGTGCTCGAAGCCATCAATGCCGGCCAGTGCGATGTGGGCATCGTCAACACCTACTACTACGGCCGCCTGCACAAGCAGAAGCCGGACCTGGCGGTGAAGCTGTTCTGGCCGAACCAGGGCGACCGTGGTGTGCACGTGAATTTGTCGGGCATCGGCCTGACCAAACACGCGCCGCACCCGGAAGCCGCCAAGGCGCTGGTGGAATGGATGACCACGGCTGAGGCGCAGAAGATCTTTGCCGACGTGAACCAAGAGTTCCCGGCCAACCCGGCGGTACCGCCGTCGGCCGAAGTGGCGACCTGGGGCAAGTTCGTGGCTGATACCTTGCCGGTGGAAGTGGCGGGCAAGCGCCAGGCTGAAGCCATTCGCCTGATGGATCGCGCTGGCTGGAACTAAGTACACTCTGCCGGGCACCGTAGATCCAAATGTGGGAGGGGCTTGCTGTGGTGACCGGGCTTGCTGTGATGAGCGAGCTTCCTGTGGTGAGCGGGCTTGCCCCGCGCTGGGCTGCGGAGCAGCCCCAATGGTTCTACGGTGAACCCGTCGGGGGGCAAGCCCCCTCACCACAGCAAGCCCCCTCCCACATTGGATTGCGGCGATTTCAAGCTATTCATTCACTGAGAACTGACTTTGGCCCACCCCGCCCAACGCCGCTGGTACCTGCCGGTCTTTACCGTCGCCGCCCTGGTGCTGCTGCCGCTGAGCGTGCTGTTGCTGTCCTGGCAGAGTATCGACGCGCAAATCTGGTCTCACCTCTGGGAAACCCAGATGCCCCGCCTGCTGGGCAACACGCTGACGCTGGTGCTGGGTGTCGGTGTTGGCGTAACCCTGTTAGGCGTGAGCCTGGCCTGGCTCACTAGCCTTTGCGAATTCCCCGGCCGACGCTGGCTCGACTGGGCGCTGATGCTGCCCTTCGCCATACCGGCTTATGTGCTGGCGTTTGTATTCGTCGGCCTGCTGGACTTCTCAGGGCCTGTGCAAACCCTGCTGCGCGAATGGTTCGGCACCGGCCTGCGTCTGCCACGGGTGCGCTCCACCAGCGGTGTGATCATCGTCCTCGTGCTGGTGTTCTACCCCTACGTCTACTTGCTGGCGCGCTCCGCGTTCCTGGCCCAGGGCAAAGGCCTGATGGAAGCGGCGCGGGTGCTCGGGCAATCGCCGTGGCGAGCGTTCTGGCACGTGGCACTGCCCATGGCGCGGCCGGCGATTGGTGCCGGGGTAGCGTTGGCATTGATGGAAACCCTGGCGGATTTCGGTGCGGTCTCGGTGTTCAACTTCGACACCTTCACCACGGCCATCTACAAGACTTGGTACGGCTTTTTCAGCCTATCCAGCGCCGCCCAATTGGCCAGCCTGTTGCTGCTGGTGGTGATGCTGGTGCTGTACGGCGAACGGCGTGCCCGGGGCGCGAGCCGACCGAGCAATGAGCGGCCACGGGGCCAGGCGCTGTATCACCTGCGCGGGTTCAAGGCGGCGGCGGCCAGTAGCGGGTGCGGGCTGGTATTCGCCTGTGCGTTTGTCATCCCGATGCTGCAATTGTTCGCCTGGTTCTGGCAGCGCGGCCGCTTCGACCTGGATGAGCGCTATTCCGGATTGATCCTCCACACCCTGTACTTGGGTGGTATCGCTGCCCTGATCACCGTCAGCGTGGCGCTGGTGCTGGCTTTCGCCAACCGCCTGGCGCCGACACGCGCGATCCGCTCCGGCATCAGCCTGGCCAATGTCGGCTATGCCTTGCCGGGCTCGGTGCTGGCAGTGTCGATCATGTTGGCGTTCAGCTACCTGGACCGTGAATGGGTGGTGCCGCTGTCCGGCTGGCTCGGTGGTGCGGGCAAACCGTTGCTGTTGGGCAGCCTGTCGGCGTTGGTGCTGGCGTATCTGGTGCGATTCCTGGCGGTGGCCTACGGGCCGTTGGAAAACAGCCTGGCGCGTATCCGGCCCTCGTTGCCGGAAGCGGCACGCAGTCTTGGCGTCAGCGGTCCACGACTGTTTTGCAAAGTGTATCTGCCGTTGTTGTTGCCGGGCACCTTGAGCGCAGCGTTGCTGGTGTTCGTCGACGTGCTCAAGGAAATGCCCGCTACCCTGCTGATGCGCCCGTTCGGCTGGGACACGCTGGCGGTGCGGATCTTTGAAATGACCAGTGAAGGCGAGTGGGCCCGGGCGTCTTTACCTGCGCTGACCCTGGTGCTGGTGGGCCTGTTGCCGATGATCGGGCTGATCCGACGCTCCGCCCGGCAAATCGGTTAGGTGCCAGTCCTACGGCTTGCGGCTACAATGCGCGGCATTCGGTGCGGTCCGTCTTTCGGATCGAGTCGCTGGGCGTGGCTGCAGGCCTTGTAATTCAAGGTGTCCGGCACGAACAGCAATGCTGCGCACCTTCGCCAAGCCCGGAAGGAGAAACCCATGGGACAGCGTACGCCTCTGTATGACCTGCATCTCGCCCTCGGCGCGAAAATGGTCGATTTTGGCGGTTGGGATATGCCTCTGCACTACGGCTCGCAAGTTGAAGAACACCACCAGGTGCGACGCGACTGCGGGGTGTTCGATGTATCTCATATGACCGTGATCGATGTCACCGGCCCCCAGGCCAAGGAATGGCTCCAGCGCCTGCTGGCCAATGATGTCGAACGTCTGCATGGCTGTGGCCGTGCGTTGTACAGCGCCATGCTCAACGAAAAGGGCGGCGTGGTGGACGACATGATTGTCTACCGTACCGAGGCCGCCTATCGGCTGGTGGTCAATGCCGCCACCCGCGACCAGGACATGGCCTGGATGCATGCGCAACTGGGCACTTACCAAGTGCAACTGCATGAGCGGCCTGAGTTGGCGATGCTGGCCATTCAAGGTCCCCACGCCCGGCAGAAGATCGCCGAGTTGGTCACCCAGTCTCGTGGCACGCTGATTCACCAGCTCAAGCCCTTCGAGGGCCAGGCTGATGGCGATTGGTTTATCGCGCGCACGGGTTATACCGGGGAAGATGGCCTGGAGATTGTCTTGCCGGCTGATCAGGCGCCGGGTTTTTTCAACGACCTGGTGGGCGCTGGTATTTCACCCATTGGTCTCGGCGCCCGCGATACGCTGCGTCTCGAAGCCGGTATGAACCTGTACGGCCAGGACATCCACCAGAGCGTTTCGCCCTTGGCTTCGAACATGGCCTGGAGTATCGCCTGGGAGCCTGCCGAGCGTCATTTCATTGGCCGCGCTGCGCTGGAAGCGGAAAAAGCAGCCGGAGTGCAGTTCAAACTGGTCGGGCTGGTACTGGAAGAACGCGGGGTTTTACGCGCTCACCAGGTGGTTCGTATCGCCAATATTGGCGAAGGGGAGATCACCAGTGGTAGTTTCTCTCCTACGCTGAGCAAATCCATTGCCCTGGCGCGTGTACCGACGGCAACCGCTGATCGGGCCGAAGTGGAAATCCGCGGCAAGTGGTACCCGGTTCGAGTGGTCAAACCGACCTTCGTGCGCCATGGCAAAACCTTGATCTAACCTATTTCCGGCAGGCCGAAGGCCGCTGACATTACTTCTTGAGGACACAGACTATGAGCGATATCCCTGCCGACCTGCGTTTCGCCGAAAGCCACGAATGGGCGCGCCTGGAAGCTGACGGCACTGTGACCGTCGGTATTTCCGACCATGCTCAGGAAGCGTTGGGTGATGTGGTGTTTGTTGAATTGGCCGAAGTTGGCGCTCAGTTTGACGCTGCGGGCCAAGCGGGCGTGGTTGAGTCGGTGAAGGCCGCCTCGGATATCTACGCTCCGATTGCGGGCGAAGTGATTGCCGTCAACGAAGAACTGAGCGGCAGCCCCGAGCTGCTCAACTCCGACCCGTACGGCGCGTGGATCTTCAAGCTCAAGCCTGGCAACCCGGCTGACCTGGAAAAACTGCTGGATGCTGCTGGCTACAAAGCCGCCATCGGCGAGTGATCCTGTTGCGGGAGCCGGTTATCCGGCTCCCGCAATGTGTTTCAGCGCTGTAGAACCGCCTTCACCGCTGCCACCGAGCGCTCCACATCCGCCTCAGTCATCGCCGTAAACATCGGCAGTGACACGATCAAACGCCCCACCTTCTCCGCCACCGGAAACATACCTTCCTTGAACCCCTGCGCCCGATAAAGGCTCAGCAGGTGGATCGGCGGATAGTGATAGCCAATGCCGACCCCGTGGGCCTGCATCTGCTCCATGAAGGTGGCGCGGGCCGGTAGGCCGTCGTGGCGCTCCGGCAGTACCAACTGGAACAGGTGCCAGTTGCTGTTTTCGAAATCAGCCGGCGGCAGCTGTGCGCCGTATTGCTCTTCGAAATCACTGCCAAAGCATTTGAAATAGTGGCGCGCCAGGTGCTGGCGGTGCGCGGTGATCTTCTCGATATGGGCAAATTGCCCCAGGCCAATGGCGGCGGCGATGTCGGTCATATTGAACTTGCCGCCCAGCACGTCCACGTCCAGACCATCGAAGCCGCTGCGGGTAACGCCTTGCAGGCGGTACTTCTCTGCCAGCCGCGCTTCCTCTGCGTTGTTCAACACCAGGCAACCGCCTTCGGAAGAGGTGATGTTCTTGTTGGCCTGGAAGCTGAACGACACGAAATCCCCAGTGGCGCCGATACGTTCGCCATCCCAGCTGGAACCCAGCGCCTGCGCTGCGTCCTCGACGATGCGCAGGTTGTACTTGTTGGCCAGTGCATACAGCATCGGCATGTCCAAGGGCAGGCCGGCCAGGTACACCGGGATGATCGCCTTGGTGCGCGGGGTGATGGCAGCCTCCACCTGGACCAGGTCGAGATTGCGGGTCACCGGGTCAATATCGGCAAACACCGGTGTGGCACCCACTTCCAGGATCACGTTGGCCGTGGCCACCCAGGAGATCGGCGTGGTGATGACTTCATCGCCTGGCCCAATACCGGCGATGCGCAAGGCAATCTCCATGGTGCAGGTGCCCGAGTTGAACGTGCGCACCGGCCGTCCGCCAAAGTATTCCGACAACTGCGCTTCGAAGGCCTGCACTTTCGGCCCGCTGGTAATCCAGCCCGAACGCAGTACATCGCCGACCGCCGAGATGGTGGCTTCATCAATGGTGGGTTTGGAAAACGGCAGGAAGGGCTGTTGGCTCATGACGACGAAGGCATCCGTTTCAGATTGGCGATGAGTAAGCGAGGTATCAGTACCGGCATGGTTGCACGGCTTGACTGAATATAGCCTGTCGCCTGTGAATGAATCGTCACCGTCCGGTTAAAAAATGCCGCTTCGAAAGCGGCATTTCCTACTGGGTTTCAGAAGGAATAGCGCGCCTCCAGAAACACATTCTGTTCCTTGAGCTTACCTTTGAGTTGCTCATCCCGAGCGTTCACACGGTTTGCGAAGGTGTTGTAGCCGGTTTCAATATCGCCCATTGCGATGTAACGATAGCCGGCACCCAGCGTGATTTGCTCACTGACCTTGGCTTCCAGCCCCATGCCTACGCTGTAGGCGAAATGATGCTGGCGATTGCTGGCGAAACGGCGGGTCTCATTGGTTTGATAGCCCTCGGCTTCAATGCGTGCGACGCCCACCCCGGCCATGCCGTAGAACGACAACCATGGGTTGATCGGGATGTCTTTATAGCCATTGAGCATCAAGCGTTGGCTCTGGACATGCAGGCTGTTGACGTTGGCATTGAAGGGGGCCCAGTAGGATTTGAATGTCGAGTTGTTCGGCATGGTGTATTCCCCTTCGAGGCGCCAGCCATTGTCAAAGGCATAGCCCGTGGCGAAAGAGGCCACAAATGACTTGCTGCTATCCGGGGCGTCCACCCTGTCAGTGACGCGTGGGCTGGTCAGCAGCGAGCTGGAGAGATTCTGGCGAGCGCTGTTGAATTTGGCTGATCCGTACCAGCTTTCCGCTTGTGCGTAAGGGGTGGCAAATGCAGAGAGCAGCAGTGCGTAGGCAAGCGTGTGCATGGGCAGTGGTTCGCTTTATTTAAAAAGGAAGCCTTAGCTTGTTGCCCGGCAGGGTGTGGCTCGACAGGACTTCTCCGTGTTCACTTGGGAAAGCAGGGATGCTTATGTAGTAATCAGCGGCGATGACCGTAGGAATTGAAGACAAAAAAATGCCGCTGTCAAAGGCGGCATTTTTTATCGAGCCCGAGTTATTCGGTGACGGCGTTTTTCGCGAGGATGGCGTTGGCCAGCTCCATGTCCGTGGCCTGCAGGCCAGGGTTATCGGCGCGGACTTTCTGCATCGCGGCTTCCAGGTACGGGCCACGGATGCCGCCGTCGCTGGCAACAAAGCTGCCTGCGTCATCTTGTGCGGCAACCACCAGCTTGTGGTCTTTGAAGGTCAGGTACGTCGAGCCGGTAGTGGCGCCCGACGAGATGACATTGCGCCAGAAACTGTCGGCCATGGCTGAACCGACAGGGAGGGAAAGCACAGCGAGGGTTGCGACAGCATATTTGAGACGCATGATGGGTGACTCCGGGTGGGTTATCTGTAGTTTATGATTGTAGTTAGGCCAATCGAGTTCCATCACTGACTAAACAGTTTCAACCTTTAACACCACGCCTTCCTGGCCAACCACCCGTACTTGAGCGCCTACGGGGCTGTCCGGGCCGGTCACCATCCACACGCCATCGCCGACCTTTACCTTGCCCCGGCCATCTACAATCGCCTGATGCACCACGAAGGTGCGGCCGATCAGCTCCGAGCCACGCTCGTTCAAGCCAGGCTGGTCACTGGCCTTGGCGCTGCTGCGTTGGCGCTTCCACCAATACACCGCCGTCAAAATCGACAACACGGCAAACAGCAGGAGCTGCCATTCCAGCCCAAGAGGCGGCACCAGGAACTTGATCACGCCCACGGCAGCCGCTGCGATACCCATCCACAACAGGTAACCACCGGCGCCAAATACTTCAAGAATCAACAGCACGGTACCCAGTGCCAGCCAATCCCAGAACGACAGATGCTGCAGGAAATCCCACATGGCGATGGCCTCAGCCTTTCTTGTTGTCGAACGTCGCCTTGACGATCTCGCCGATACCGCCGACCGCGCCGATGACTTGGCTGGCTTCCAGCGGCATCAGGATGACCTTGCTGTTGTTGGCCGAAGCCAGCTTGCCCAGGGCATCGATGTATTTCTGCGCGACGAAGTAATTGACCGCCTGCACGTTGCCCGATGCGATCGCCTCGGACACGACCTGGGTGGCACGGGCTTCCGCTTCGGCCTGACGTTCGCGGGCCTCGGACTCAAGGAACGCCGCTTGGCGGCTACCTTCAGCCTCAAGGATCTGCGCCTGCTTCTTGCCTTCGGCAGTCAGGATCGCCGAGGCGCGCAGGCCTTCGGCTTCGAGGATTTGCGCACGCTTGATCCGCTCGGCTTTCATCTGGCCCGACATGGCGGCCATCAGGTCGGCCGGCGGGCTGATGTCCTTGATCTCGATACGGGTGATCTTGATGCCCCAAGGTGCCGTGGCTTCGTCCACGGTTTTCAGCAGTTTTTCGTTGATGCCGTCACGCTGGCTGAGCATGGCATCCAGCTCCATGGAGCCGAGCACGGTACGGATGTTGGTTTGCAGCAGGTTGCGGATGGCATGTTCGAGGTTGTTGACCTCGTAGGCGGCCTGGGCCGTGTTGACCACCTGGAAGAAGCACACGGCGTCGATCTGCACGGTGGCGTTGTCGGCGGTGATGACTTCCTGGGGCGGGATGTCCAGCACGCTTTCCATCACGTTGATCTTGCGGCCGATGCGGTCCATGACCGGGATAATGATGTTCAGGCCAGGCTTGAGGGTGTTGGTGTAGCGCCCGAAACGCTCGACCGTCCATTGGTAACCCTGGGGGACGACCTTGAAGCCCATGAACAGGATGGCGATGGCCAAGCCCACGAAAAGAAGCAGTACGGTTCCGATCTGCATAGCGATTCCCTATCTGATGGTGTCAGTGAAACGACGTTCGGCCGATTGTAACGGTGTTGTCACCGATAAGAACGGTTTCACCGCGTAACAAACAAAGGATTTGTTACCGAATCCCCAGGGGTCACCCGCAATACCTCCGCCAGGGTGGTCAGCCCTGCCTGGACCTTTTGCACGCCAGCCATGCGCAGGCTGCACATACCTTGTGCCACCGCCGCCTGACGCAGCGCCTGCACGTCGGCGCCGGGCGTGATCAGCGTCTTCAGTGCTTCGTTCAACACCATGATTTCGTATACGCCGGCGCGTCCCCGATAACCGCTGTTTCGACATTCAACGCACCCCACGGCCTCATGCACGTCATCCCGTGCACGCTTGCAGTGGGGGCACAAAACCCGTACCAAGCGCTGCGCCATCACGCCCAGTAGCGTTGCTTTGATCAAATAATGAGCAACTCCCAGTTCCTGCAAGCGGCTGATGGCACTGGGTGCATCGTTGGTATGCAGGGTCGACAGCACCAAGTGTCCGGTCAACGCGGCTTGGATCGCCATTTCAGCAGTTTCCTGGTCGCGAATCTCGCCGATCATGATGATGTCCGGGTCCTGGCGCAGCAGGGCGCGGATGCCGCTGGCGAAGGTCAGGTCGATGTTTTGCTGCACCTGCATCTGGTTGAACGCCGGCTCGACCATCTCGACCGGGTCTTCCACGGTGCACAGGTTGACCTCCCGGGTCGCCAGTTGCCTGAGCGTCGTGTAGAGGGTGCTGGTCTTGCCCGAACCGGTAGGGCCGGTGACCAGTATGATGCCATTGGTCTGGCTGGTCATGGCGTGCCAGCGCTGTTGGTCATCAGCAGACAAGCCCAACTGGTCAAAGCCTTTGAGCAGCACCTGCGGGTCGAAGATCCGCATCACCAGCTTCTCGCCAAACGCCGTGGGCAAGGTGGAAAGGCGCAGCTCCACTTCCGCGCCTGTCGGGCTTTTGGTCTTGACCCGGCCGTCCTGGGGCCGGCGTTTTTCCGCCACGTTCATACGGCCCAGGCTTTTCAGGCGGCTGACCACCGCCATCGTGACCTGGGGCGGAAACTGATAGACGTCATGCAGCAGCCCGTCGATACGAAAGCGTACCCGGCCCTGTTCGCGGCACGGCTCGATGTGGATATCACTGGCACGCTGTGCGAAGGCGTACTGCAACAACCAGTCGACGATGTTGACGATATGCGCGTCATTGGCATCCGGCTCTTGCTCGCTGGCGCCGAGGTTGAGCAATTCGACATGGCCAGGCGCCGCGACCTTTTGGTCGGCACCGCTGACGGATTTGGCCAGCCGGTAAAACTCGCCGATGCAGCGCGCGATGTCCTGCGGGTTGGCCACCACGCGTTTGATCGAACGCTTGAGCACCTGCGCCAGCCCGGCTTCCCAGCTGGTGATGTGGGGTTGGGCGCTGGCGACAGTGACGGTCTGCGCGTCCACCGCCACCGCGAGAATGGCATGACGTTGGGCGAACGCGTGAGACATCAGCGGCACCACGGCTGCCACGTCGATCTTCAATGGGTCGATACGCAGATAGGGTTGCCCGGCATGCTGGGCAAGCCATTCGGTCAGGGTTTCCAGGTTGGGGCCTTGGGCTGCGATGCTCTCCAGGGGATGCTGGCTGTTGCTGGCCGGCAGCGCCGACAAGCGCTGCGCCACTTCGGGTGTGATCAGGCGCCCGTCGACCAAAGCCGGCAACAGCTGATGCAGTTCCAATCGTTGATCAACAAGCATGAAGGTTTTCCTGGGGCAATGGGTGTAAACCCCAGGCTAGTCAGCCTCTGAATATCCACCTCCCAGCGTGTATTGCAGGTTTTTACTGCGCGACGGCCATCACCGCCTGAGGCCCCGCCGAATCAGCCGACCACACGTCGAGCGAGCACACGCTGATCAGGTTTCGAATCTTTTCACCGATCACCTGGGCGCGGTGCCAGCTCAAGCCATCCATCAGGATGTTGATGTTAAGCAGGTCATCTTCCCTGTTCACCGTGACCTGTCGCGGCGTGAGGCATTGCAGGGCGAAATAGTTGAGCACCCGGCACAACACATCCGGTTCCGCCTCGGCGACGATGCGGTAGTGCGCCTGGCAGTGGGCACTGTTGACGGCCCACGCATCGACGCGGGTTACAGGGTGGGTGGTTTCGATGGCGTGCATGCTGGCTCTCCAGATTCGACTGGAGAAATTTTTACATTCGCTAACGGAGATTTCTTATCTAAGATGAGCCTTTTGTGCGATTAATCGAATCGTATAATTCAAGATAAGCACAATAAAAGGTATTTATATGCACAGCCAGTTGGACGCCTACGACCGCCGTATCCTGGCCCTGTTGCAAGAAGACGCCTCGCTCTCCAGTGCGCAGATCGCCGAACAGGTCGGCCTGTCTCAATCGCCGTGCTGGCGACGGATCCAACGGCTCAAGGAAGAGGGCGTGATTCGCGGTCAAGTGACCTTGCTGGACCGCAAGAAGATCGGCCTCAACACGCAGATTTTCGCCGAGGTGAAACTCAACGCCCACGGTCGCTCCAACTTCACCGAGTTCACCGACGCGATTCGCGGGTTTCCGGAAGTGCTGGAGTGTTATGTGCTGATGGGGGCGGTGGATTTTCTGCTGCGTATCGTCACCTCGGACATCGAGGCCTATGAGCGGTTTTTCTTTGAAAAGCTGTCGATGGTGCCGGGGATTCAGGAAGTTAATTCGATTGTGGCGTTGTCGGAGATCAAATCCACTACCAGCCTGCCGGTCTTGCGCTGACCGGACCGGCCTCATCGGGAGCAAGCTCCCTCCCACATTTGGAATGCATTTCAATGTGGGACAGGGCTTGCTCCTGATGGCGATCTTACAGACGCAGCAACATCTTCCACGCACGGTTCTGGTACACCGCAATCGCCTGATGCATCCGCGCATCCAGCGACTCGTCGGTGATCGGCTGGTTGGCCAGTTGCACCAACTTGTTCAGCTCGCCGTACAGGCGGTCCAGTTCCGGAATATCCACCACCTGGCGCGCATGGTGCAGCCAGGCCTGGATGCGTTCGATGCGCGGCAGCTGCTCAGCCAGGTCTTCCGGCTGTTGCTGGTAGCGCGGCAGTTGCAGGGCGACGGCATCGTCGGCCAGCAGGCGTGGCAGCCAGTTGGTGATTTGCGCAGCGCCTTGGCGGTTGCCGCGTACGTTGCGGTCGGCGGTCCAGGTGCGGGCCAGCAGCCAGCGCGAAGCGTTCAGTGAGAACAGGCCCCAACGCACGTCGTCCAATTCTTCGATGAACTGTTCCGGTGCGGCTTTGCGAATGTCTTCGTCGTCATCACCGGCTTGCACCAGCGGGCGCCAGTCTTCCAGCAGGGCGTCGAGTGCGCTGCGCAGTTCGCTGGTGGATTGGCGCGGTGCCGCCTGACCGAGGCTACCGATCAGGGCGCGCAGTTCGCCGAGGTTGTCGACCCAGTCCTGCAGCAGGCGCCAGTGGCCATTAAAACGGTATTGCTCGGCCAGGCGCTGGCTGCTGCCAAGCAAGTGCCACATGATCGCGGCGAAGGCGTCGTCCAGCGGCATTTCGGCCTGCAGTTGCGGCGCCGGCAGGCTCAAGGAGTAGCTGCTGGCGTCGTACAGGCGATAGCCACGCTCGGCTTTGCTGATGTCGCATGGCATCAAGGCAAGGGTGGCGGCCAGTTCGGCGGCGAGTTCCAGCAGGGCAGCCGGTTCGCCTTCGCGCAGTTCCAGTTCCAGCTCACAGATTTCTTCTTTCTGCTTGCCGACCACCACATGGCCCAGGTCCAGGGCGGCTTCGATGACCACCTTGGCCTTGCCACGGCCCCAGGCGATTTCGGCGCGTTCACGCACGAAGTCGGTGGTGAAGATCGGCTTGAGGGTCTTTTTGTCCAGCTCGGCCAACTGCTCTGGCCAGCATTCGCCGTCGAGCTTCTTCACGTCGAGCTTGGCTTTGGGCAGTTCCCAGTTGTATTCGTTACGTTCCGACAGGCCGGCGACGCTCTGGCCACGGGTCTTGAGGGTCTGGATGATGTCGTCACCGTCCTTGCGCAGGCGCAGGGCGACTTTGGCCTGGGCCAGGTCGCGCTCGGGGGTGTCGAAGTATTGGTTCATCAACTCACGGCGTTCCCAGCCACTTTTGTTGCGTTTTTTCAGTAGCGGGTGCTCACGTAGCGCGGCGAGTGTTTCGCGGCTGACGCGGAGCTTGATTTCGGTTTCTTTCTGCATGGCCGGAAAATCCAGGATCGGGAGCGCAGCCGGGGAAAAGTGTGGCTGCCAAGGTCGTGCAGTGTACAGGACTGAGCCCGGCAACGTGCCGCAACGGTTTATTGTGTTGTGCAGATGCCTCTATAGTGAGGTTCATCCGGGAAGTTGAGAGACCGCGCATGCCGTTACCGTCCATGAAAGAGCAGTTCGCCGCACTGGTTGCCGCGCCTTCGGTCAGTTGCACCCAAGCGTCTCTCGACCAGACCAACCGCCCGGTGATCGATTTGCTTGCCAGCTGGTTGGGAGACCTGGGCTTCGCCATCGACATCCAACACGTCAGCCCCGGCAAGTTCAACCTGCTCGCCAGTTTTGGCAGCGGCCCCGGCGGCCTGGTGCTGGCGGGGCATAGCGACACCGTCCCTTATGACGCCGCGTTGTGGAAAACTGATCCGCTCAAACTGACGGAAGTCGACGGTCGCTGGGTAGGATTGGGCAGTTGCGACATGAAGGGCTTTTTCGCGCTGGCCATCGAAGCGGTATTGCCGCTGCTGGACCAACCGTTCAAGCAGCCGCTGCTGATCCTCGCGACCTGCGATGAAGAAAGCTCGATGTCCGGCGCGCGCGCACTGGCCGAGGCGGGTCGCCCCCTGGGCCGTGCGGCCGTGATCGGCGAGCCCACCGGCCTCAAGCCGGTCCGACTGCACAAAGGCGTGATGATGGAGCGCATCGACATTCTTGGGCAAAGCGGCCACTCGTCGGACCCGCGCCTGGGTCACAGTGCCCTGGAAGCCATGCACGACGCCATTGGCGAACTGCGTGGTTTGCGCCTGGCCTGGCAGCGGGAGTACCGCAACCCGCAATTCAGTGTGCCCCAGCCGACCATGAACTTCGGTTGCATCCACGGCGGTGACAACCCCAACCGCATCTGCGGCCAATGCTCCCTGGAATTCGACCTGCGACCTTTGCCGGGCATGGATCCCGAAGTGCTGCGCGCGGCCATCCGGCAGAAGCTTGAACCCTTGGCCGAGCGCCATCAGGTCAAGATCGACTATGCGCCGCTGTTCCCCGAAGTGCCGCCGTTTGAGCAAGTCGAAGACGCCGAGCTGGTGCGGGTCGCGGAACGATTGACCGGTCATCGTGCCGAAGCAGTAGCGTTCGGCACCGAAGCGCCTTATCTTCAGCGCCTTGGTTGTGAAACCCTGGTGCTCGGCCCCGGCGACATCGCCTGCGCCCACCAGCCGGGCGAGTACCTCGAAATGTCACGCTTGACGCCTACAGTGCGTCTATTGCGGGAACTGATCGAACATTACTGCCTGAAACCTGCATAAATTAACCCCTGCCTATTCGTACATAGAAGGAGAGTGAGCGTGTCGCCAAGCCTGTTCCGACGATAACCATCAGCCCGCTGTGCGTTTTCACGACTCATCCTTTTTCGGCTGCTTTTTATTACAGGCCCAGGTTCCATGCCCGAATACGTCAATTGGCTTCGTCACGCTTCGCCCTACATCAACGCTCACCGGGACTGCACCTTTGTGGTCATGCTGCCCGGCGATGGTGTGGAACATCCTAACTTCGGCAATATCGTCCACGACCTGGTGCTGCTCCACAGCCTCGGCGTGCGACTGGTGCTGGTGCACGGTTCGCGCCCACAGATTGAGGTGCGCCTTGAAGCGCGTGGCCTGACTCCGACTTACCACGAAGGCATGCGCATCACCGATGCCGCGACACTGGAGTGTGTGATCGACGCCGTCGGCCACTTGCGTATCGCCATCGAAGCACGCCTGTCGATGGACATGGCCTCGTCGCCGATGCAGGGCTCGCGCCTGCGCGTGACCAGCGGCAATTTCGTAACCGCACGTCCTATCGGCGTACTGGAAGGCGTGGACTACCACCACACCGGCGAAGTGCGTCGTGTCGACCGCAAGGGCATCAACCGCCTGCTGGACGAACGCTCCATCGTGCTGCTGTCGCCGCTGGGGTATTCACCGACCGGTGAGATCTTCAACCTGGCCTGCGAAGACGTCGCTACCCGCGCTGCCATCGACCTGGGCGCCGACAAGCTGCTGCTGTTTGGTGCCGACCTGGGCTTGATCGATGAAAACGGTCGCCTGGTGCGCGAGTTGCGCCCGCAACAAGTGCCGGCTCACCTGCAACGCCTGGGCAGCAGCAACTACCAGGCCGAGTTGCTGGATGCGGCCGCCGAGGCCTGTCGGGGCGGCGTAGGACGCAGCCATATCGTCAGCTACGCCGAAGACGGGGCCTTGCTCACCGAACTGTTCACACGGGACGGCGGCGGTACGCTGGTGGCCCAGGAGCAGTTCGAACTGGTGCGTGAAGCGGCGATTGAAGATGTCGGCGGCTTGCTCGACCTGATCAGCCCGCTGGAAGAGCAGGGCATCCTGGTGCGCCGTTCGCGCGAAGTGCTTGAGCGTGAGATCGAGCAGTTCAGCGTGGTGGAGCGCGAAGGCATGATCATCGCCTGTGCGGCGTTGTATCAGATCGCCGATTCGGATGCGGGTGAGCTGGCCTGCCTGGCGGTGAACCCGGAATACCGCCACGGCGCCCGGGGTGATGTGTTGCTGGAGCGTATCCAGACCCGTGCGCGGGCGCAGGGGTTGAAGACCTTGTTCGTGCTTACCACGCGTACCGCCCACTGGTTCCGTGAGCGCGGCTTTGTGCCGAGCAGTGTGGACCGTCTGCCGTCGGCGCGGGCGTCGCTGTACAACTATCAGCGTAACTCGAAGATTTTCGAGAAGGCGCTCTAAACCCGATTTCGGGAACGACACAGGTTAAAAATGTGGGAACGGCCTTGCTCGCTCCCACATTGGATCTGAGGTGTCTGGGCGTCCGGCAATCGGACGCTGGCCAGCAGTTCGGAAATGTCCGTAGTGTTTTAGTCTGTCAGTTTCGAGATTTATTGCGCTGTCACCCGAACACCGCGTCGATTTCGCTACGTTTCCACTCAGCGGCAATTTCTGTCGCGTTCAGGTTCAACACATTCACTTTCCGAGCATGCAGGCCCCAAGGCTTCAGCGTGCCGAGCTGGCTTTTATGAGAGGTTGAGAGAATCGGTGTGGCGATGGTTCTTCCGATCAGGTCCTGGGCTGCGACATTGTGGCTGCCGTTATGCACCGCTCATGCTTCAGAAGTATTGATCTGGGCCGATACTAACGATGCAACGAGGGGTAGATTTCGTGAAGCCGCTGAGGTAGGCGATCGCAAATGGGCGGCTTTGACATCAAAAGAAAGAATTAGTGACACAAAAACTGTAACAAATTGACGGGAGGATATGCGTTTGGCCATGATGGCGTCGCGTTTTTGATCGTAGGTGACGTATGCAACCGTATGGCCACGCTATTCGATCTAAAAAGGCGTTAAGAAATACCTTTTAGGCATTAGCTAAGGGAGCGGTTGGTCTACCCTGACCTGTCCGCGTCACGAAATGGCTTATTCCCAAATCGTATGAAAAAGAATGAAACAATTCTTTTTGGGTGTATGAAAAACTCATTACCCTGCAGGGACCAAATCAACTGCGGTTAGACGAAGGTAGTAGACACACAAGGTTACGATTGACTTGTCAGTCACTATCCGGTGCTAATCGCGCATCTGTGGATCGAGGGCGTTAGACCCGAGACCTAAGAAATACAAAAATTAGAAATGAGAGGAGCGGTACATGAAGAAGTCCACCTTGGCTTTGGCTGTAGCTTTGGGCGCAATCGCCCAGCAAGCAGGCGCTGCCGGTTTCATCGATGACAGTAAAGTAACACTGGGTCTGCGTAACTTTTACATCAACACTGACAACCGTGACTCGGCTGCTGGCACTGCTGCCAACAAACGCGCCGGTGTTCAGAACAAGCAGGAAGAGTGGGGCCAAGGCTTCGACCTGCGCTTCATCTCCGGCTACACCCAAGGCACTGTAGGCTTTGGTCTTGACGCTATTGGCCTGCTGGGTGTTCGCCTGGATTCCGGCGGCGGTACCAACGGCGCGACGGCCTCGTCTTACGGCGGCACCGTGTTCCCGAGCAAGTCCAATGGCGAAGCCGTTGATAACTACTCCAGCCTGGGCCTGACTGCCAAAGCCAAGATCTCTCAGACAGAACTGAAGCTGGGTACTCTGCAACCTAAGCTGCCGGTTATCGTGACCAACGACGGTCGTCTGCTGCCGCAGACCTTCCAAGGTGGCCAGATCACTACCAACGACCTTAACAAAGACCTGACGCTGGTTGCCGGTCAGATCGAAAAAGCCAAGGGCCGTAACTCCAGCAACGTCGACAACCTGTCGATCTCTGGCGCCAACTCTCGGGGCGCTTCTTGGCGTGACAGCAACAAGTTCTACTATGCCGGTGGTGACTACAAAATCACCAAAGACCTGACTGCCCAGTACTACTACGGCAACCTGGAAGATTTCTACAAGCAGCACTTCCTGGGTCTGACCCACAACTGGGCCATTGGTCCTGGCGTATTGAAGTCTGACCTGCGTTACTTCAACAGTTCCGACGACGGTAAAAACGGTCACGAATCTGCCTACTTCTCGTCGGGTAACTACAGCGGCGTCAACTCCGGTCGCGGCAAGGTTGATAACAACCTGTACAGCGGTCTGTTTCTGTACACCGTTGCCGGTCATACCTTCGGTGGTGGTTATCAAGTCAGCAATGGCAGCAGCGACTTCCCTTGGTTGAACCAAGGCGACGGCTCGTCCGCTTACCTGACCACTGACATGCAGATCGCCAAGTTCGCCCGTGCTGGCGAACGTACCTGGCAAGCTCGCTACTCTTACGACTTCGCCAAAGTTGGCGTCCCAGGCCTGACCGCTGGTGTTGTGTACCTCAAAGGTACCGACATTGACACCGTCAACGGTAGCCGCGCTGAGTTCACCGGACAGTCCGAGTGGGAGCGTGACATCACTGTTGCCTACGTCGTACCAGAAGGCGTGTTCAAAAACGTCGGTGTCGCTTGGAAAAACGCTATGTGGCGCAACGATGTTGCTGCCGCGCGCGATCAAGACGAAAACCGCGTCATCGTAAGCTACACCTACGCGTTCAAGTAACTGCGTAAAACCTTGCCCGGCGCAACGCCGGGCAAGGTGTCTTACTTTTCAAGTCGGGCTCAACCCCCGCAAGCCCTTCCTGAACCCCTCTGTGTACAGCGTCTCAAGGCCTTCTCAAACCTTGAAATGGATGTTGCTCCTCGCACGTACGCCCGTCCAATGAACAGATTTTTAATATTCCTTTATCGTCTAGATAAATCGATATTTATTCTTTTTAAATAATCCACAATCCATGCACAGTGGGCTCCATAAGCACTCACCAGGAGCCACACCATGAGCCTAAGACTGGGCGATATCGCCCCCGACTTCGAACAGGATTCCAGCGCCGGCAAGATTCGTTTCCACGAATGGCTGGGCGATAGCTGGGGTGTGTTGTTTTCCCACCCAGCGGACTTCACGCCGGTGTGCACCACCGAGCTGGGTTTCACCGCCAAACTCAAGGATGAATTCGCCCAGCGTGGCGTCAAGGCCATCGCCCTGTCGGTGGACCCGGTGGACTCGCACCACAAGTGGATCGAAGACATCAACGAAACCCAGAACACTGTCGTCAACTTCCCGATCCTGGCCGACGCCGATCGCAAAGTGTCCGACCTGTATGACCTGATCCACCCCAACGCCAGTGACACGCTCACCGTGCGTTCCTTGTTCGTGATCGACCCGAACAAGAAGATCCGCCTGACCATCACCTACCCGGCCAGCACCGGGCGCAACTTCCACGAAATCCTGCGGGTGATTGACTCGTTGCAACTCACCGACAACCACAAGGTCGCCACGCCTGCCAACTGGCAGGACGGTGATGAAGTGGTGATCGTGCCGTCGCTCAAGGATGAGGAAGAGATCAAGAAGCGCTTTCCGAAGGGGTATCGCGCAGTGAAGCCGTACCTGCGACTCACCCCGCAACCCAATCGTTAACGCGGATATAGGCATCGGGGGAAAGCCCCCCCTCCCACCGTTGACCGCATTCCCCTGTGGGAGGGGGCTTGCCCCTGATGGCGTCGTTCAATACACCGTCGTTGAAGCTGAATCACAACAAGGGTTTTCAGGCCGTTTCGACGGCCTTTTTTTCGCCTGGCGTTTAATCATCCTTATATGCATTTAAAGAATAAACAAATGAAAAAATAAGATTTAAAGATATATAAATCTGCTGATAAGGTCTGTTCCATCTTGGCGCCATCGCCACACAGCGAACCGCCGGCACTTGCTCAAGGAATTCCTGCATGTTGGTCGTAACACTTGGAGGCAGTCCCAGCCAGCGTTCCCGCTCCGGGGTGTTGCTGGATAAAACCCGTCAGTGGTTGCAAGACAAAGGCGTAGAAGTCGTGAGTTACCAGATACGGGACTTCCCGGCTGAGGACTTGCTGCATGCGCGCTTCGACAGCCCAAAGGTCATCGACCTGCTGCAACAAGTGGCTAACGCGGACGGTCTGGTGATCGCCACGCCGGTGTACAAGGCCTCATTCTCCGGCGCGCTGAAGACGGTGCTGGACCTGCTGCCCGAGCGCGCCCTGGCCCACAAGATCGTGTTGCCGATGGCGACCGGCGGCAGCATCGCGCATATGCTCGCGGTGGATTACGCGCTGAAACCGGTGTTGTCGGCGCTGAAAGCCCAGGAATTGCTCCACGGTATTTTTGCCGAAGACAGCCAGATCGCCTATGGCGAAGGCAGCGCCCAGGCGCAACTGGTGCCGGTGCTTGAACACCGTTTGCACGAGGCCCTGGAAACGCTCTACGGCGCCATGGCCCGTCGCCCGAAACCGCTGGACCCCCATGTGTTGAATGAACGTTTGTTGAGTGCTCGCTGGAGCATCTGAGCCTTACCGGATTTTGTAGTACTCACCTTACTCAGCCGCTAACGGCCAAGCAGGTGCAGCCAACCCCCTCATCGCATTATTTGGAGAGAGCGCCATGCGCACTGTCATCTTGCGTCGTGGTCTGGTCGCACTGTTTGCTGCGGCTGTGTCCTTCGGCGCCATTGTTCAAGCTCAAGCCGCCGAGACCCTGCGTATCGGTTATCAGAAGTACGGCACGCTGGTGCTGCTCAAAGCCAAGGGTTCCCTGGAAAAACGCCTCGCGGCCCAGGGCGTCAATGTCCAATGGACCGAGTTTCCGGGCGGCCCGCAACTGCTTGAAGGCCTGAACGTCGGCTCCATCGACTTCGGCGTGACCGGCGAAACCCCACCGGTATTCGCCCAGGCCGCCGGTGCCGACTTGCTCTACGTGGCCTACGAGCCGCCAGCGCCGACCAGCGAAGCAATCCTGGTGCCGAAAGATTCGCCGATCAAATCCGTGGCCGAACTCAAGGGCAAGAAAGTCGTGCTCAACAAAGGCTCCAACGTGCACTACCTGTTGGTACGTGCCCTGGAAGATGCCGGCCTGAAATACACCGACGTGCAGACCGTGTTCCTGCCGCCCGCCGATGCCCGTGCCGCCTTCGAGCGTGGCAGCGTGGACGCCTGGGTAATCTGGGACCCGTACCAGGCCGCCGCCGAGAAACAACTGCAGGCCCGCACCCTGCGTGACGGTACCGGCATCGCCGACAACCATCAGTTCTATCTGGCCACCAAGCCGTACGCTGAAAAACACCCTGAGGTGCTCAAGGCTCTGATCGAAGAAGTGCGCGCCGTGGGCGAGTGGTCCAAGGCCAACCCACAGGAAGTGACTGAACAAGTGGCGCCGCTGCTCGGCCTGCCGGCAGACATCACCCTGACCTCGGTGAAGCGCCAAGGCTACGGCGCACTGTTCCTGACCCCGGAAGTGGTGGCGGCCCAGCAGAAAATCGCCGACAGCTTCTACCAACTCAAATTGATCCCCAAGCCCTTGAGCATCAAGGACGTGATCTGGACGCCACCCGCCGCCGTGGCTAAAGCGCCGTAATCCGACTTCTTCAGGAGACAACTCCATGAGCCTCAATATTTTCTGGTTCCTGCCTACCCACGGCGACGGCCATTACCTTGGCACCGCCGAAGGCGCTCGCGCCGTTGACCACGGTTACCTGCAGCAAGTGGCCCAGGCCGCTGATCGCCTGGGTTTCGGCGGGGTGCTGATCCCGACCGGGCGTTCGTGCGAAGACTCGTGGCTGGTGGCCGCTTCGCTGATCCCGGTGACCCAGCGTTTGAAATTCCTCGTCGCGCTGCGCCCTGGGATCATTTCCCCGACGGTGGCGGCACGTCAGGCCGCGACCCTCGACCGCCTGTCCGGCGGCCGTGCGTTGTTCAACTTGGTCACCGGTGGTGATCCGGAAGAATTGGCCGGCGACGGTCTGTTCCTCAGCCACGAAGAGCGTTACCAGGCCTCGGTGGAATTCACCCGTATCTGGCGTCGTGTGCTGGAAGGTGAAACCGTGGATTACGACGGCGAACACATCAGCGTCAAAGGCGCTAAGTTGCTTTACCCGCCGATCCAGCAACCGCGTCCGCCGTTGTACTTCGGCGGTTCCTCCGAAGCGGCCCAGGACCTGGCGGCCGAACAGGTGGAAATGGTCCTGACCTGGGGTGAGCCACCGGCCGCTGTCGCGGAAAAAATCGCACAGGTGCGGGCCAAGGCCGCGAAGCTGGGGCGCACGGTGCGCTTTGGTATTCGCCTGCATGTGATCGTGCGCGAAACCAACGATGAAGCGTGGAAAGCCGCCGATAAACTGATCTCCCACCTGGACGACGACACCATCGCCCGTGCCCAGGCCTCCCTGGCGCGCTTCGATTCTGTTGGCCAGCAACGCATGGCGGCCTTGCATGGCGGCAATCGCGACAACCTCGAGGTCAGCCCTAACCTGTGGGCCGGCGTCGGCCTGGTGCGCGGCGGTGCGGGCACCGCGCTGGTAGGCGATGGCCCAACCGTCGCGGCACGCGTGAAGGAATACGCAGCACTGGGCATCGACACCTTTATCTTCTCCGGTTATCCACACCTGGAAGAGTCGTATCGGGTGGCTGAGCTGTTGTTTCCCCACTTGGATATCGAACGTCCCGAGCTGCCGAAAAGCGCCGGGTACGTGAGCCCGTTCGGCGAAATGGTCGCCAACGACATCCTTCCTAAAGCTGCGTCACAGAGCTGAGGTGGCGCCATGAGTTTTGAAAAATTAAGCCACCGCGTCGCGCCCTGGGTGCTGCCGGTGTTGTTGCTGGCGGTGTGGCAGTTGTCGGTGTCGGCGGGTTGGTTGTCGACGCGTATTCTGCCGGCGCCCAGCGCCGTGATTGCAGCCGGCGTCCACCTGGTGGCCAGCGGAGAAATCTGGACCCACCTGGCCATCAGTGGCTGGCGCGCGGGCCTGGGTTTTGTGATCGGCGGCAGCATCGGCCTGGCCCTGGGGTTTATCACCGGCCTGTCGACGTGGGGCGAACGCCTGCTGGACAGCTCGGTGCAGATGATCCGCAACGTGCCACACCTGGCGTTGATTCCGCTGGTGATCCTGTGGTTTGGCATCGACGAGACGGCGAAGATTTTCCTCGTCGCGCTCGGCACGCTGTTCCCGATCTACCTCAACACGTACCACGGCATTCGCAACGTCGACCCGGCACTGGTGGAAATGTCGCGCAGCTACGGCTTGTCCGGGTTCAGCCTGTTCCGCCAGGTGATCCTGCCGGGCGCGCTGCCGTCGATCCTGGTGGGCGTGCGGTTTGCCCTGGGCTTTATGTGGTTGACGCTGATTGTAGCGGAAACCATTTCCGCCAGCTCCGGCATCGGTTACCTGGCGATGAATGCGCGTGAATTCCTGCAAACCGACGTGGTGGTGTTGGCCATCGTCATGTACGCCATCCTCGGCAAGCTCGCCGATCTGGCCGCTCGCGGCCTGGAGCGGGTGTGGCTGCGCTGGCACCCGGCGTATCAAGTGAATAAAGGAGGTGCGGCATGACAGCTCAACAACCCCCGCGCCTGCTCAAGGGCATCCCCCTGGCGGTGCGCAAGTTGCGCAAGGCCTTTGGCGCGCGCGAAGTGCTCAAGGACATCGACCTGCACATTCCTGCCGGCCAATTCGTGGCGGTGGTCGGTCGCAGTGGTTGCGGCAAAAGTACCTTGCTGCGCCTGCTGGCCGGCCTGGACAAAGCCAGCGGCGGCGAGCTGCTGGCCGGTTCCGCACCGCTAAGCGAAGCCATTGAAGACACGCGGCTGATGTTCCAGGAAGCGCGCCTGCTGCCGTGGAAAAAGATCATCGATAACGTCGGCCTGGGCCTTAAAGGCAACTGGCGCCCCAAAGCGTTGGAAGCCCTTGAGGCGGTCGGCCTGGCCGAACGTGCCAATGAATGGCCGGCGGCGCTGTCCGGCGGGCAGAAGCAACGGGTGGCCCTGGCCCGTGCGCTGATCCACCAACCGCGCTTGCTGCTGCTCGATGAACCGCTGGGCGCGCTGGATGCCCTGACCCGCATTGAGATGCAGCAACTGATCGAAAACCTCTGGCAGAAGCACGGTTTCACCGTGTTGCTGGTGACCCACGACGTCAGCGAAGCCGTGGCCATTGCCGACCGGGTGATCCTGATCGAAGACGGCGAAATCGGCCTCGACCTCATCGTCGACCTGCCGCGCCCACGTGCCCGGGGCTCACATCGCCTGGCCGCGCTGGAAGCCGAAGTGCTCAACCGTGTGTTGTCGTTACCCGGCACGCCGCCGGAACCCGAACCTGTTTCACCGCTGCCTACGCAATTGCGTTGGGCTCAATAACTCACTTGTCCCATGAAGGAAGAACAACATGACTATTAAAGCCATCAACGTGCGTAACCAGTTCAAAGGCACCATCAAGGAAATCGTCGAAGGCGACGTGCTGTCGGAAATCGACGTACAGACCGCGTCCGGCATCGTCACTTCCGTGATCACCACCCGCTCGGTCAAAGAGCTGGAGTTGGTGATTGGCAGCGAAGTGATCGCCTTCGTGAAGTCCACCGAGGTGTCGATTGCCAAGTTGTGATCGCGCCTGAGGCCGCCATCGGGGGCAAGCCCCCTCCCACATTTTGACCTGTGAATACATTCAAAAGGTGGGAGGGGGCTTGCCCCCGATGAGGCCGGCCCAGCCACCACACTACTCAGCGCTTGGGCAGGTACGCCGGCAAATAAAGCCCCACATACGCATCAAACACCCGCATCCCTTCCTCCGCCATGCGTGGCGTGATCAGCCCATGCTGATGCACCGAGCGCGCATACACGCGATCGCTCAGTTCCAGCGCCAGGGCAAACACGTCGACATCGCTGGGCAGTGTCGGCACTTCGAAGTGGCGATTGAACACGTCCAGCATCAAGTTCCCCAATTCCAGATCATGCTGGCGATCCGCCTGGGTGACCTCGGTCAGCCCGTGCTGGGCCAGGATCAACTGGCGTGCGGCGGCGTCCTCGTCGTAGATCGCGAGCATTCGTTGCTCGACGATGTAGGACAGATCACGCCAGTGCTTGAGTGAGTCGTGCTCGATGGGCGCCTGAATGGCCGCGCGGAATGCTGCGTGCACATCTGCTGTCAGCGCTTCCAGCAACGCGGGCACGCTGGCGAAAAAGTGATACACCGACGACGGCGGGATCTGCGCCCGTTCGGCCACGCTGTAGATCGACAAACCGGCCACGCCTTCGGCGGCCAGCAACGTGCGGGCGGCGTCGAGAATCGCGTCGATCCGGGCCTGGCTGCGGGCGCGGGGTTTGCGAGGGGCGGCGGGGCGGGTGGTCATGGAAGTCTCCTACAAGGCAGCGGGCATTGTATGAGCAGGAAGGTTTGTTGTCTGCCAAACCGCCATCGGGAGCAAGCTGAACTGGCCTAATGATCCCGGACACCTCTTAAGGGCGATATGATTCGCCCAATCAGGAGGTTCCATGCAAGAGCGAAAGACCTACACCCGCGAGTTCAAGCAACGTGCTGCAAGCATGGTTCTTGATGATAACTGCTCAGTTCCTGACGTCTGTGCATCGATGGACGTTGGTCCTACGGCTCTGCGCCGCTGGGTTGATCAGGTTCGTAAAGAGCGTCAGAAAGGGCAGCCAGTGGCAGGTA
>NZ_JAIOKW010000042.1:0-48437 GCF_020093335.1 Pseudomonas fluorescens group sp. | reverse complement strand
ATCCAAGGCGAACGTTCTATGAAGTCGACGTCTGATAGAGCCCAGGATGGTTCAGTAGTAGCCTGCCGTAGCCAGTTTTTTCTCCGTTCGGAATGTTTCGGCTGAAACCAGCAAAGCTTTACCTGTACCCGTGTATCGATAGGGGCCTAGGTACCGAGTAGGTGGGATCTTTAGCTAGTACGAAGCGTTGACATGGCAAAGCGGACTGCGAAAAAAAAGGCCCTCATTGAGGGCCTTTGCGTCTGCTAACTGTAATTCACTTCGAAAGCCAAGACTCTACGACATCCGAACCATGCTCATTTTTCCAGGCTTTAAGCAGCTTGTGATTACCACCTTTGGTCTCAACGATCTCGCCCGAATGCGGGTTTTTGTAAACTTTCAACGAACGTGCCTTCCGAGTACCCTTCTCTGCAGGCGCAGACAACGGAGCCGATTTGCCACGCTTAGCAGCCGTAGGATCCAAGCAGATTGATTACGTCACGCAGGCTGTAGCCGTACTCAGCCAGCAGACCGCGTAGTTTGCTCTCAAACTGCATCTCGGCCTGCAAGCCAGAATCGGATTTCATCGACTCAAGCGCAGCCAGTTGAGCAGCCAGATCTTGTTCGAGTTTGCGAAATTGTAAGCGTTCGGCGAACTCACCTGGCAACTGAGTGCGCCCTAAGGTTATGCATAACAAGTCTTATACCTACCCGTGAGTAGACACAGGTATCTGTTCGCCAACCGCCGCGCCAATCGAATGAAAGTGCTGGTGCATGACGGCGTGGGGATTTGGCTTGCCGCCCGGCGTTTGAATCAAGGACGCTTCTTCTGGCCGGGTGTGCGACACGGCTCCGAAGTTGAGTTGGATGCCGAGCAACTTCAGGCCCTGGTGCTCGGTTTACCTTGGCAGCGCGTCGGTGCAGGCGGAATCATCTCGATGCTTTAACATCTGCCATGGCGTGCTTGCCAGCGCAATTGGCCCATCAGTCTATCGTCGCCATCAGCCCTCTCTGGCAAAATCGGCGGCATGACTTTGCATCCAAATCTCGATCAATTAAACCCTGAACAACTGCGTGCCCTGGCGGCGCAGTTGATCCAGCGCGTCGAGACAATGGACAAGCAAATCACTCATCACAAGTCGGTCAACGAGAAACTGGCCCACGAGATCGCGCTGCTCAAACGCTTCAAGTTTGCCAAGCGCAGCGAGCAGTTGAGCCCGGATCAAGCCAGCCTGCTCGACGACTTGATCGATACGGATATCGCCGCTATCGAAGCCGAACTTGAGGCGCTGCAACCGGCACCTGTCGAAGCCAAAGTGCGCCAGCAACCCAAGCGCGCACCGCTGCCACCGCAGTTTCCTCGCACACTGATCCATCACGAACCGGACAACAGCCACTGCCAGTGCGGCTGCGCCCTCAAGCGCATCGGCGAAGACGCCAGCGAAAAGCTCGACTACACGCCCGGCGTATTCACCGTCGAGCGTCACATCCGTGGAAAGTGGGCCTGCGAGCAGTGTGAAACGCTAATCCAGGCGCCGGTACCGGCGCACGTCATCGACAAAGGCGTCCCGACCGCAGGCCTGCTGGCCCACATCATGGTGGCCAAGTTCGCCGACCATCTGCCGCTGTATCGCCAAGAGAAAATCTTCGGCCGCGCCGGGCTGCCCATCGCCCGTTCGACACTGGCGCAGTGGGTGGGTCAAACCGGCGTACAACTGCAACCGCTCGTGGAAGCAATGCGCGAGGCAGTGCTGGCCCAGCGAGTCGTCCATGCCGATGAAACACCCGTGCAGATGCTGGCACCGGGTGAAAAGAAAACGCACCGAGCGTATGTCTGGGCCTACTGCACGACACCATTCTCGGCACTGAAGGCGGTAGTCTACGACTTCAGCCCGAGCCGTGCTGGCGAACATGCGCGCAACTTCCTGGGCACTTGGAACGGCAAGCTGGTCTGCGATGGCTTCGCAGGCTACAAGGCCGGCTTCGAAGGGGGCATCACCGAAATCGGCTGCATGGCCCATGCTCGCCGCAAGTTCTTCGACCTGCATGTGGCGAACAAAAGCCAACTGGCCGAACAGGCGCTGCACTCAATCGGCGGCCTATACGAGGTTGAACGAAAGGCCAAAGAGATGAGCGATGAAGATCGCTGGCGATTACGTCAAGAAATGGCGATTCCTATCGCGGAGAAGTTGCATGAGTGGATGCTGGCTAAGCGCGAACTTGTGCCCGAGGGCTCGGCCACAGCCAAGGCTCTGGATTACAGCCTGAAACGCTGGGTAGCGCTGACGCGCTACCTCAATGATGGTGCTGTGCCCATCGACAACAATCGGGTCGAAAATACGATCCGGCCTTGGGCCCTTGGCCGTTCGAATTGGCTCTTCGCCGGATCACTGCGCAGCGGTAAACGAGCGGCGGCAATTATGAGCTTGATTCAATCGGCACGCATGAATGGGCATGATCCGTTCGCGTATCTCAAGGATGTACTGACGCGGTTGCCGACACAGAGGGCCAGTGCAATTGACCAATTACTACCGCATCAATGGGCACAGGGCTCCTAACACGCTATGAGCTACATTCAGTCCGACGCGTCTGAATCTAATGGTGTCGATGGAGGTATTTGCCATGCGGGTTTTTTGTCATCCTGACTGTCGAAAATACGCCGCGCCTTGCGGAAATCCTCAACGTTCTCGACAACCCAAGTCCAGATAGGTGACATGCGGATCAACAGTCCCATACCCAGCGGCGTCAGCTCATACTCGACACGTGGCGGAATCTCACCGAACTCCCGCCGAACCACTAGCCCATCCCGCTCCATGGAGCGTAGCGTCTTGGTTAACATCCGCTGAGTCACCCCAGTCATCTGCCTTTTTATTTCGGCATGGCGCATCGTGCCGTAAACCCCCAGGGCATGCAGAATACCTAACGACCAGCGGCTACCTGCGTGAGCAAGCACTTCTCGTCTGACGCCATCATCGTCTTCTCTAAGCGTTCGGCAAATTGTTTCTGCCTGGCTGAGAGCCTCCTGATCGGTCATTTCATTCTCTGGTATCACAGGTGTGCCTTCTTACGAACGTTGCCTAATCGTGCAAGCATTTGTTCATCTTACAGGCAACAGGTCTCAGGAGAAATCATGACCGAAGTGACCCAGCTTTCCCCCCAATCCATTCTCGTTCTAGGCGCCGGTGAGCTTGGGCTGCCGGTTCTGCGCAATCTTGCGCGAGTAGCAAAGCGCGCGCCCGGCTCCACAATCAGCGTCCTGCTCAGGGATTCGACCATCAACACTCAGGTGCCCGAGAAAAAGGTCGAAATCGATGAGCTTCGAGATCTTGGCATCCAGATGGTGGCCGCAGATCTCGTGAATAATTCAATCGATCAGTTGGCTGAAGTGTTCGCACGGTTCGATACCGTAATAGGCTGCGCAGGCATGGTTGCAGGCCGGGAAACCCCGATGAAGCTGGCTACAGCAGCTCTCAAGTCCGGTGTGAAGCGCTACTTTCCTTGGCAGTTTGGTGTCGACTTCGAGGTAATCGGTCGGGGCAGTCCTCAAGATCTGTTCGATGCTCAGCTTGATGTACGCGAATTGCTTCGCGCCCAGGATAAAACTGAATGGGTAATCATCTCGACGGGTATGTTCACCAGCTTTCTATTCGAGCCAGTATTCGAGGTGGTTGACTTCGAAAACGATACCGTGAACGCGCTAGGCAGTCTTGAGACCAGCGTGACGCTCACGACTCCAGAAGACATTGGTGCGTTGACAGCGGAAATTGTTTTCTTCGAACCTCGCTTCCGCGATCAGATTGTGTACCTCTCGGGAGATACAGTGACGTACGGAGAGGTTGCGAGCCTCCTCGAACGTGTACTGGGTCGCCCGTTCAAACGTAACGTGTGGACTGTTCCGTACTTGCTCCAAGAATTGGAGAGAGACCCAACGCATCACATCAAGAAGTACCGCGCTGTGTTCGCCCAGGGCAGAGGCGTGGCCTGGCCTAAAGCAGGCACTTTCAACGCGCAGCAGTCGACTCAAGTCACGACCGCTGAGGAGTGGGCCCGTGCAAATCTGGCAACCTCATCAGCATAAGGGCAGTAGCTGAACGAACGTTCTCGCGCTCGGAGTTGACCTGCTAAAAAGCTCCTCAGTCTGATAATGGGCGCTGATAACCGAAGCTAAGGCGCGGAGAATGGGTCTGGTAATCCAAGACGACCGAATCTTTATCTTATCCGCACCATCTGCCGAGGTCTGAGGCGTCCCACTTCACTATCTATTGAGTTTTCTAAGCGCGAATTCCGAACCACGGTGACTTAACCAAGCGCTTACTAAAGCCTTGCAAATGAGCGTGGTTTTGAGGAGCACGGGGGAGAATGGTGTGGTCAAGGTGTGTCTGCCGGACGCTTACTTTTGGTGACGGCATAGGTACGTTGCTAACACGACACCATCTGCAAGCACACGCAGACTGAAATCCACGATTGTTCTTTTAACAAAAATCTGTGATGTGAGTGCAGCGATGACCTCCGCTTTCGTCCAGCTTTTGCCGACAGCTCCAAACTCAACGAAGTCGTCGGAAAGCAGCTGTTTAAGCAGCCCGTCATTCTTTCTCGTTTCTGGCTCTAGCAACAGTTGCTCAAGCGCTAAAATTTCTAGACGGATACCCATTTCCCTCACCTACCAGTGTCGTTTACATGCGTTTCACAGCGGAACAATAGATCGCATAAGCTAGATCTGTAACCATTGATTCGGCAGCAACTGCCTGATGTCCTTCGCCTGTACCAACGAGAATTACCAAAGGGCACCCTCATTAGCTATATTGCGGCATCAGATTGAGAGCTTAAAAAGGAAAAATTTTGGACATGCCTAAGGTCAAGGCTGAACTGGAGGCGGTGCTTCAGGACTTCGGGGCTCGTCCCTATGGTTTTTTTTCCATTCTGGGCGATTCAGACAACCCGAACCTCAATCTGCGCAAGCAGAACACTGGCTGGGAATTCATAAAATCCGAGCGCTGGCACAGCCTTGATCTGTCCAGCTACATGCTATGGAGTATTTCTGACAACGGAGATCTGCTTTGGTGGAATGGTGAGCAGACAATCGCGATGAATCCTAGGGACGGTACTTACCTGTCCGAGCCTGTCAGCCCGCTGGGATTCATTCGGCTTGTGGGGCTGAACAAGGTCGGAAGATTGTTCCCGAACTTTTGAATGGTCACATCCTTGCCGAACGCGGTCGCCTGCGAGTAGGCGATTGCTTTGGGTCGAAAACGGCCCTTCTTGGCGGAGAATATCTGTCTGAACGCTTTCTGCTACTATTTCCTCTGGCCGCCGGGTGCCGTCCAAGCTTCGGGTATGCATGGAAAACGTCGACGCAAACCGCCTGAAGATTTGGCAGGCACTTTCAGAGTTCTTTCTCGATACTAAGATCACTGACTCGACTTTTGACTATGTCGCTCGTGTAGTCCTAGAAACAGGTTATTCGCCCCGAGAAATTCACAGCATCCTTTGGGCTGAAGTTTTCCCTGTACTTGAGGGAAACCTTAAATCCATTGCAGGTGAATGGGCGGGATGGACAGATGAGTGGCTGTTAGAGCATCTTTCAGTAAGTGAGGTCTCTACGAACAAATTGGGTGACAGCGGCATTATTAAAGAGATCACAAGATGCTGGGGGCAAGTCGCAACCCGGCTTCCGCCTGTATATGCCTAAACTCAACACCATCATATGCCCCGGATGGCTACCGGCTTCTGGGGCGTCACTGACGTGACCATCAAGCGTGGCGCTCATACCTGAGGTATCCATGTGCCTCCGTCCCGGTGTGCAGAAAACCCGCTTTCTGGTACATAAATTTCGCAGGGTTTTCAGGCCGTACACTTAAACGCAATTGAGTGAATCCCTGTGCTGCCGCGTCCAGCGCATACGCCTCCAGTAGCGCCATTCCTACGCCGCTACGTCTATGCTCTGCCACTACGTGAATAGTGCTAAGTTCTGCGTGGTTTTGATACGGGGCCCACTCCCCTACTGCAGCACGTGCGGGGACAGATGGTGCTGCCCCCTAGACAAACGCAGAAACTGACGAAGGCTCGCACGCCCATTGTCACGCTGGAACGTAGCTAGCACGTACCGCGAATTTACGGTTGTCATTACCCAAAACCGCCCCTCACGCTCAACTTTCAGAACGTCAGAAGTCCGAATCAGGTGGCCATCGCCAAACCGCCCGTACCGGTCTTTGCGCTTGTGGCCAAAAACAACACCGATGCCTGCGCGCGCCCTGATGGAAACACCGCAGAGATAGGCGGTCACTGGCACATCAAAACCTTGTTCCTGGGCTTTGATTATTCGCTTGAGATCGAAATCTGTGTGGCGCTTTCCGTGAAAATTTACATCTATCGTGTCGAGCATCACTTCGCTCCGGAGCTATTCCGCAAGGCGTTATCAGGAATTCCGCACGGAACCAGACGCGTTGGTATCGTGCAAGATTGTTGGTAATTTTCAGACTGATCGAATCATGGATTCGAGAAAAATTGGCCGGCAGTTCTGTAGTAACTGAATTTGAAAACCTGGGCGGTGTGAGTTGTGGTAAACAGCCCCACTGTCCACCTCGATCACGCTGACTTCAAAGTCGTTATTATCGTCACCAATAGTCACCTTAACGACGCGATACATACCCCAGGCATCGCAGTTATTCATCCAAGGCGGGGTAACCACTTGCACGTCGACTATCACTTCCCCTGCATTTTGCTGCACAAGTAATTGCTGCAGTCTGTGCTCACCTTCAATCATCCTTGTAAACTCGGTGCTGCGACCTTGCTCGGTGATTCGGACGGTCAGGTGATACCAGTGCGATCTAAGCACCCGTGACACACCCTGCCAGTGCATCAAGCCTTCGCCGAACAATCCTGGAACGCCAATAGCGTCTGAGTCTTCAGTTCTGAACATCAGGTGCCTCAGTTTTCTGCGGACGCAAAGCAGCCCGGTTGGTTAATTCAAAATAGAGAGAAGATCTCTTTGATGGTTGCTGATTTGCGATGACCCGGCCCGAGCAGCACATAGACGCTATTCCGTGTTTCGAACAGAAAGCCGTCGTTGAACGCAGTGCCCATACTCGACCTGACCCAGTGGCCGGGTTCAAAACGTCTTTGCTCGTCATCCACGACCTTGTGGGCAAACATAAACATTGGCTGGCATCCGGCAGCGGATACTTTGGTTCGCTCGGCGTCGGTGACGATGGCGTCTAGGATTGTCCATTCTTCTACGGCGCAGAGGGGCATCCATTTGTAGCGTTTTCTGGCTGCAGCCATTGCGTCTTCCAGACTGAGTTCTGAGCCAGCTAAAGGAACTCCACTGCCTTCCAAAAGCCCCTCATCAATAACTTCAACCATGTGCAGCCTCTTGAATTGGTTAGGAGCGATAGATCGTACGCACGAGGCTCTGAGGCTCACTGAACGGCCAGCCCGCTGCACTCCATGGAGTGCTGACCGCTCACCTACATTTTCCATAAATTGCCAAGAATGACTTTGCGGATGCAGCTACAGGGCTGGTGAATTCTGCTTTCAAATCAAACCATGCGCAATACTACCTCATTTTGATATTTAACGGAAACCCTCCTGTGTGGCTATATCCTGACTTTTGAGTAAGCCATGCAACTTAGAATCGCTCTCGCAGGCGCAATCAGGGCCCTGCGCCTGCAGCGTCAGCTTCGACACGAAGATCTTTCCGACGCCTCCGCGAAATCCAAGCTCAGCGCCCTCGAGCGTGGCGAAACAAGCATCACTCTTGAGAAGTTCGAGAGCCTTGCTGAGGGCCTTCGAATAGACCCTCTAGCGCTCCTAGCTCTATGCATGTCCAAAAAGCTAAATACCCCCTATACCGCTCTTATGGAGACTGCTTTAAAGCAGCTCCGAGCTTTCGAGAAAGAAGGAGGTCTGGAAATTCTTGCTGAGCAGCTCCCTGACGGAGAGGTCGCCCACCGTAACCCAGGCAAGCCTCAGAATAGACAGAGCGAAAGCGTCGTTCGCGAGCTTAAAGCGGCAGGGATGAATCAATCGCAGATTGCACGCGAGACCGGCCTAGCTCTATCGACTGTCCATCGATACTGGAAGAGGATTAATGCTACCGATTCTGGCGCAGATGAGTGATGGGGAAAAAGCAAGTTTATCGCTTGCCGTCTGCAAGCGATTCGAGCGCAGATACAAAAAAGCCGTACTAGACAGAAATTCGCCCAAAATCGTTAGATCTGCCAAGTCATTGTTTTACATCATGTAATCCATCCCTAACAGTTAGTAAGGTTCCAGAACTTCTGGGCGTCGACGTCAAATGAGGCAATGGCGGTTTTCGCGAGGGTCATGGCGTTTCTCCTGTGGCCTGGAAACAAAAGTACACGTCATGTACTTTCATTGCAAGAAACATTTGGTTATCTATCCTGGCGTCAGTACATGACATATCTGTTTGATCCGTTAGACTGTGCCCCATTGTTATTCGCAAGGAGTTCACATGCCGCTTAGCGCCTACCTCCACACCGTCGACCTGTGCGTACTGTTCTACTGCCGCCGCGCGGGCGAATTGAAGCTGCTGCTGAACAAACGCGACGCCGAGCCGTTCGCCGGACACTGGGCGTTGCCGGGGGTGGTGGTGAATGGCGGCGTGCAAGATCTGCGCCTCCAGGATGCGGTGGAGCGCTTGCGGGCGAGTGACAAGGTAGGGTTTGAACTGGCCTGGAGCGAGCAAGTCGGCACGGTGGGCGATGCGTTTCGCGATCCGCGTTGCTGGTCGTCGTCCACGTACTACCTGGCGATCGTGGCGGATGAGGTGACGCTCGGCGAGCATCAAGCCTGGTATTCACTGAATGCCGTGGCGGACGGCAGCATCAAGCTGCCGTTCGATCACAACATGATCGTGGCATCGGTACAGGAACGCCTGTTTTCAAAGTCGCTGTACAGCAGCTTGCCGCTGATGTTCCTGGGCAATGAATTCAGCGCGCCGGAAGCGACCACTATCTTTTCCTTGGTGCTGGCACGGCCGGTGTTGAAGACCAGTATTCGCCAGCGCATGTTGAAGCTGACCGAGGCGGGGTATCTGCGGGAGACGGGGCGCAAGAAGCAGGGTGAAGGCGGCAGGCCCCAGGCGACGGTGGAAAACCTGAAGCCTGGGGACATTTACTTCTTTGATCGCAGTTTCGCCGAGTAGGCGGCGTCAATTCATCCAGTTGCCGCCATCGACGTTGTAGGTCTGGGCCACTACATAGTCGGCCTCCTGCGAGGCCAGGAAGATCGCCATCCCGGTCAAATCTTCCGCCGTGCCCATCCGTCCAAAGGGCACCTCATCCCCTACCCGCTTTTTCTTCTCGCCGGGCGCCAGCCCCTCATGCTTGGCAAATAACGCGTCCACCCCATCCCAATGTTCCCCATCCACCACGCCCGGTGCGATGGCGTTGACGTTGATGCCCTGCTTGATCAGGTTCAGCCCCGCCGATTGCGTCAGGCTGATCACCGCTGCCTTGGTCGCACAGTAGACCGCCACCAGCGCCTCGCCCCGGCGCCCGGCCTGGCTGGCCATGTTGATGATCTTGCCGCCGTGGCCCTGGCCGATCATCTGCCGCGCAGCGGCCTGCAGGGTGAACAGCGTGCCGGCGACGTTGATCGAGAACAGCCGTTCATAGCTGTCACGGGTGATGTCGACGATGGGCGCCAGGTCGAACAGCGCCGCGTTGTTGATCAAAATATCCAGCTTGCCGGCCTGGGCCACCACGGCGGCAATCGCGCTGTCGATGGACGCTTGGTCAGTGACGTCCATGGCTACCGCATAGGCTTGTGGGCCCAGTTCAGCCGCTGTGGCCTGGGCCCGTTGCAGGTTGATATCGGCGATAGCCACCGTGGCGCCTTCGGCGATATAGGCCTGGGCGAAGGCGCGGCCGATACCGCGCGCCGATCCGGTGATCAGCGCGCTCTTACCTTCCAGTCGTTTCATGGGTATGTCCCGTCAAAAATCACTTCGGATAACCGGCGCGTTTCATCTCGCGCTCGGTGGTGGACTGCGCTTGCAGCAGGGCCTGGTCAACCGACATGCCGCCGGTCAGCGCCGCCGAGAACAGCTTGCCGACCGAGGTGCCGATGGCCTGGAACTCAGGGATCGTCACGTATTGAATGCCCACGTACGGCACCGGCTTGGCCGATGGGTGCGCGGGGTCGGCGTGTTTCATCATTTCCAGGGTCACCTGGGCAAACGGGGCGGCCTTCAGGTACGCCTCGTTGTAGGTGGACTGGCGGGTGCCAGGCGGTACGTTGGTGATGCCTTCCTTGTCGGCGACCAGTTGGATGTAATCCTTGGAGGTCGCCCAACTGATAAAGGCCTTGGCGGCGTCCTTGTGCTTGGACGTGGCCGGGATCGCCAGGGACCAGGCGTAGAGCCATGACGAGCCTTTATCAGTGACTTCGGTCGGCGCGGCGGCAAAACCGACGCTGTCGGCGACCTTGCTCTGGCTTTTATCGGTGGTGAAGGAGCCGGCCACGCTGGCATCGACCCAGATCGCGCACTTGCCGCTGTTGAACAGCGCCAAGGTTTCGTTGAAGCCGTTGCTGGACACGCCCGGCGGGCCGTATTGCTTGAGGGTGTTGACGTAGAAATTGGCCGCGGCGGTCCACTCGGGACTGGTCAGCTCGGGCGTCCACTGCTCGTCAAACCAGCGCGCGCCAAAGGCGTTGGCCATGGTGCTCAGCAAGGCGATGTTCTCGCCCCAACCG
This sequence comes from Pseudomonas fluorescens group sp., assembly GCF_020093335.1. Taxonomy (NCBI): domain Bacteria; kingdom Pseudomonadati; phylum Pseudomonadota; class Gammaproteobacteria; order Pseudomonadales; family Pseudomonadaceae; genus Pseudomonas; species Pseudomonas fluorescens group sp. The sequence continues at coordinate 37,739 of NZ_JAIOKW010000042.1, read as the reverse complement.
GCCTTGCCGCGCAGGCACATACCGTATTGGTCCTTATCCTTGGCGGTGAGCTTGGAGGCGAACTCGCCGAGCTGGGTCCAGGTAGGATGCGACGGCATAGTCAAGCCTGCCTGCTTGAACAGGTCGGTGCGGTAATAGGTGACGGTGCTTTCGCCATAGAACGGCAAGGCGTACAGGGTGTTATTGACCGACAGGCCTTGGCGTACCGAGGGGAAGATATCGTCGGCGTCGTAATCGGCGGGCAGCTGGGTCAGCGGTTCCAACCAGTGCTTGGCGCCCCAGAGCGGGGTTTCGTAAGTGCCGATGGTCAGCACGTCGAACTGCCCGCCCTGGGTGGCGATATCGGTGGTGAGGCGCTGGCGCAGCACGTTTTCTTCCAGCACCACCCAGTTGAGCTTGATGTCCGGGTGCTGTGCTTCGAACACCTTGGACAGGCGCTGCATGCGGATCATGTCGCTGTTGTTGACCGTGGCGATGGTGACGGTGTCGGCAGCCTGGCCGGGCATGGCCAATGCCAGGCCGGAAAGCAGGAACAACGCTTGCGGGAGCTTGAACATAGCGGTTTCCACCTGTTGTTTTTGTTGTTGAGGGCCGATTACAGCAGCTTGGCCAGGCCCTCACAAACGCAGGGCGGATGCTCGACTGATACTTTTTTAACCGTCGCCTGTCAGTTAAAAAAGTATCAGTGCCAAGCGAAACCGGGGGTAGCGCGGGTATCGCCAACCCGCGTATTTTGAGGCGATTCCACCCATACAAGAGGCATTACCATGCCCATCAGCCGCGCCCAACTGTTCGAACACCGTCCCGCCGAACTCGAAGTGATCCTGCCCGAACCGGATCATTGCTTTCGCTGGTTCGAACACGACTATCCCTATGAGCTGGCGCGCTGGAACCACCACCCTGAATTCGAAATCCACCTGATCCGCCAGGGCAACGGCAAGCTGGTGGCCGGCGACTACATTGGTGCGTTCAGTGCCGGGCATGTGGCACTGATCGGCCCCGATCTGCCCCACGACTGGATCGGTGAGCTGGCGCCCGGCGAATACCTGAGCGGCCGCGACGTGGTGCTGCAATTCGACGGCGCCGCCCTCCTCGCCCTGCGCAAGACCCTGCCGGAGCTCGGGGACCTCTCGGCGTTGTTCGAACAGGCCCGTCGTGGCCTGGAATTTATTGGCGAGGCCGCTGTAAAGGCAGCGCACTTGATGGAAGCCATCGGCAACGCCCAGGGCCTGCAACGGTTGATCCTGTTCCTGCAACTGCTCGACAGCCTGAAAAATGCGCCGACGCAACAGGTCAAGGCCCTGGCCAGCCCCTGCTATGCGCCGACCCTGGACGCACGCAGCGCCGAACGCATCAACAAGGCGTTTGACTATTTGATGCGTGAGCTGACGGGCGATGTGCGCCTGTCGGTGATCGCACAACAACTGGACATGAGCGAACCGGGCTTCTCGCGTTTCTTCAAACGCAACACCGGCCACGGTTTTATCGACTTGATGCGCAAGTTCCGCGTGCAACGCGCCTGCCGGCTGTTGCTGCAAAGTGATATGTCGGTGGCCGATATCTGCTTTGAAGTGGGCTACGCCAACCTGTCCAATTTCAACCGGCACTTCCGGATCGAAATGAACCAGACGCCGAGTGACTATCGGCGGGAAACAGCCATGCACCTGTTCCAGCGCATTGAAAAAATGACACCCAGTCAATTCTGACCAAAAGGTCGACTAATCCCAGTTTTTTTCAGGCTGATCAATCGATTGAGCAAAGTTGGTACAACCTGTGCAAACGTTTGCGGTATGAACTTGGCCACCCAGTTCACCTCTCCCCGAAGCATCGGGTCTAAACCGCGTACGAATAGGGATTTTCAATGCACTTCACCTCAAGGCGTCCTACCTCCTTTGGTGTTTCCTTGCTACTGGCTGCCGTTACGGGAGTACTCAGCGCTCCCATTTTGGCGCAGGAAAAACCTGTCGATGACTCAGCACAGGGCGAAACGCTCAGCCCTGAGGCAAACCCGGCAAAAAAAGGCGTGTACCTGTCGGACTGGTTCAACCAGGACCTGACGTTGATCGGCAGCAAAGACATCAGTTTCGGCCCCAAGCCGCAGGATGATATCTACCTGGAGTACGAATACTTCGGCCGCAAAGGCCCCTTCGAGCTATACGGCTATATCGACGTGCCGAAGATCCTCACCATCGGCAACAGCAATGACAAAGGCGTGTGGGACCATGGCTCGCCCGTGTTCATGGAGCATGAGCCACGTATCTCCATCGACTACCTCGCAGGCCGCAGCCTCGCCATCGGGCCGTTCAAGGAATGGTATGTCGCGTTCGACTGGATCTACGACCACGGCAGCAATAAGGAAAATCGCGCCAACACCCTGTACAGCGGCCTCGGCACCGACATTGACACCCACTCGCGGGTCAACCTGTCGGCCAACTTCTACGGGCGTTACCAGTGGGAAAACTATGGTGCCAGCAATGAATATTCCTGGGACGGTTACCGCGCGCAAATGAAGTACATCGTGCCCATCGGCAAATTCGACAACGGCGCCTCACTGACCTATATCGGCTTCACCAACTACGATTTCGGCTCGGACCTGCACAAGGACAACCCGGCGCGCACCGCCAATTCCGTGGTGGCCACCAACGTGCTGTTGTATTCGTTTACCCACCTGCGGTTCACCCTGGTCGGCCGTTACTTCCATAACGGCGGCAACTGGGAAGACGGCAGCGAGTTGAATTTCGGCGAAGGCAACTTCCGCGCCCGCTCCGACGGCTGGGGTTATTACGCCGGCGTGGGCTACCAATTCTGATCAAGGAGCTATAGATGAAAGCATTTACCCGTCGCTCTGTTACCGGCTTCTCGATGGCTGTCGGCCTGGCGCTGCTGCCCCATGTGGTGCTGGCGAATACGCCTGCGCCGATCAAACCCAAGGTGATGCTGATCACCATGTTCGCCCCCGAGGCGCAAACCTGGATTGATCGCCTGGAACTCAAGCAGGAAGTGCGTGTACCAGGGCTGTCCGCCGAATACCCGGTGATCCGCTGCAACACCCAGGACGTGTGCCTGCTGGTGACGGGCATGGGCCAGACCAATGCCGCCGCGTCCACGTTGGCATTGGCGCTGTCACCCAAGTTCGACCTGCGCCAGAGCTACTTCCTGATCGCCGGGATCGCCGGTATCAGCCCCAAGCACGGCACCCTCGGCACCGCCGCCTGGGCGCATTACCTGGTGGAGTTCGGCACCCAGTGGGAGCTGGACTCACGGGACGCGCCCAAGGATTGGCCGACCGGCTATATCGGCATCAACACCAAGGGCCCCAACGAAAAACCCCCGTTGGACTACAAGACCGAAGTGTTTGAGCTGAATCCCAAATTGCAGGCCAAGGCCTTCGCCTTGTCGCACAACGTCGAGCTGACGGAAAGCAAGGAATCCAGCGCCTGGCGCAAACACTACCCCGCCGCCCCTGCCAACCAACCGCCGCAGGTCACCCGCTGCGACACGCTGGCCGGCAATACCTGGTTCTCCGGCACACGCCTCAGCGAACGTGCCGAAGTCTGGACCAAGCTGCTGACCGACAACAACGGTGAATACTGCACCACCCAGCAGGAAGACAACTCCACCTATGAAGCGTTGCTGCGCGCCAGCCGCGAAGGCTTGGTGGATATCCAGCGCCTGGCGGTGGTACGTGCCGGCTCGGACTTCGACCGCCCTTACCCTGGCTACAGCGAAGTGGACAACCTGCTGAAATACGCCGATCAAGGCGGCTTCGTGCCGGCGCTCGAGAACCTGTACCGCACGGGCAACCCGTTGGTACAGGCGATTCTGAAGAACTGGCCGGCCTGGGAGAAAGGTGTTCCCGAAGCTTGATGGAGATCGACAGGTGGGAGGAGCAAGCCCCTCCCACATTTCATCGTGTCAGGGCAGGAAGATGATTTTGTCGGGGCTGCCCTGGTTCACTTCTTCGTAACACTCCACGCCATTTGCCAACGCGACTTCACGCAAGCCCGTCGGCAACGGCAGCAAGCCTTCATCAAAGAAGCGCCCGAACTGTTCCAGCATCACCGCGCATTGCTCGCCGTTGTAGAGCAGCGAATTGATCCCCACCACCGAGCCGCCCTTGCGATACAGGGCCAGGGCCGGCAGTTGCACATGACCGTCCACCGGTGCCGCGATAATCGCGATACGACCGAACGGCGCCAGGCCCGCCACGGCCGCCGGCAGCCAGAAACCGGTGGTGTCGAAGATCACATCGGCGCCGCCCTTGAACACGGCATTCACCTGCGCACCCAGTTCTTCCGGCATGCCCAGGGCAATCGCCTCGAAGCCCTGCGCTTGCAAGACTTCAACCTGCTCCGGTCGACGCACGGCGGCCAGCACTTGGGCGCCGCGGATTTTCGCCAAGGCCAGGGTCGCGCTGCCTACCGCGCCATTGGCGCCAATCACCAACAAGCGCGTGCCCTGGGTCACCCCACTGCGCTCAAGGGCGTCCCAGGCGGTGGTGTACGGTACGCCGAGGCTCGCGGCCTGGGCAAAACTCAGGTGGGTGGGTTTATGCGCCACACCCTTGGCCGACACGGTGAGGTACTGGGCGTGGGAACCGTCGGCAAAGAACCCCAGGTCGCGGCCGGTGCCCCAGACTTCCTGACCCACCAGTTCCTGTGGCCCCTCCACGACGACACCGGCAAAGTCGCGGCCGGGAATGCGTGGCAAGGTGGTGTAGGGGAAGCGGCCGAGCACGTTCTTGACGTCGCTGGGGTTGAGGCCCGCGGCCTTGATCTGTACCAGCACTTCACCCGCGGCCGGCACCGGGGTGGCGACGTCGACAAAGCCGAGGGCGGCGAGATCGCCGGTGGCAGTAAATTGCAGTGCTTTCATGGCCAATATCCATCGAAGAAAAAAAGGAGGTCAAGACAACCAGGTGCCCACCAGCTGCCGGCCCATGGGCCAGAGCTTTTCGCCCAGCAGCATGCCCATCAGGCCTATCAAGGCGATGGCCGGGGGCGCGGGCGAGCGGAAATCCAGGGCACCATAGATCACGCCGACAAACAGGCCGATGGCGAGGGAAATCAGATAGTTCATGGTGAGCAGCGCCGTGTGGTGAGAGGCGCTCAGTGTAGAGAGGCGATTCCTGAAGCATCGGCCAAGTGCTTCAGGATTTCGGCCATCCGTTCAACCGGCGTAGTGCGAGGGCGCCACGCCGAGTTCGCGGCGGAACATGTCGCTGAAGCTGCTGGGTGAATAGCCGAGCGAGCGGGCAATCCCGCTGACCGACTGGCCCTGGATCAATTCCGCCACCGCCGTGGCCAGTTGCACCTGGCGACGCCACTCGGCGAAGCCCATGCCCAGGTTGTGCTGGAACAACCGCGCAAGGGTGCGCACGCTGGCACCAGCGGTTTCGGCATGTTGCTCAAAAGGGATCTCCAGGGAGGGCGCGGCCATGACCGCCTGGCAGACATTGATCAGTCGGCGGTCAGCCTCAACCGGCATGGCGATGCGGATCGGCGAGCGGCGCGCCCGTTGCAGCTCCAGCAAGGCCAGGCTGACCACCGCGTCGTAGTACGCCGCCTCACCGTTGTCGCCCTCGTCCACCAGCGTGACGATCAACTCGCGGAGCAGCCCTCCCACCTCAATCACCTGCACCTGGCTGTCCAGCGTCGCTGCCAATGCTGGCCGCAGGTAGATATTGCGCATCTGCAAATCCGACACCACGCGGATCCCATGTTCCACCCCCGGCGGCAGCCACACCGCACGCTGAGGCGGCACCACCAGGGCTTCACGGGGCGTCTCGACCCACATCACGCCGCTCATGGCATAGAGCAACTGGCCCCATTCATGGCTATGCGGCTCCACGTACAGCCCACGCGGGTAGGCACGCGCCAAGGGCTGTACGGGAACGGCGTGGTCACTGAGGTCGGGGGGCGCGGCCAGGGCCATGGGCATGCACATCGATCAAGGGAGAGTCGCCATGGTAATGACGACCGCTGGAGAATCCGAGTGAATTTTTGCGGCACGGGACGATCACTTGTTTATACATGGAGGGTTAATGGACCAATGAATAACGCAAAACTATTTGTGATCGACTACAGCCTGCACGGTGAACCCAAGTCCTTCATCATTCGCCTGGAAAAGCTTGATGCAGCAGAAGCCTGGCACTGGGCAAGCTGTGACGCAGGGGTGGGCCGTATCGGTCGGTTCGCCCGCGAGCAAGTGAAGAAGACCAGCCAGCAGCAAGCCGAAAAGTTCGGTATTACCCACGTACAATGGCGCCGCTCGGACGCGCGCGCCCAGGCTTGATCAGGGAGTGACAAACATGCATTTATCCATACCGGTCAATGGCAAGGCGCGCATTGATTACACCCAGGAAACGCTTTTTGGGCCTATGGCCAAGCATGTCGAGTGCCAAGTGAGCGTGCAACGGCGAGCTGGCGGGACTGTGCTGAAGGTGTTCCAGCCTTTGCCGGACGATCTGCACGCGGCGCAGACCGTGGTGTTTGCGCTGGAGGGGCGGCGTACCCGCGCAGTGGTGAAGGATAGCCAGCACCTGTCTGACCATAGCTTGCGGCTTGAACTGGAAACCCAATAGGGAATAAACCGCAGCTTACCTGTGGGAGCTCGATGGCCCTAGGTATCTACACCACTCTGGATATGACGCTGGACCGGTGGCGAGGAAGCTTGCTCCCGCCGGCTGCCTGACAGCCCACCGCCATCTAACGGTTAGACCGCGATCCAAATGTGGGAGGGGGCTTGCCCCCGATAGCGGTGTGTCAGTCGATTCATCAGGTGACTGATTCAGCGCCATCGGGCATCGGTATCTACACAATTCTGGCTATAGCGCGGGACCTGTGGCGAGGGAGCTTGCTCCCGCCGGCTGCCTGACAGCCGACCACCATCTAACTGTTAGGCCGCGATCCAAATGTGGGAGGGGGCTTGCCCCCGATAGCGGTGTGTCAGTCGATTCATCAGGTGACTGATTCAGCGCCATCGGGCATCGGTATCTACACAATTCTGGCTATGGCGCTGAACCTGTGGCGAGGGAGCTTGCTCCCGCCGGCTGCCTGACAGCCCACCGCCATCTAACGGTTAGACCGCGATCCAAATGTGGGAGGGGGCTTGCCCCCGATAGCGGTGTGTCAGTCGATTCATCAGGTGACTGATTCAGCGCCATCGGGCATCGGTATCTACACCACTCTGGGTATGGCGCAGGACCTGTGGCGAGGGAGCTTGCTCCCGCTGGCGGCCTGACAGCTGGCCTGGATGTTGGATCAGACCGGGTACATATCCGTTATTTAGGTAACGGCTGCTATGGGTTCCGCCCTTACGGCGGCTCACTTTTGAAGAGCGCAAAAGTAAGCAAAACGCTCTTGCCCCAACACTCGGCACCTCGCTCACGCTCGGTGTGCCCGTAATCCGACAGGAATTTGGGGGGCCGCCGCCACGCGCCATCCATGGCGCGGGGCGGCTAAACCGGCATCCCTGCCGGTTTACCCCCCAAATCCCTGTCGAATTACGGCCAGCGTGTTTGACGGGGCGCCTGAGATCAAAAGCTAGATCAAGATCAAGAGCGGCTCGCTTCGCATCGTGGTTAGGGTGGTCGTTACAGTGCTGTGTAGATACCTCTGCTGCGATGAGGGGGTGTCAATCGATGATCCAAGGTGACTGACTCACCGCCATCGCCGGCAAGCCAGCCCCACATTTTGACTGCGTTCAGCCCTTGGCCGACTTGGCACACTCGCAGCCAGTGGCCGCCGAACACGGTTCACCATGGGCATGGTGCTCGGCACAGCCCTGGCAGCAATAGCCTTTACCGTCCTTCATTACCGCGTCAACACCCAGCACACACTTGCAGTGTGGGCAGGCACAGGTCTCATCTGGCATGGTCAGACTCCTTCTTCATGGTCGTCCCGGTGCGGCGGGCGCCGGCACCTTAAGCAGTGACTGCGGCCCGTCGTCGATGGTTCAAACCATCAGTCGGTGCGGGTATTGCTGCGGTACATGAACACCAGCGCCAGCGCCAAACACGCCATTGCCACGATCCGGCTGCCCGACAGTTCGATGGCCGGGTTGCCCAGCCAGCCGAAGTTGTCGATCAGCATGCCCATGCCCAATTGACCGACGATGACCGCGACCGTGGCAACAGCCGTACCGACCACCGGCACTGCGCCGACCATCACCATCATGTAGACCACGCCGAACAGTGCGCCGGTGAGTTGCCATTTCGGCACGTCCAGCAGGCTCACCGCCTGGGCGGGTTCAAAGAACAGAATCAGCAACGCGGTAACAATCGCGCCCACCACGAAGGTCACCAGGCTGCCACGCAATACACCTACCGTTTGGCCCAGGCGCCCATTGATGGCGGCCTGCACGCTCAATACCGCCCCTGCGGCAACCACCACGACCAGTAACAGAATCAGATTCATCGCCTTAACCTCGTGCAATCAGAACAAGTGCCACCACAATCAGCGCCAGGGCAATCCAGCGCTCGCTATTGACCCGCTTGCGCGCCGCGCCAAACCAGCCGAAATGGTCGATGAGCACGCTCTTGCCAACCTGCCCGGACAAAATCGCGATCATGGTCATCGCGATACCGATATGCGGCGTGGCCAGCGTCAGCACCACCACGTAGATCGGCCCCAGGAAGCCGCCGATCAACTGCCAGCGCGGCAGCTCGGACAGCGCCGGGCCCTTTTGCGGGCCGCTGAACAGCAGCAGCAAAAACAGGATCGCCGAACCGACACCGAAGATGCTCAACGTCGCCCATAAATGCCCCACCTGCACACCCAAAGGCCCCAGCAAACCCGCCTCCACCGACAGGCCCATGCCGGCCAGGATCACCAGCGGCAACAACAGCAGCCGCAGGCCATTTTTTTTCGGCTTGGCGTGCGCCACGCCTTCGAGAGAACTTGCTTGCATACATCACCTGCACATCAACAAAGGATTGGATGGCGCGCATTATCCAGTGGCCGTCCTGTGCGATAAATGGGAGCATGCCGACAACACCTTTGCGTAAAACGCACAGCCTGGAGACGTGATGCAAGGCTTGAATGAATTGAGTTTCAAGGCGCTGCGCCTGTTTGTCGCCGTGCTGGACTTTGGCAGCTTCTCCGAAGTGGCACGCCGCGAGGGCCTGGCGCCCTCCTCCATTTCCCGGCAAATACAGTTGATGGAACAGGCGCTCGGCCAACAGTTACTGTATCGCCACACCCGTGCGGTCAGCCCCACCGAGGCCGGGCGCCTGCTCGGGCGGCATGCGCGGTTGATGCTGGAACAACTGGAAGCCGCCGGCCAGGCCCTGCAGGAACAGGAAAGCGAACCCAGCGGACTGGTGCGCATCAATGCGCCGATGGTCTTCGGCCAGCGCCACATTTCCCCTTGGCTGGGCGAATTGTGCCGGCGCTACCCCAAGCTGCAACTGGATATCCAGCAAACCGACACCTACGTCGACCCACTGCAAGATGGCACCGACCTCCTGTTCCGTATCGGTGTGCTCAACGACTCCAGCATGCAGGCACGCATCTTCGCGCCCCAGCGCTTTCGCCTCGCCGCCAGCCCTGCCTACCTGGCTCGGCACGGCACGCCCCAACACCCTGACGAACTGATCAACCACCAGTGCCTGGCCTACAAAGGCGTCACCGGCCAGCAACGCTGGTTCTTCCGCAAGGGCCAGGCTGAGTGGACGCCTTATAGCGTCAAGGGCCCAATCACCGGTAACCACGCCGACACCCTGACCCACGCCGCCGAGCAAGGGCTGGGGTTGGTGGTGTTTCCTTCCTGGTTGATCGGCGAAGGCTTGCGTGCCGGCACGTTGCAGGCGGTGCTGACGGAGTATGAAGTGGCAACTACCCTGGAGCCGCAGCAGATTGCGGCACTGTGGCCGGGCAGCCGGCGCTTGTCGCTGAAAGTGCGGACGGTGATTGATTACTTTGTGGAATGCTTTGGGGGGGTGCCGTATTGGGATCGGTGACCTGTCAGGGTCGAGGAGAACCAAGCTGTCGAAAAGAACCCAGCTACGAAGTAAATCCCCCTACAGCAATAGGTAGGTCCGTTCTGAATTTTTGGGCCAGTATTTCTCGCCTTGGTATGTTGCGGCAGACTTTGAGGGCATCTTTTTGAGAGATTTGCCATGGAAGTCACGTACCAGAAAATATCGCGCTATGAGCGAGTCGCTTCAACCGGCGGTCGTGCCGTCTTTGATAGCGCACCTAGTTTTGGCTATATTTGGCCAAAATATGGGGACAACCACATGATTACCGTTCCTCTGGGTGAAGCTAAAAATAATCTGTCGAAATTGGTTGATGAGGCCGCCGCGGGCAAGGTCATTACCATTGCCAAGCATGGACGTGCGATGGCACAGCTTGTGCCCCTCGGGAAATCCAAGGGTCGGCGAATCGGAGCTATGAAAGGTAAGCTCGTCATTCCCGAAGACTTCGATGCAGCGTTGCCTGACGATCTACTGGATGCCTTTGAAGGCAGCCGTCCATGAGAGTGTTGTTGGATACCCATATCCTGCTATGGGCGCTGACTGAAGACCCGAAGCTGTCCAGCAAAGCCAGGAAGCTGATTGAGAATGCAGCAGAGATTTACATCAGCGCTGCAACATTCTGGGAGATGGCAATCAAGGTCGGCCTGGGGAAACTCACTGTAGATCTGGAGGAAATCCGTGAGTACTGCCTCGAAAGCGGATTCGTCGAACTGCCCGTCACTTCAGAACATGCCATCGCGGTTAAGGATCTTGAGCATCATCACAAAGATCCTTTTGATCGGCTCATCGTGGCAACAGCCATGAGCGAACCGATGAAGCTGTTGACGGCCGATCCGCAAGTCGCCCAATACACGTCCTTGGCGATCCTGGTTTAGATCATTTCAATGGCTGCACCGCTTCGATCAGAACACCCACTGGCCAATCAGCCAGGCATTCGCCCCACTGATCACCGCAAACAGGAACCACGCCAACAACCGTGTCGGCAACCGATTCACGAACGGCCCCATCAACTGTTTATCGCCGGTCATGCGGATCAATGGATACAGCGCGAACGGCAACTGCAGGCTGAGCACCACCTGGCTGAGGATCAGCAGCTTGCCGATGGCATCGTCGCCCATCAGCCATACCCCCAGGAACGCCGGGATCAGCGCCAGCCCACGGGTGATCAGGCGCCGCTGCCAGCAGGGAATGCGCAGGTTGAGGTAGCCCTCCATGATCACCTGCCCGGCGATGGTGCCGGTGAAGGTTGAGCTTTGCCCAGACGCCAGCAAGGCGATGCCGAACAGGATGCTGGCGAACGCGCCGCCCACCAGGGGGTCGAGCAGGTGGTAGGCGTCCTGGATTTCGACCACATCGGTGTGGCCAGTCTTATGGAAGGCGGCAGCGGCGAGCACCAGGATCGCGGCGTTGACCAGCAGGGCCAGGGCGAGTGAACCGATGGTGTCGATGCGCGCCAGCTTGACCGCGTCCTGCTTGCTGGCTAGGTCCTTGCCGATCAGGCGAGTTTGCACGATGGAGCTGTGCAGGTAGAGGTTATGCGGCATTACCGTAGCCCCGAGAATACCGATGGCCAGGTACAGGGGCGCAGCATCGCTGATGGCCGACAGCGATGGGGTGAAACCGCTGAACACGTCCGGCCAGTAAGGTTTGATCAATACCAACTCGATAAAGAAGCACACGCCGATGGTCGCCACCAGCGCCAGCATGATCGCTTCCAGGCGGCGGAAACCGCGATTTTGCAGGGCAAGGATCAGTAAGGTATCGAAGGCAGTGATGACAATGCCGGTGGTCAGCGACACCCCCAGCAGCAGGTGAAAAGCCAGCGCACAGCCGAGCACTTCGGCAAGGTCGGTGGCAATGATGGAGATTTCCGCGAGCACCCATTGGGTGCGTGCGGAGCGCTTGCTATAGCGCTCGCGACACAGTTGCGCCAGGTCTTTGCCGGTGGCGATGCCCAACCGCGAGCACAGGCACTGCACCGCCATCCCCGCCAGGCTGGCCAGCAGCACCACGAACAACAGGCTGTAACCGTAGCGCGAGCCGGCTTCGATGGCCGTGGCCCAGTTGCCGGGGTCCATGTAACCAATGGAAATCAGCAGGCCCGGGCCGGCGAACATCGCCACGCGCTTGAAGAACGAAGCCTTGGGGTCAACGGCAACGGAGCCGGCCACTTCCGGCGGGCAAAACGGGGCGGTAGCGATTTTTGGCAGGCTGAATTTCACACGGTATCCCAGGCAAACACACTCGATAGAGACGCAGCTTATCAGTCGGACGCGACCGTGCGCATCACCGTCTCCCGTGGCAGGTCGAACGTCTCTACCACTTGCACCACCAGGTCCATCTCTTGGTTCAGCGCTTCACGCTCCATGCGCTGGCGAATCACACCAATCACCAGCACCGCCAGAGTGGTGATCGAATACGCCGGGCCGGAAAACGCACGCACCCCGCTCACCAGCAGCATCGCCGCAGCCAGGGCCTGGCCGACCACAGGAATAGCCGTGGCCGCACCACGACGCAGGATAAACCCGGTCAGCCCCGCCAGCGCCGTGCCGCTCAACGCCGTGGTGGCCGATCGGCCGACATCGAACCGGCTGAACAACCCCTGTTCCTTCTGCGCGGCGGCCTTGAGCTCCGCGTCGAACACCTGGCGGTCAGCGTTGCTGAGTTTGTCTTTGTACTGCTCAATGAGCTTCTCGGCGACCCGGGCCTCGAGCGCGGCCAACTCGACGGTATCCAGAGACTCGTCGAACTTGATACCCAGCCGTTGCACCACATCTTCGGCGATCTGGCGATAACTCACGCCGTGCCCGCGGGCCATGTTCATGAAGCTGTCACCGCCCATGCGCTGCAACTCGATGGCCAGCTTGAGCGGCTCACGAACATTGCCGTCTATAGATGCACTGCGTTTTTGCGCCATCAGTTCGGCGAGGAACTTCAACTCTTCGGGCCGCGCCTGCACCAGCGCCGGGAACAGCTCCGCGTCCTCTTCGGCAAACCGTACCTCAGGGCTGCGCTGGTCGGAACGGATCATGCCGCGTCGCTCGTGCAGCAGGTCGGTGTACTGCACCACCGTCTGCAACTGCGGCCAATAGGCGGCGTGATCGAACGTCGCCAAGTGCACGTTGGTGACCTTGGCCTTGAGCGCCGGCGTCACCGGGATCGCATAGCGGCCGATACACCGTTCAGTGTCCGGTTTCAGCGCCAAGGCCCAGTCTTTGCTGGAGTGGCAATTGATCACACGCCCTTTAAGCGGCGCCGAGACGTCGTCCCACGGGCTCGATGTGCAGATCGCCCCGCCCATCAGCAACAGATTGTCCAATGGCAGCTCGCGGGCGGCCTCAGGGTTGGCCAGCAGGCTCTTGACCAGAATGCGCGCGCCAAGGGAATGGCCGATCAGATTGATACGCCGGACTGCCAGGGACTCGCCGTGCAGGTAGTTAGCCAGTTCAGGCAGCAGGCTCCTCGCGACTTCGTCCACCCGCGCCTCGACGCTTTTGTAGTGGTCGAGAAAATAGGCAATCGCCTTGCCCACGCCGACGGTCGCCGCGCCCAGGCTACCACCGCCGAGCATCGCGCCCATGACGTCCTTGAAGGGCGCAAACAGGTTTTCCAGGAAATGCCCCGCCGGCCAGAACAGCATCAGGTTGGTCGAGCCTTCGATGCCCGCCAACTGCGCCTTGAAGCTGCCCAGTTGTTGCCGGTTGAAGAACGCCGAATAACCATGAACATAGAGATTGAGCACATCGCCCTGAGGCTCGCCGCACAGTAGGAACGTGGGCTTGCGGGTGCGGTGCATTTCATCCCACTGGTGCTGCATGGGGCGGTGACTCCTGGTGACAAGGGACGACGATAGTAACAAAGGGCGCGGCTCAGCGCGGTACCGCTGGGGGAAAAGGCACCACGTTGGCTAATGCCAGTCAGTTAAGGATGCACACAGTACCTGTGGCGAGGGAGCTTGCTCCCGCTGGGTCGCGGAGCGGCCCCAGCGCTTTGTTTCAAAAGACTGGGACTGCTGCGCAGTCCAGCGGGAGCAAGCGCCCTCGCCACGGGTTACTTTTCGCTCTTGCTGCTTCTTAACTGACTGGCATTCACCACGTTGGCCCCTTCTTCCTTTCAGAAGATGGAAGCGGCCTTGGACTTGGCCAGGTAACGCGCCGGTGAATCCCCCAGGTTACGGCGAAACACCGAGGTGAACGCACTGGAGCTGCTGAACCCCAGCTCGAAGGCCACATCGGTGATGGACGAGCCATGGCTGAGCCGCGCAGTGGCTTCCAGCAGGCAGACCTGTTGGCGCCACGACACAAAGGTCATGCCCGTGCATTCACGAAAATTACGCGTGAAGGTACGCCGGCTCATGCTCGACCAATCGGCCATCTCGCCAATCGAGATTTTCTGCGTGGGCGCGTCAAGGAAGCGCTGACAAGAACGGGCCAGGCGCGATTCCGAAGGCAGCGGCGCACTCAACGGCAACTCGGGCATCGTGCCGATTTCATCGATCAGCAGGGTCAGCACACAACAATCACGCACGCTGGGCGAGGCCGAAGGCCCAATCGCCAGCGCCGCTTCCAATAGATGACGCAGCAGCGGCGAGACGCCAAACACCTGGCAATAGTCCTGCAACCCGGCGCGCCGGGCGGCGGCGTCGTCCAAGTAGGTGTTGAGCATCACCACGTCGCCGCGCATGTGCATCTCATGCGACACCCCACCCGGCACCCAGATCGCCCGCTGGGGTGGCACGACCCAATTACCCAGATCGGTGAACATTTTCAACGCGCCTGTGGAGGCGTAGGCGAACTGCCCGCGTCGGTGAGTGTGGCGTGGAAATACTGTGCCGGACGGGTACTCGCGCAATGTCACCACCGCTTCGGGGCTGTCCGGTTTGTAAGGCGAAAAGGTGAAGGTCGGCGGCATGGCCCGATTTTGTCAAAGTATGACCTGACATAGCAAGCGGGCCATCACACCGCCACCTAGAATCATCGCTCCCCAAGTTGGGTTCATATCGAAGGGATATTCGGAAAATGACTGTCAAAAACTACTTGGACGTACGCGTGGACGGCGCTGTTTTGATGGTGGGACTCAACCGCCCGCAGAAGCGCAACGCCATGTCGCTGGAAGTCATGCACGAACTGCGCGAGACCTTCACCCACATCCCAGAAGGCATTGGTGCTGCGGTGCTCTACAGCACCAGCCAGCATTTCTGCACGGGGTTGGACCTGTCGGAAATCCGCGACCAGTCGGTGATCGATAACGTCCAGGCCTTTCGCGAATGGCACAAGACCTTCGAACTGATCCAGTTCGGCAAGGTGCCCGTGGTAGCCGCCATTACCGGTGCCGCCATCGGTGGCGGCCTGGAGATTGCCACCGCCTGCAGCCTGCGCGTGGTCGATGACAGCGCCTTCTTCTCGCTGCCCGAAGCGATGCGCGGCCTGTATGTCGGCGTCGGCGCCTCGGTGCGCTTCCCACGCATCGCCGGCATTGCCCTGATGACCGACATGATGCTCACCGGCCGCACGCTCTACGCCAAGGAAAGCTACGAGCGCGGCGTGGCCCAGTACCTGGTGCCGGTCGGCCAGGCGGTGCTCAAGGCCACCGAATTGGCGCACAAGATCGCCGGCAACCTGCCCATGACCAATTACGCGGTGACCCATGTGTTGCCACGCATTGTTGATCAAAGCCAGCAGGACGGGCTGATGACGGAAGCCTTGATTGCCGCCGTGGTGTCTTCCGACACCCGCACACAGGATCGCCTGGCGGATTTCCTGGATCGCAAGAAGGACAAGATCCAGACCGCGCCAGCGGTGTAACTCCCGGTCGTGAACGTTGCCGAGCGCACCTCGGCAAACCATGGATGGCCTTCACAACTCACTATCAACCGGTGAAACCATGTTTCAGCACAGCACTCAAGACGATCTTTATCGCAGCAATGACGCGACCGATGAACGATTGATCAAAATCGAACGCAGCTGGCACAAACGCGCACAGATCAAGCTCGACTCCCAACGCCCGGATATCCAGCTTGACCTGCAAGCGCCGGACTTTCTCGAGGCCCTGTTACCTTTCGCCCATGACCCGCATTACCAACACTACCCCCATGCCCTGAAGTTGCTGATCCTGTCGGCCGGCTGGGTGATCTACAACCAGAAAACCATCGCCATCGAAACCGAAATCATCTGCCCGTCCTGCATCGACCTGCTGCAGCTGGGCTCGCGCCTGAGCTCGGCCAGCGCCGCGACGATTTCCGAAACCTTGGCGGATGAGGCCTACCACACACTGTTCTCGATCAACATGTGTGAGCTGGCGATTACCCAGCGCGGCATGCGCATTAAATGGCCGGAGCTGGAACTGACCCGCCACCTCAGCCAGGCCCAGGCCACGATGTCCGAGGCGGACTTCAAAATCTACCGCCTGGCGTTCTCGCTGGTCTCGGAAACCTTTATCAGCGACTACCTGGCCGACCTCAGTGACGCGCCGGACATCCAGCCGGTGTTTCGTCACGTGGTGGCCCTGCACAAAAAAGACGAGCTGGTGCACAAACACATCTTCCCGCTGTTCGTGCAGCAGGTGGTGGGTGACTTTACCCCGCAGCAAACCACGCTGTTCACCCGCGGCATCGCCAACTCCATCCGGATCTTCCCGATGCGCGAGATTTCGGCGTGGCGAATCATCCTGCCGCAGCTGCTTGAAGTGTTCGGTGATCGCTCACTGCTGTTGCCGACTCAATTCACCGAGACCGGCGAAGCGGACTACTCGGCCATGCCCGAGATCCTCAGTTCCATCGGTATACGCCCCGAAGCGGTGCTGCCTGAGCTGCATGGGATGAACGAACCGTTCATCACCGTTTGAACCCAGCGTGTCGCTGATCACTACAAATTCAATAGAGTAATTGTCATGTGTGGATACATTGGCGTCTTTGCCAAACAACCTCGTGCGTTCAACCCCAACCTGTTCGATGCCGCCCTGCGTGCGATCCATCATCGTGGCCCGGACAGCTCCAGCCAGTGGTTCGACCCCAAGGGCCAGGCCGCTTTCGGTTATGTGCGCCTGGGCCTGGTCGGCCTGGGTAACGGCACCCAGCCGATCGTCGCCGATGAAGGCGACCTGGTGATGATGGTCAACGGCGAGTTCTATGACTATCAACGCATTCGTACGGAGCTGGAGGACTACGGTTGCCGCTTCAAGACCTCGTCCGACAGCGAAATCGCCATGCACCTGTACCGCCGTCACGGCGTACGCGGACTCAAGCAACTGCGCGGCGAGTTCTCCATTCTGATCTTCGATCGCCTACGCAAAAAGCTGTTTGCCGTGCGTGACCGAGTGGGCGTCAAGCCGCTGTACTACACCGAGCATGAAGGCGCCTGGTACTTCGCGTCCGAAATCAAAGCCTTGCTCGCCGCCGGCGTGCCCGCAGAGTGGGACCACGAAGCCTACGCCAACCGGGGCTTTATCCTGCGCGACCGTACCGTGTTCAACAACATTCGCAGCGTCAAACCCGGCTGCTGGATCATCGCTGACGAAAGCGGCCTGCAAACCGAACAGTATTGGGACTGGGATTTCCCCGACGCCCAGGCCACCGAGCAACGCAGTGAAGCCGAGATGATCGACTCGCTGCGCCACACCATCGAAGAATCCGTGCGCCTGCGTTTGCACGCCGATGTGCCGGTGGGTGTGTGCCTCAGCGGCGGCCTGGACTCCTCGGCCATGCTGGGCATCGCCACCGAACTGACCGGCCAGCCGCTGCAGGCCTTCCACTTGTCCTTCGAAGGCGAGCAGGCCTACGACGAACGCCAGTACGCTGAAATTGCCGCCCGGCATAACCGCGCCCACCTCAATGTGCTGTCGGTGAACTCCGCCGACATGGCGGACAACTTCGAAAACGCTCTGTGGCACGCCGAGATGCCCTTCGCCAACGCCCATAGCGTGGCCAAGTACCTGCTGTGCAAATACGTGCAGAACCAGGGCATGCGCGCGGTATTGACCGGTGAAGGCGCCGACGAAGTCTTCGGTGGCTACCCGCACTATCGCCGCGACATGGTGTTGTACAACCACGAAAACCAAGACCCGACGGCAATCGCCGAGCTCGCCCGCCGCCTGCACGCCAGCGAAGATCGCTACCTGCCCGGCGGCAAGAACGATGTGAAATGGGTGCAGGACGAACTGGGCCACGGCGTGTCCTGGCTGCAAACCCAATCAGCGTTGTTCGGGCCTCTGGCGCAGTTGTACAGCGATGACTTCCGTGAGCGCTTCAGCAATACCGACGCCTATCGCGAGTTCTACGACCGTCTGAGCCCACGGGCGCTGAACGGCTGGGAACCGGTCAACCGCTCGCTGTACATGGTCGCCAAGTCGAGCCTGCCCAACGTGGTGCTGACCTCCCTGGGCGACCGCATGGAAATGGCCGGCAGCCTGGAAGGCCGCCCACCGCTGCTCGACCATCAAGTGATCGAGGCCGCCTGCCGCCTGCCGGTGAACATGAAAGTGCGCGGCGCCACCGAGAAATACGCCCTGCGCGAAGCCATGCGCCCGTATGTGCCGCAGGCCGTGCTGGACCGCAAGAAGCAATACTTCCGCGCGCCGCCGGCGTCCGAGAGCCCACAATCGAAGCTGTATGAAATGATCAACGACGTGTTGAGCGGCCCGGCACTGAGCAACGTGCCGTTCTTCGAGCCACGTAAAGTACGCGCCTTGCTGGCAACCCTGCCAAGCTTGTCCCCCGCCCAACGCGCCTCGGCAGACAATCTGCTGATGGAAATCGCCGGGCTGTGCCTGATGCAAAAACGGTTCGCCTTGAACTGACTTTCCGGCGGCACATCGCAATTGCGCTGTGCCGCCTGACCCAAGGAGGGTCCATGCTGAAAAAACATTTGTCACTTGCCGTGCTCGTCACCCTGGTGTGGGGGGTCAATTTCCCCATCACCAAACTGGGCCTGCGCGCCATCGATCCGTTTGTGCTCACGGGTATCCGCTTTGCCCTCGCCGCCCTGCCGCTGGTGTTCTTTATCAAGCGTCCTGCCGTTAAATTCAGCTACGTGGCCGCCTACGGTTTTATCTTCGGGTTGGGCATGTGGGGCGTGATCAACTACGGCATCCAAGTGGGTGTGAGCCCTGGTATTGCCTCATTGATCATTCAACTCAGCGTGTTCTTCACCATGGGCTGGGGCTTTGTGCTGTTCAAAGAGAAGATCCGTGGCGCGCAGATGATCGGCGCGGTATTGGCCTTGATCGGCCTCGCAGGGATCATTTCCACCCAGCAAGGCAACCATGCCGTGCTGGGCGTGATGCTGATCGTCCTCAGTGCGGTGGCCTGGAGCGTGGGCAATGTGATCATCAAGAAGTCCGGGGTGAAAGAGATCTTCTCGTTCATGGTGTGGGCCAGCCTGATCCCGCCGATTCCGCTGTTCCTCACGGCCTGGCTGATGCACGGCAGCGCCGCGTTCGAAGGTTTGCAAGCCAGCCTCGACCTGACGGCGATCCTGTCGATCCTGTTCCAGGTGTATTTGGCCACGCACTTTGCGTACTGGGGCTGGAACTCGCTGCTCAAGCTGTACCCGGTGTCCACCGTGGCGCCCCTGTCGTTGCTGATCCCGGTATTCGGCATTACCAGCTCCATGCTGATGCTCGACGAGCGCATTTCAACGCCTAACCTGATCTCGATCGGCATCATCATCGCCGGGTTGGCGGTGGGGTTGTATCGCCGGCCAGCGAACCTGGCTCCAACCAGCCAAGGCGCGGTGATGCAGGCGGAAAAGTAAGCCCGCACGAAAAAGCCCGGCGCATGGCCGGGCGACTGCCAACCTTCAATACGCGAAATTGTCGATCTTGACCTGGCCATCGGGGAAGGTCGCGATAATCTCCAGTTCGCCGCCCATTGCACGGATGTAATCGCGCAACGTGCTGATGTACATGTCGGTACGCCGCTCCATCTTGGAGACGGCCGCCTGGTTGATGTTCAATGCCTTCGCCAGGCTTTGCTGGCTCAACTGCTGGGCTTTGCGCAGCTCATGCAGGGGCATTTGCTGCAGGTGTTGCTGGAACAACTGCTTGGCTTCAGCACGCGCTTGTGGCGTCATGCGGGCTTGAAGTTCGGCGAATTTCTTAGCCATGGTTACGGCCCTCTCTACACAAAGTTTGCAAATGTACGTCGTACAACTTTTCTGCCACCGGGACGTGTTGGTCATACCAGCGGTGCTGCCCGGTCTTGTCCCCACCCATCAGTAATACCGCGCATCGCCGTGGATCAAATGCGTACAGCACCCGATAAGGGCGCCCCGCGTGTTGTAGGCGCAGTTCCCGCAGGTTGCCGTGCCGGGAACCTTTGATATCGCTGCTGTGGGGAAAGCCCAAGCCCGGTCCGAAAAGCCCCAGCAGGTCAACGCTGGCGGATACCGACACTTGCTCCTTTGTCCCCAAACCCGCCCACCAGTCTCCGAATTCATCCGTGTATTCAATGTCCCAATCCATGCAAATATGCCACCCAAGGAATATAAACTCAAGAGCATAAAACGTAGTAGATAAACTGGACGAGCCGCCACCCGCCGCCCTTGGGAAATTGTTTGTACATCCTTCCGCCCTGACAGCAATGCCTCTCAGCACGATCACGCGCTGCAAAAACACAATTATCGACCTGTAAAAAGCGCTCTAATACCCGCCTGTTGATTGGTTTTAAAGATCCTGGAGTTCGCAATGCCCCATGAAGGCAACCTGTTACAAGCAGCCGTGGTGTTCCTGCTCGCCGCCGTGCTGACCGTGCCCCTGGCCAAACGCCTGCAACTGGGCGCGGTGCTGGGCTATCTGTTCGCCGGTGTGATCATCGGCCCGTCGGTGCTGGGGTTGATCGGCAACCCGCAAAGTGTCGCGCAGTTCTCCGAGCTGGGCGTGGTGCTGCTGCTGTTTATCATCGGGTTGGAGCTGTCGCCCAAGCGTTTATGGGTGATGCGCAAGGCGGTATTCGGCGTCGGCCTGGCCCAGGTGCTGCTCACGGGCCTGGTGATGGGTGTTGTCGCGTTATGGCTGTTTGGCCAGTCGTGGAACAGTGCCATCGTGCTCGGCCTTGGCCTGGCGCTCTCCTCCACCGCGTTTGGCCTGCAAAGCCTGGCCGAGCGCAAAGAGCTGAACCAACCCCATGGTCGCCTGGCGTTTGCCATTTTGCTGTTCCAGGACATCGCTGCGATCCCGCTGATCGCCATGGTGCCGCTGCTGGCCGGCAGCGATCACCCGACCACCGAAGCCCAGGGCCTGCAGCATGTGTTGCAGATCCTCGGCAGCATCGCCGTGGTGATCATCGGCGGTCGCTACCTGTTGCGGCCGGTGTTTCGCATCGTTGCCAAGACCGGCCTGCGTGAAGTTTCCACCGCTACGGCGTTGCTGGTGGTGATCGGCACCGCCTGGTTGATGGAGCTGGTGGGCGTGTCCATGGCCCTTGGCGCCTTCCTCGCCGGCCTGCTGCTGGCGGACTCGGAATACCGCCACGAACTGGAATCCCAGATCGAACCGTTCAAGGGCCTGCTGCTGGGCCTGTTCTTTATCAGCGTGGGCATGGGCGCCAACCTCAGCCTGCTGCTCAGTTCGCCACTGGTGGTGATCGGGCTGACGCTGCTGCTGATCGGCCTGAAGCTGCCGCTGTTGTACGCGGTGGGCCGTATGGTCGGTGATCTCAATCGCGAGAGCGCCCTGCGCCTGGGTGTGGTGCTGGCAGCGGGCGGTGAGTTTGCTTTTGTGGTGTTCAAGATCGGCCGCGACCAAGGCCTCTTCGAACCCCACCTCTACGATGTGCTCGTACTGACGATTACCCTGTCCATGGCGGTGACGCCGCTGCTGCTGTTGGTGTGCCCGAAGCTGTTCAAGCCCAAGGTCAAGACCGTGGAAGTGCCCGAGGAATACCGCACCATCGAAAGCGATGCGCCGCGTGTGGTGATCGCCGGGATGGGCCGTATGGGCCAGATCGTGGCGCGGATCCTGCGCGCGCAGAACATCTCGTTTATCGCGCTGGACACCTCGGTGGAAACCATCGAGCTGACCCGCAGCTTCGGCGGCATGCCGGTGTTCTACGGTGACCCGCAACGCCCCGAGATCCTGCACGCGGCCAAAGTCGACCAGGCGGAGTTTTTTGTGATCGCCATGGACGACCCGGAGATCAACATCAAGACCGCCGAGCTGGTGCGCAACCTCTACCCGCACATGAAGATCATCGCCCGCGCACGTAACCGCCAGCACGTGCACCGCCTGGTCGACCTGGATGCCTCGCCGATTCGCGAGACCTTCTACTCCAGCCTCGAAATGAGCCGCCGCACCCTGGTAGGCCTGGGGTTGAGCCAGGCCCAGGCCGATGCGCGCATCACCCGCTTCAAAAACCACGACTTGCAGGTGCTGGCCGCGCAGCACGCGGTCTACGACGACGCCGCCAAAGTCATGCAAACCGCCCAGGAAGCCCGGGCTGAATTGGCAAGGCTGTTTGAAATGGATCGGCTTGAGGAAGAGTCCGACAAGGTGTGAGGCTTCGGATGAACGATTTTGCGAAAATTCTGACAGAATACGCCGCAATTTCGTTCATCCCTGGAGCGCTTCATGGCCACTTTCACCAAGACCGCCGCCTTGCTGGTCCTCGCGCTGACCGCCGGCAGCGTGTTCGCCGCCGCTAAGCCAACCACGCAAACCATCTCCACCTTGGGCGGCAAGTTCACCTTCAACCTGCCCAAGGCCTACGCTGCCGACACCCTGCCCGCCGGCAAAGCCGAAGATGGCACCGCCGACACCCAAGGCACGATGTACGCCAACCAGACCACGAAAAGTGTGGTGATCGTCGCCGAAACCGTGCGCAACGATGGGGTAACCATCGGGGATAACGACGCGAAATTCCTTGATGGCGCCGTGGCCGGCTTCGTCAAGGACCAAGGCGCTGCGCTGCCTGACTTCAAGAAACAAGGCGAGAAGAAACTGACCTTCAAGGGCCTGGGCCTGCGCCAGGTGGACAGCACCGCCACCCAAGGCGGCGGCAAGACGCTGAACTCCACGTTCCTGGCCGGTTCGGGCAATCACTTGCTGGTGATTCAGGCGATTTCGCGCGCGGATGATGCGAAGGGGCATGCGGCGCTGGTGAAGTTGATTACCGGCGGGAAATAACAGTCTTCCCAACAACTCGGTCCAAATGTGGGAGCAAGCCCCCTCCCACAGTGTTCGACCGCGTTTAATTCAGGCTTTTTTCCAGCCAGGCTTTGAGGTCCTGCACTTCCGCTGCACTGACGGTATGGTTCATTCCCGAATAACCATGAAACTCCGGCTTCAACCCCAACCCCGTCAACACCTCATTCGCCCGTGTCGCCGAGGTAAAGGGCAACGCCTGGTCCAACGTGCCGTGGCCGATGAAGATCGCCAATTTACCCAGTGACTCATCCGGCTTCAGCTCAGCCTTGAGCACCGGCAACACGCTGCCACTCAACGCCGCAATCCCACGCACCAGCTCCGGCCGGCGCAAGCCCACCTCGTAGGACATGATCGCGCCCTGGCTGAAGCCGACCAGGAACACCCGGTCAGGTTGAGTGTGGTACTTGGTGGTGGCTTTGCCGACAAAATCCTCGATCAACGTGGCGCTGCGCTGCAGGTCGGCGGTCTCCCCATCGTAATCGCCGTCACCGGGCGTCTTGGTAAACCAGCGATAGCCGTGCGGGTCCACCGGCATGGGCGCACGGGCCGACAGGTAAGTCCAGGTAGACGGCAGCGCATCCTTGATGCCGAACAAGTCTTCCTCGTTGCTGCCAAACCCGTGCAGGAAGATCACCAGCGGCTGGTTGCGCGAATCGCCCTGGGTCTGTTCCAGGTACGACAATGGCAAGTCGGTGTGCAGCGTATCGTCGGCATGAGCGGCACCGGCCACCAGGGTCAGCGCCAGGGCAAACAATTTGAGCATGGGACGTTACCTCAGGGTTTGCGGAGCAGATAAGTGTCCATGATCCAGCCATTTTGCAGGCGCGCCGCCTTGCGCACCCGTTCGATTTCTTCAGCGACTTCACTCACTTTGCCACTGATCAGTATCTCGTCCGGGGTGCCCAGGTAGGCGCCCCAATAGATATCCAGATCCTGCGCCGCCACCGTACGGTACGAGTCTTCGGCGTCGAGCATGACCACCAAGGTGTCGGCGTCGCTGGCCTGCCCCGCCGCCAGACGGCGCCCGGTCGTGATCTCGACCGACTTGCCGATGCGGTTCAGCGGGACTTTGTGCTGGGCGGCCAGGGCCTGCACGCTGGTGATGCCGGGGATCACTTCAAACTCAAAGGTGCAGCGGCCACTGGCCAAGATCGCCTGCAGGATGCGAATGGTGCTGTCGTACAACGCAGGGTCGCCCCAAGCCAGGAAAGCGCCCACTTCACCGTCAGCCATTTCTTCGTTGATCATGCGTTCGAAGGTCTGCTGCTTGTCGCGGTTGAGGTCCTGCACGGCGGTGGTGTAATCGATGTCGCCGCGCACACGCTCGGGGCAATCGGCCTCGACGAAGCGGTAGCCCGGCTCGGTGATGTAGGTCTCGCAGATCTCGCGGCGCAGGTCGATCAACTTGTCTTTGCTCTGGCCCTTGTCCATCAGGAAAAACACGTCGGTGCGGTTGAGCGCCTTCACGGCCTGCATCGTGATGTAGTCAGGGTTGCCGGCGCCAATGCCGATGATCAGGATGCGTTTCATGGGTTGCTCTCAGTGCGGGGCGTGGATTTTGCCATGTTCAGGCGCCTAGGCGTGAGTGTCCAGGCGCAGGCGCCAGAGGTTGTTGAAACGCAGCTCAGTGGCGGACAGCGGTTCGACGTCGATCCGGTAGAACATCGACAGTGGAAACTGCATGACATGCCACATCGCGGCACGGATCACAAAGGGATGAGTGATGGCCAAGACATGGCCGGGCTGGGATTCGAGGGTTTTCATCCACTCTCCCACCCGCCAGCAGATCTGCTCGACCGACTCGCCCCCATGGGGCGCGCACGTGGCGTCAGTGAGCCAAGTGTTCAGCGTGTCACTCTCCAACTGGCCGATGTCCTGGCCCTTCCACTGCCCGAAATCAGCATCGCGCAACGCGAACTCGATCACCCCGTCATCGCCGAACAAGCCTGCCGTCTGCCGCGTCCTGGCCTCAGGCCCACATAACAGGCGCCGGGTTTTCTTATAGCGATCAGCCAGCGACAACGCCGAGCCTTGCCAATCCATCACCACCGCCTCGTCATCAGGAAAACGCCCCTGTTTTTGCAGAGGCGTGACGGCGTGGCAAATGAGCGTCAAACGAGTGGTGTGCATTGCAGAGTGCTTGAGACCGAAAAGATAAGGCCTCAAGACTGGCGCAGTTATGGCTGGGGCGCAACGCCTTGTGCCAGGTAGAGCACGTGGTAACCCGTGCCTTGACGCGCCTCGTCCAGCGCTGCGGACGACAACGTAAACCGAACCAACCGCCAAGCCTGTACATCCAGCGCCAGGCACACCGCGAACGTGTCACTGCGCCCCGCCACCTGCTGATTACGCCGTTTCTCCTCGGCCAATAGGCTGGCGCGGTCCGCTCCGGGCTCCAGCGGCCACGCCTCGCGATACAAACTCAACGCGCCCTGCGCCGGCCCCCACTGCACATCCAGCGGTAACCAACTCTCGATATGTGGGCGACCAAAGCTGTCGAGCACTTTCTGAAAACGCTCGCCGAGTAAAAAGTCAGCGGCCTGCAACGGATCGGCCCACAAGTAGACCGACGAATACACATTACCGCCGCGCTCCTGGGCGATAAACGCCTTGAACAGCAACCCCTCGGCGTTATCCCACAATGGCCCCAATTGCGCAGCGCGGCGGCGAATCACGCCCATGTCGTAGTCGGCAGGCAAACGGTGTGAATACTGTTTGGCAAACATGCGAGAACTCCTGTGCAAGATGAGGATTCAGCTTGCGCAGCCGCGATGATTTCAACAAGATATCAGCCGATATAAGTGCGATAAGGATTAAATATGACTGACGCGCTCAAACCGCTGGACATCGACACCGTCCAGGCTTTCGTACGGGTGGCCGATTTCGCCAGTTTCACCCGCGCCGCCGAAGCCCTCGACACCTCCCAGGCGGCGATCAGCCTCAAGCTCAAGCGCCTGGAAGAACGCCTCGGCTATCGCTTGCTCGAACGCACGCCCCGGCATGTGCGGCTGTCGCCCCAAGGCGAACACTTCATCGTCGCCGCCCGCGCCTTGCTCAACGCCCATGAACGCGCCTTGGGCGATATGGCCAGCCACGCACTCCGCCGCCTGGTGATCGGTATCAGCGACCACGTGGCAGGCCCCGACTTGCCAACCTGGCTCAGCCGCCTGGCCGCCTACGACCCGTTAGTGATCCTCGAAGTGCGCATTGCCTCCTCCCGCGAGCTGGTCGCCGCCTTCGATCGCAACGAGCTGGACGCCGTGATCGTGCGCAACGAGGGCGACCGCCAGGACGGCGAAGTATTGGCGGTGGAACGTTTTGGCTGGTTCGCCGCCCCCACCTGGCAACACAGCCCCGGCACGCCCCTGCGCATGGCGACCATGGCCGCGCCCTGCGGCGTGCGGCACTTGGCGACCCGTGCACTGGACGCGGCGCGCATCGACTGGACCGAAGTATTTGTCGGCGGCGGCGTCATGGCCGTCGGCGCCGCCGTCAGCGCCGGACTCGGCGTCGCCGCCCTCGCCCACCGCGTGGCACCGTCTGGCGCGGTGGACGTGAGCGAGCAATACGGCTTGCCCACCCTACCCGTGAGTGAAGTGGTGCTTTACAGCCGTATCAGCGATGGCCGCTCCAAGGAAACCTTGCGCGCATTAAGCGCAACCTTCCGGGGTGCATTGCAACGCTGAGTTCGGATTGGCCCGCCTGCCTTTCTGTCACCTTGCCTGGCCCGCCGCACACCGTAGTGAGCGGGCTTGCCCCGCGCTGGGTGGCGAAGCCGCCCTAAACCAGGCGCCGCTATTCCTTCTGAAGAACCGCGCTGTCCTTATTGGGGCGGCTTCGCCACCCAGCGCGGGGCAAGCCCGCTCACTACAAGGTAGGTGCGTTGGAGTCAAACCACTCGCGCCGTCCTTCAAACGTGCCCACGATCAATTCTACGATCATCCTTACCGCCTCAGCATCCTCCACCTGCGTATTCACCGCCAACCATACCTGCCGCTGCATGCGCGCCTCCAACAACCCCGGCAACGCCACCAAGCCTCGGTCAAAACTGCTCATGTAATGCGGCAGCAACCCAATGCACGCACCGCAGCGAATCATCTCCAGCATCAGCGAATACGCATGCACCTGCACCACTGCCGCCAAGCGTTGCTGCACCACCTGGTTCCAGGCCTGCAAAGCCTCCACCTGCGCATCGGGCTGCCATTGCACCAGCATGTAATCGTCGAGGTCTTCCACACTGTCCGGGCGTGTCGTCAACCGCGAATAACGCTTGGCGATATGCGGCAGATACTGCAAGCGCGCCAGGGCTCGCGGCGGTTCAGTGGGAAAACTCGGGCCGGGGCTCGGGCCGTCGGCATCCGACAACCACAGCACCACATCCACATCCACCGCTTGCAGGGACAACTGGCTGTCGATGGAGATGATCTCCAGGCGCACGCTGGCATTGCGGCGCAGCAAGGCGATCAGGTCGCGACCCAGGATGTCATGCAGGATCGGCTCCGCCACCGCCAGCCGAATCAATGGCTGCTCCGTCACCGGCAAGCGGCGTTCATGGGCCAGCGCAATCAGCTGCGCCTGTAATTGCTGGCCGTCGCGGCTGAGCACCAAACCATTGCCCTGGTAGCTGAACAGCGAATGCCGCAGTTGCTCTTCCAACTGCGCCAGGCGCTTGCGCAGCAGCGTCGCCTTGATATTCAAGCTGCGCGCCGCTTGCATGAAACACCCGCAGCGCGCACTCACCAGAAAGTAGCGCGCCACCTCCGGGTCGATCTCATCGGCCAAGGCCAGCCAACGGCTGCGGCCCTCGGCGGGTGCGCGATAAGCGGCGGGCCCCTGGGGGGCAGACGGTTCTAGAAATGCCATGGGAGACTCCCTGTCTTGTGGTCTGTGCATCCAATGCGGGTTGACGCGTATTACTCCAGCACCTTGTTCAGCTCGGCGCCGTCGATACTCAGGGTCGCGGTGTTGAGCATGCCTTCGAGGTAAGCCTTGGCGATCTGCTCCTGGCGCTGGGCGCGCAGGGCCTGGGTCAGGCGCTCACGCAGTTCGTCGAGGGTCGCGGTGCGTGCCGGTTGCTGGCCGGTGAGCTTGAGCACATGGAACCCCGCCGCACTCTGCACCACGTCCGACACGGCCCCGACCTTGAGGCGCGACACCGCACTGCGCACTTCCGGTACCAGTTGCTGCAGGGGTTGCATGCCCGAGTCGCCACCGCGTGCGGCGGAGTCCGTGTCCTGGGAAAACTGCGTGGCCAAAGCGGCGAAATCACCCGGTGCGGCCTGGGCCCGACGGCTCAGCTCCTGGGCCTGGCGACGTACCGTGTCGAGGGTTTGCGGGTCATTCGCCGCGAGGAAGATCTGGCTCACACGGTACAACGGTGGCGTTACCCATTGCGCCTTGCCGCTGTCGTAGGCCTGCTGCAATTCAGCCGCGCTGGGGTAATCCGCCGGCACCTGGCTGACCGAGAGCATGTAGTCGCGGAACACGATCTGCTCGGTGGCGGCGCGGGTCTGTTGCTCTACCTCAGGGCGCTGGCGCCAGCCCTGGGCGTCGGCCTGTTCAAGCACGGCCTTCTGCGCCAGGCGTGAGCGGATCCAGGTTTCCAACGCACCACGGTTGCCGCGCAGTTGCTCACGGGATTCGGCCGGCAGGCTGGCCAACACGGTTTTCAGTTCAGGCAGGTCGATTTGCTGGTTGCCCAAGCGCGCCACCGCCGGCCCGCTCGCGGCTGGATTGATCACCGGCGCCGGTTGCTGCGCCGCCACCGGGTCGCTGCCCGGCCGCAGACTCAAGCCCACCGCCACCAACAGCAAGGCCAGCGCACCCGCGCCGACCATCAGGGTTGGTTTTTTCACAATACGGGTGCCTCTTCGCCCACCGCTGCGGCCTGCAACTGCGCGGTCTGCTGGCTGTATTCACGCAGGTAGACGATAAATTCCTGCAACAGGCGGTCCCACAACTCCAGCTGGCTACGCAGGTGTGTGGCGCCGACGCCGGCCACCACCACGTCCATTTCCATCAGCAGGAATTCGCCCTGCACCGACAACCGCGCAAAGCGGCGTGACGCGTTCCACACCTGGGCCAGGCCCTCGGGCAACTCGCCCTGGATACGCAGCGCACAGCTGTAGGTGAAATCCACATAGCTGCCCTGCTCTGCTGCCGGGTTGCCGAAGCGCACCGCAAAGCCGATGCCCTGGCTGGCGCTGAGCAATTGCACGACGCCATTTTGTTCGCTCGGGTTTACCCGGTAGCCGGCTTCCTGCAGCAACTCGGTGAGGCGCTGGGTGGTGACGCTGGTGATCAATTCGCTCATGGTGATCTCTTCCCTGTCTATCAATGATTGGCGGTTGCCTGGGGTGCATCAAAACGGCTCTTGTACAAATCGTCGCCAAAGCCCTGGGCCAGTTCCTCGAACTTGACCCGCGCGCTGCTGGCGAACGGCTGGCGAATACTCATCACCTCGGCCACATCGATCTTTTCGTAGGCCGCGAGCAGTTGCTGGGCCACGCCGTACATCTGTTGATTCTTGACTGAACATTGCTGCACTTGTGTGTCACGTTCGCTCAGTTGCGCCTGCAAACGGGCACGCTCGGCTTCTTTGCCCTTGGCGAGCACCAGCAGTTCGTCATAGGCCTTCTTGAACTTGCCGATCTGCTCGTTGCTGGCCGCCACCTGGGCCTGCGCCTGGCTGTGCAGGCTCTGTTGCTGGCCGGCCAATTGCTCGGCCGCGCCACGGGTCTTCTCCAGCTCAGCCGTCAGCTGCTTGATTTGCGCCTGGGCCTGCTTGGCTTGGTTTTCGGCGGCAATACGCGCGGCACTGGCCTGGGCCTGTTCGCTTTGCAGTGCCTGCAATTGCTGAGTGGTGCTGCGCAGTTGCGTGCGCAGGCGCTCCTCCATGCCTTCGGCCGCAGCGCCGGTGGTGACCAGCAGCAGTAACAGCCCGCAGATTCGCATGTTCATGTGGCATCTCCCTGCGCATCAAAAGCGCGTGTTGAGTTCCAGTTGCATCACATCGACTTCAAACGGCTGGCCATACACTTCGGAGGCGCTCAACCAACGCGCACTGGCGTAAATGTTCTTGTCGATGCCGTAGTTGGCGCCAATGAAGTAACCCTTGGCGTTGGTGCCGCCCAGGTGAAACGAAGAGTCGTTGAAGCCGTCGGGCAAGGCGTCGGGCTGGATGTACTTGTAGCCGGCCAACACGTTCCAGTCGCCGCGCTTGCGCATCTCCAGCGCGCTGCCCAGGGTGAACGACACCATCAGCGCATTGCCGCCACTTTCAAACTGGCCCTTGCTGTTGATGTTGTTGACGATCTCGCCCTCGCTGCGCTTGAGCATTTCGCCCTTGTCGTAGGCCAGGTTGTGGATGAAGTTGCCCTGGGTGCGCAGCTTGAAATCGCTGGGCAGGTCGCTGTCCCAGACCAGGTTGAGGTCCAGCACATCGAACTTGGACGCCAGGCCGACGAATTGAGGGTCCGGCGTCCTGGCCGGGTCAGTCGGGTTGGTGGTGTTGTTGCGCAGGTTGAACACCGAGTTGCCTTTTTGCATGAAGGCAACACGCGTGCCGTCAGTGTCACAGGCGGGCGCGCCCTGCCATGTGGAGCAAGGGCTGGAACGCTCGCCTTCGATGTCCTGGAACTGGTAGTAAGCGGCGGCAAGTTTGAGACGGTTGCTGCGGTTGATCTTCCAGTCAGCGCCAATCTGCCCGCCAAACAGCCATTTGGTGTCGCTGTCTTCCTTGTCGATACCATTGGTGCTGGCGGTGTCGGCGGTGTACTCGACCGGGAAGGCACCGAGGGTACCGAACAGCCCCCATTCGCTGTTGAGGCGGTGGTTGAAGATCGCGGCCACGCCGTCGAAGTTGAGGTCGTTGGAATACATCATGTCGGTGGAATAGAACGGGTTGCCGATGCGCCCGGCAGTCAACGTCATGTAGTCAGTGGTTTTCCAGGTCAGGTAACCCTGATCCAGCCAGATGTCTTTTTTGCCGAAGCCGCCGCCCAGGGTCTGGGTGGTCGACACCGGGTTATTGTCAGACCCGGTGGCGATGCGAATGCCGGCGGTCCACTCCGGCGAGATCACCGCTTTCATGCCCAGGCGTGCGCGCAGGCGGAACAGGTTCTCGCGGTCCTCGCGGGTGTTGAGCAAGGGCGGCAACTTAGTGTTGGAGTTTTTGTTGACGTCATAGGGCCCGGTGTCATTGAGCTTGGCGAAGTCGGTGATATTGTTGCTGTTATTACCCGAAAAGTAGCGTGACTCGTCGCGCAAACGAATATCGCCATCAAAGCTGATGCGCGAGATCCAATCGGGGAAGGTATTGGGCTGTGCCCAGTTTTCCTGCTTGGCGGTGGCCATGACCTCGGCCTTGACCTGGTCGCGAATCTGATCCTTAACCGCCTGCGGCACATACTGCACACGCACATCGCCGGGCGCTGCGGTCGGTCCTGCGGCAACCACCGGCACGGCATTGGCCTGGCGTGCCTGCTGGGCCTCTTTTTCAGCCTGGGCGATCAGCCCATTGGCGGTGGCCTGGGTCAGCACACCTTGCTGCACCAGCAGACGGATCAGGTTGATGGTGACGTTTTCCGAAGGCGCAACCGGGGCTGCAGCCGCCTGGCCAACCAGGGTCGCGATGACCATGCCAACCGCCAGGGTCAGTCGATTCACGGGGGAAATCATGTGTACGCAACTCCTGTAAAAATCCGTTAAAAAAGGTTCAGTCAATCCGGGCGCCGGCCCTTGAGGGACAGGCGCATGGGCAGCGTCAGTGACGCCGGCGGCTTCTGTGCGGCACGCGGTGCACGTATCAGCGCGAGCATCTGGGCGTCGGTCTCGGCATCACCGCTGGACTTGGCCACCAGCGCTTTAGTGACTTGGCCATCGGTGCCCAACCACAGGTCTATCTGTATCGAGAAAGCCTTCTTGCGTAATTCCGGGTCTTCGCGCATCAGCCGTTGATAGGTGCCGGCCAGATACTGCTTGTACGTGCCGGTACCCAGCCCGCCGCCACCGCTGCCGGCCATGCCACCGCCCTTACCCGCGCCGATGTTGAAACCGTCATTGCCGGACTGGGCGTCGCCGTCGATCTGCATCGGGTTGGCCAGGTCTTCGTTAGGTGAAGGCGGTGCTTCCTCGGCCGGCTTGACCTCTTCGGGTTCCGGGCTGGGCACCGGCTCCGGGACTTTTTCTTCGACCTGGGGCTCGGGCTCCTTGGGTTTTTCCGGCGGCGGCGGTGGTGGCGGCGGCAACGGGATAATCGTCGGCACCTTCGGCGCTTCGCGGCGCACGCCACTCATGTCGTTGGCCCACTGCCACAAAAACCAGGCCGCCACGGCCCCCAACAACAGGCCGGCGCCCCACTTCAACGGGCGCAACGGCGGTTTCTTTTTCACCGGTATTGGCGCAATCGGGATCTGTGCGGTCATGACTCAGCCCTGACTCGGTTTGCCGGTGACCAGCCCGACCTGGGACAGCTCCAGCCGGCGCAGCAAGTCGAGTACCTCAATCACCTTCTGGTACTGCACCATCGCGTCGCCGCGCACGATCACCGGGAAGTCCGGGTTCAACGCTTTCTCGATACGCAGGCGCTCTTCCAGCTCGCCGAGGGTGACCGGGTAGGCGTCGAGGAACACCTGGCCGCCGTCGTTCACGGAAATGGCCTTGGTCTTGGCCTCCGACAACGACACCGAGGCGCTGGCCTTGGGCAGGTGAATCTGGATGCCCGAGACCTGGGCGGTGGCGGTCAAAATAAACATCACCAGCACCACCATCAGCACGTCCACCAGGGGCGTGATGTTGATGCTGTCGACGGCGGCATCGTCGTCATCGTCGTGGGAGGCATTTACGGAAGCCATGGCGATTCTCCTCAGGCAGGAACCGATGCGTGATGCGGTGCGCGGTGCGCGGCTTCACTGTGCTGGCTCTCGCCGTGCATCTCCGCCAGGCGGGTGATGAACTCGTCGACAAACACGCGCATATCCGCACTGACTTCCTTGTTGCGGGTGATCAGGCGGTTGTAGCCAAACAGCGCCGGGATCGCGACGAACAGGCCCATGGCCGTGGCCAGCAAGGCTGCGGCCATGCCCGGGGCGATGGCGTTGATGTTCACGTCACCGGCCATGGCCGTGCCGAGGAACACCACCATGATCCCCAGCACCGTCCCGAGCAGGCCGATGTACGGGCCGCCGGCGATGGCGTTGGACAGGGTCGAGAGTTTGGAACTGAGCGCCTGGTTTTCGCGGGTGCGCACGCCGTCCATGGAGCAACGGATGGCTTCGATGGTCGCGGCCGACACCGATGAGGTGTCGGCGCCTTGGGCGCGACGGGTGCGGATCTCCTTGACCGCCACCAGGTACAGGCGCCACAGCGAGGAATGGGTCAAGCGCTCGCCCAACTGGGCGTCGTCGGCGTACATCTCCAGGCGTGTGCCGATCTGCGCGAAGTGCTCACGGAACACTTCGTTGGCACTGCTTAAACGGCTGACCTGGCGGTTCTTGCGCAGCATGATGACCCACGACTGAAACATCATCGCCACCAGCACCAGGATGATTACCCAGGCATCCACCGGTACGGCGTTGAGCAAGAAGCCCAGGCTGCCGAAACCGAAGCCGGACTGTTCTTCATCCACCCCGTAGGCCACCAGTTTCGATTCGGCACCCTGGGCGCTGGCATCGGCCAGCAACAGCGCGGCCGGACGCGCCACCTTGGACAGGCGCAGCTCATCGATGGCCCCGGCGAATGGCAGGTGCGTGCTGCCCGCTTCCGGCAGGTCGGCACCGATGGCCAGCTGGGAATTAAAGGCCGGCATGGCCACCGCGAGGGTCGCGGTTTCGCGGCCATTCACATACAGCGTGACCTTTTCACCCTCGGCGGTGAGCGCCAGGTGCTGCCATTGGCCGGGGTTCAGCGGCTGGGTCGAGACAGCGCGCTGGCCGTCGATGTCCACAAACGGCATGCCTTGGTTCAAGCCCAGCAACAGGCTATGGGTGCCGTCACGCCGGGCCAGCACCACTTGCTCGCCACTGGCTTGGTCCAAGCGCAACCAGGCGCTGAAGGTGAACGCGCCGCCTGCCGCATGTTGCAGCGAGGGGCTGGCCGGCAACATCAGTGGTTGGCCGCCGAACTGCAAGGCGCGGCCGATCACGCCATCGATGGCGGCGCCAGTGGCGTTCAACGCGGTGTTGGCGTAAGCCGTGGTGTCCCGGGCCGGTGTGCCATTGGCGCCATCAAAATGGTAGAGCGCGGTGTAGTTCGGGTCGAAGGTCAACTGGCCGTTGGCCGTGGCCGGGGCCTTCTGGTTGCCGTAGTACATCCACAGGTCCTGGCGCTGGCCGCCTTCGACCTTGGGCACATCGACCCAGATCAGCGCCATGCCCATCAACGGGTCGAAGCTTTCGATCTGATGGTTGAACACGGTCTTGTCATCGGCACTCACAAAGCGCAGGTCGGCACCGTCATCCTTGACCCCGTCAAAGGTGAAATTACCGGTGTGCAGGCGCACCAACAGCGCGGTACGACCCAGGGCCTGGTTGATCGCGGCCCCTTGCGCGGTGGTGTCGACCGAGATCTGTTTGCGGTAGTGCCAGTCGTCCTGCCACCAGGCATGGGCGGTGGCCGGGAGCGCGAAGCCCAGGCAGATCAACAGGCTCAGGAATAGGCGTTGCATGGGTGAAGTCTCCGGAAGAAAAAGTCAGAAAGTCGCCTGCACACTGAAGTGCAGTCGCGAGTCCTGTTTCTGGGTGTTCGGTCCATCGAGCAGCGGGTAACCCCAATCCAGGCTGCCGGACAACCATTTGCTCAAACTGGCGCGGGTGCCCAGGCCGACACTGGCCAGGCTGTATTCGTCTTCTTGCTCGGGCAGTGGGTCGTGCAGGCGCATGCGCGCGCCTTCAGCGAACGCGTAGAAGCGCCACTCCTGCACATAACTGCCGAGAAACTTGGCCAGGGACGGCGTGCGCAATTCCTGGGAGAGCAAGTAGCCCTCGTCCCCGGTGCGCTCGGCCGCCAAGTAGCCGCGCACCGACGTGGCGCCGCCGGCCGAGTACTGCTCGTTGGAGACCAGCGGTCCCGAGGCGAGTTGGAAGCCGCCTTTGGTCGCCGACTGCCAATCGTTGGCGAAGGTATAGGTGTAATTCAGGTCACCCTTGAGCACGGCAAAACTGGCGCTGGCCTTGTAGCGCTTGTAGTCGAACGCCTCGGCATCGCTGCCGTAGCCAAAGAAGGCGCGGGTACCGACGATCAGGTTCAGACCGAGGCCCAATTGGGATTGCTCGGTGTAGCGATAGCCGTTGTAGCCCAGGGTGAATGGCGCGTATTTGAGCGGCACCTGGTCACTGCTGGCGCCGAATTTCATTTCCTCGTCGAAGTCCTTGAAATCGATCCCGAACGAGAATGAGTTGGCCCAGTTACCGGCAGCCGGCAGGTTGTAAATGGCCGACACACCGTAGGAATGGCCCTTGCCCAACACGTTGCTGCCGCCGATGGTGGCAATGTTGCTGTCGGACTGGTAACCGGAGAACTGCAAGGTCCAACGCTCATTCAACGGTGCGGTGTAGGAACCCGACCAAACCTTGGCATTCTCGGTGTCCTGGGGCGCGGTGAAGTAAGTCAGGGAAATGCTGTGGCCCAGTTGCCAAAGGTTGTCGTAGCCCAGGGTCGCGACCGACCGCAGCTTCTCGGTGTCGGCGCTGTAGTCGTTGTTCAGGCCGATGCTGGCGTGCCAAGGGTTCTGGTCTTCGACCTGCAGGTCCACATCCATGGTGCCCGGACGCTGGCCCTCGCGTACCAGCGGCGTAACCTGGCGCCCGGCACTGCGGTTGAGCCCGGCCAGCTGGGTCTGCACCGTGGCAAAGTCCGGCACCGCGCCCTCCTCCAGTGCCGGCACCTGCTCGCGGATTTCCACCGGCGAATAGTGCTTGGCGCCGACCACGCGCACGCGGCCAACCTTGGTTTCGCTGACTTGCAGGTAGACGATGCCGTCATCGACCTTCTGCTCCGGCAGCTCGACAAACACCGACTGGTAGCCACGCGACTGGTAGATCTTCTGCAAAGCATCGCGGGCGCCTTCGATATCGCCCAGGGTCTTTTGCGGGCCGAGAAACGGATACACCGCCTCCTCAATCGTCGCCGCATCGAGCACCGTGTTGCCGCGCACGAAGTACTCGTTGACGTCGACCTTGCGCGCCGCTTCCTCTTCCTCGGCCAACGCGATTTGCGTCACGCTCCCCAGCGTCACGCAACACAGCGCCAGCGTTAATTTGAACAGATGCTCCACACCGCCCCCTGACATTCTGATTTTATCCGCCGCCGCCGATTGCCCGGCGCAAGGCCTGCTCAATTGCTGGTGATCGAGGTGTTGCCGTGGCGGGCCAGCCAGGTGTGCAACAGGGCGAAGTTCAGCGAGAACTCCGGCATGTGCAGCAAGGCGCCACAAAACACGTCACCGATGATTTTCTGGATGAGTTGCACCGCACGCGGGTTGTTCAGCAGCGTGGCGATGTCGCGGGTCAGTGCCTGGATGCTCCAGACCTTCTGGTTGAGGTCCAGGCCGACGAACCAGCGGAACAGCAGGTTGTAGTTCAGCTGTTCATGCAGTTGCTGCTCGCTGGGTACCGAATACAGCAATTGCAGCAGCAGGATCTGCAGCACGGTCTGCGGGGCGATCGACATCGGGGCTTCGGCCACCAGCCAGTCGCGGTGCTGGTCGAGCACTTCATCGATCTGCGGGCGCAGCAACACCAGGGAATGGCTGGCCGGGATGTAGCTGGAGACTTCCTTGCGGGTGCCCTGCCAATCGTCCTGGGAGACGATCCATACCCAAGGCGCGCCGTAGCGATAGACCGACACCGGCTTCTTGCGCGCCGCTTCGACGATCTTCGACAGGCGCTGGTCGAGCTCCTGCATGCCCACTTTCGAGTAACGTTCCATAGTTCCCATCGCCCCACTCCTGGCATCCTGCTTGCGGCTGAAAAGCCCACCTTTCTGGTGGGCTCAAGCGCGTTACACAGGAGAGACGGGAGTGGCTTGGGACTACCGAACTTTTGTCATGAAAGCTTCATTTCGGATTGGGTGGGGGGCAATTTTTTGTGGTGTCTATATCCGTTATTTGGGGGGTGACTGGTATGGGTTCCGCCCTGACACCGGGGCATCCACCTGATGCATGGAGATCAAACTGTGGGAGGGGGCTTGCTCCCGATAGCAGGGTGTCAGCTCATGCATCTGTGACTGCCCCACCGCCATCGGGGGCAAGCCCCCTCCCACACTTAACCGAGATCGACAGCAAGAACCCGGCCGGCTCTAAGGCCGCTACTCTCGGCTGAGGGATCACTCAGATCTGCTTTTGCTCCACACCACTCAGGTCGGCTACCAGGCCGCCGTGCTCTTGCTTTTGATCTTGATCTTAGGCGCCCCGTCAAACACGCTGGGCGCCTAAGATCAAGATCACAAGCCAGATCAAAAGCAGGCTGATATCTACCTGATGCATGGAGATCAAACTGTGGGAGGGGGCTTGCTCCCGATAGCAGTGTGTCAGCTCATGCATCTGTGACTGCCCCACCGCCATCGGGAGCAAGCCCCCTCCCACACTTGACCGAGATCGACAGTAAGAAACCGGCCGGCTCTAAGG